>NZ_QAII01000100.1:1432-39518 GCF_003060965.1 Caulobacter sp. HMWF025 | reverse complement strand
GGCCTATGGCCTGATCCTGACCCACGACCATGCCCTGGACTATGCCCTGGTCTCGGCCGGCCTGGCCGGGGGCGGTTTTGGCTATCTGGGCGTGATCGGCTCGAAGACCAAGCGGGCCCGGTTCCTGAGCCGGCTACGCGATGACGGGTTCTCCGACGCCGTGCTCGACCGCCTGACCTGCCCGATCGGCCTGCCGCAGCTGAAGAGCAAGGCCCCCGAGGTGATTGCCGTCTCGGTGGCCGCCGACCTGCTGATGCGCCTGGAAGCGGCGCGCGTGACCCATGACGAAGGGATCTCCCGTGCAAGCCTATAGGGCGTCGATCCTCCACCTGCTGGACGATCCGACGCGGAACACCGACGCCGTCGCCTTCCACGACGACGGCCTGCTACTGGTCGAGGACGGCCATGTGGTGGCCTCTGGCGACTTTGCCGGGCTGCGCGACCTGCTGGGCGACACCCCGGTTGAAGATCTGAGCGGCAAGCTGATCACGCCGGGCTTCATCGACACCCACATCCATTTCCCGCAGGTCGACATCATCGCCGCCCATGGCGCGCAACTGCTGGACTGGCTGGAGCAGCACACCTTTCCGGCCGAGGCGGCCTTTGCCGATCCGGCCCATGCGAAAGAGGCGGCGAGCTTCTTCGTCGAGGAACTGCTGCGCAACGGCACGACGACGGCCCTGGTGTTCGGCTCGGTCCACAAGGGCTCGGTCGAGGCCCTGTTCGCCGAGGCCCTTGCGCGCGACATGCGGCTGATCGCCGGCAAGTCGCTGATGGACCGCAATGCGCCCGAGGGGCTGACCGACACGGTCGAGAGCAGCCGTGCCGACATGGAGCGTCTGATCGCCGACTGGCACGGCAAGGGCCGGCTGGGCTACGCCGTCACGCCGCGCTTTGCGATCAGCTGTAGCGATGGCCAGCTGGCCATGGCGGGCGAGATGCTGGCGGCCCATCCCGGCGTCTGGATGCAGACCCACCTGTCGGAGAATGCGCGCGAGATCGAAGAGACAGCGGCGCTGTTCCCGCAGGCCCGCGACTATCTGGATGTCTATGACCGCTTTGGCCTGTTGGGCCCGCGCTCAGTCTTTGCCCACTGCGTGCATTTGCAGGGCGACGCCTTTCAGCGTCTGGCCGACAAGGGCGGGGCGGTGGCCTTCTGCCCGACCTCGAACCTCTTCCTGGGGTCGGGCCTGTTCCCGCTGGAGACGGCCTGCGCCCATGGCGTCAAGGTCGGGATCGGAACCGATGTGGGTGCCGGGACCAGCTTCTCGATCCTTCACACCCTGGGCGAGGCCTACAAGGTCGGCCAGCTGCGCGGTCAGGCTCTGGACCCGTTCCACGCCCTCTATCTCGCCACCCTGGGCGGGGCTCGGGCGCTGGATCTGGGCGACAGGATCGGCAACCTGGCCCCCGGCAAGGAGGCCGACTTCCTGGTGCTGGACCTGGCGGCCACGCCGCTGCTGAAGCGCCGGCTGTCGGGCGACCGCAGCCTGGAAAACCGCCTGTTCGCCCTGACCGTGCTGGCCGACGACCGCGTGGTCGAGCGGGTGATGCTGGCGGGGGTGGAGCAGTACCGGCGCTGATCCTGGCCCCCTCCGGATGCTGCGCATCCTCCTCCCCCGGAGGGGGAAGATGGAATCATCCGCCCCCTCTGGGGGCGGACGACCTGCGCGGCAGGTCAGGTGGGGGCGAGTGGCCCTCAGCCCCCGAGGATCTCAGGCTGGAACAGCCCGGCCGGCGAGGCGGTGAAGATCTCGAAGCCGTCTTCGGTGACGCCGATCGAGTGCTCGCACTGGGCCGACAGCGACTTGTCGCGGGTCACGGCGGTCCAGCCGTCGCCCAGCACCTTCACGGCCGGCTTGCCCAGATTGACCATCGGCTCGACGGTGAAGAACATGCCCGGCTTCAGCACCGCGCCCTGACCGGGACGGCCAAAGTGCAGGATGTTGGGCGCGTCGTGGAACACCTTGCCCAGGCCGTGGCCGCAGAAGTCGCGCACCACCGAGCAGCGCTGGGCCTCAACGTAAGACTGGATGGCGTGACCGATGTCGCCCAGGGTCGCGCCCGGCTTCACGGCGGCCAGACCGCGGGCCATGCCCTCATAGGTGATCTCGATCAGGCGGCGGGCGCGGGGGCCCACCTCGCCGACGCCGTACATGCGCGAGGTGTCGCCGTGCCAGCCGTCGACGATCACCGTGACGTCGATATTGACCATGTCGCCCTCGCGCAGGGCCCAGTCACCGGGGATGCCGTGGCAGACCACGTGGTTGCGCGAGATGCAGACCGTCTTGGGATAGCCGCGATAGAACAGGCAGGCGGGCAGGGCCTTGTGGTCGAGGATGAACTCGCGGGCCAGGGTGTCGAGATGGTCGGACGAGACCCCCGGCACCACGTGCGGGATCAGCATGTCCAGACACTCGGCCGCCAGCTTGCCGGCCCGACGCATGCCCTCAAAGTCTTCGGCCTTGTGAATCTTGATCGCACCCGTGCGGGTTTCGGCTTCGATCTCAAGGGCGTCGTCAAGGGTCATGGCATACTCGAAAGAGGCAGGGGCACCGCAGGGGGCGTTAACCGGCGAAGCGGGCTTGTCTCGCAATGATAGCACAAAACTTCAATGACCGCCTCTGCCAGATCGTCTCGCTGTGGCCGCAAGGCGGTCGCAGGGCTTGTCAAAAATGACGCCTGTGTCATCTTTGTGATCAGGCTGTCGTCCAGAGCAGCCACGGGGCAAGGACGGGCGGACAATGCAGCAGATCTTGATGGGGCTGTTTCGGATCATGCCCCTGTTGTTCGGGCTCGGATTCCTCGCCCCGCTGCTGGCCCAGACCCTTGAGCGCCTGCACTGGACCGCGCCCTTCGGCCTGTCGCCTATCGTCTTCGGCCTGCTGGTCGGCGGACTGTGGGGCGCGTTCGCCACGATCAAGGGGCGCTGGCTGTGAAGGCCTCCGTCCTCAGTGAAGCCGAGATCGCCGCCCTCGATGCGCGCGGCCTGATCCGGCTGGAAAAATCCATCGCCGAAGGCTTCATGGGCGGCGTGCCCTGGGGCTCGGTGGCCTGGGCGCTGGCCAATACGACGGTCTGGTTTGCCCTGTGGCCGCTGACTCTGTCGGGCTGGCTGCCGCTGTGGGCCGCCTTTCCGATCGCCACGGTCAGTATCGCGCTCAGCTATCTGCCGTCCCACGAGGCCCAGCACCGGATCATTGCCCGTCCCGGCGAGCCGCTGTTCTGGCTGAACGAGCTGATCGGCCACATCTCGACCCTGTCACTGGTCCTGCCCTATGACGTGGCGCGCCTGACCCACTACGAACATCACAAGCACGCCAATCACCCCGAGCTGGATCCCGACATCTCGACCCATGCGGCCGGCACGCTGGACTTCCTGCGCCGCAGCCTCGCCAACCGCCAGCCGTCCGGCGCAGCCGACCGAGCCTATGGCGAGACCCTGCAGCGGCTGGGCACGCCGGAGGCCGGCCGCGCCATGCTGGTCGCCGCCGTCTATCGGCTGAGCTATTTCGGCATCCTGTTCGGCCTGGCCTGGAGCGGTCATGCCCTGGAGGCGGCGCTGGTCTGGTGGCTGCCGCGCCATCTGGCCGCGACCTATATCCAGTACTATCTGAGCTGGGCCCCGCATCATCCGGCCCAGGAGATCGGCCGTTATCGCGACACCCGCGCCTTCCGCAGTCCGCTGGGCAATATCCTGACCATGGGCATGCAGTTCCACATCATCCATCACCTCTATCCGCGCATTCCGCTGATGCGGACACCGGCGGCCTACTGGGCCCTGCGCCCGGTGCTGAAGGCGCGCGGCTGCGAGCTGGGCGGGCTGTAGGGCGTCCGGATGAGCGCCGCGCCGCGAACCGTCCTGACCGCCTCGCCGGAAGAGGCCGCCGCCATCCGTGCCGCCGTGCGCACTCCGGACCTGAACCTCTTCGAAGGCCGGGCGCGGGTCGCGACGACGGATGATGCTGCGGCCTTGACGGACCTTCTGTCCGACCCGGCCGTTTCGGACCCGATCTACGATCTGCCACGGCCGATAGACCTGGCGAATGTCACGGCCTGGATCGAGACGGCAGGCGCGCTGCGCGAGCGGGGTGAGGCGCTGCTGCTGGTCACCCTGGACGAGGCCGACGCCGTCGCCGGCTACTCGCTGTTCACGGTCTGGCCGGAGCGGGCCTCGGCCGAGATCGCGGGGGCGCGCCGGGCCGACCTGCAGGGCTCAGGCGGCGGGGCCGGCGGGGCCGCGCGCAGTTTTGGCTGGATGTTCGACGCACTGGGCGTGAGGCTGATCGGGGTCACGGCCGCGCTGGACAATCACCGGTCAGCCCGGATCATCGCCGCAGCGGGATTCACATCGATGGGCGTTCGCGACTGCCTGCGACCGGACGGCAGCACGCGGTCCTCACTCTACTGGGAAATGACCCGCGAGGCCTGGCACCGGCGGATCAGGGCGCAACGCGCCGCACCACCCCGGCCTCACGGGCCGCAGGCTTGATCTCCTTGACGAAGGTGGCCTGCAGCGTCGTCGGCCGGTCGCGACGCACGCTGCACACGCCCTTGTAGCGGGTGACCCGGCCGGACACCTTCTCGGTGACATCGGCGGTGAACTTCACGTCCCACTCACCGGGCTTGCCGGTGGGCACCGGCTCCATGTCGTTGGAACTGACGCCCGAGACTTTTTTCAGCCCGAACTTGTCTTCCAGCTTGCCGGTACAGGCCTTGAAGGCCAGCACGGCGCGCAGGGCGACGATGCCGCCGCTTTCCTTGCCGTCTGGCGAGGCCCCGCAGGCCGTCAGCGCCAGGGCGAGGCCCACAGCGGTCAGGGTCTTGGCTTTCATGCGGATCGGCTCCCCCAAGGCGCGACGCAGGGGTAGCGCGTTGCGAGCCGATTGCAGCTTAATTCGATGTCATGTGGGGGGCACCCATCGCCGAACCCCAATTCTGTTTGTCATCCCGGAAGCCTCGTAGAGGCTATCCGGGACCTAGGGGCAACCGCATCGCAGCGGCCCTGGGTCCCGGCTCTTCGCTGCGCTTCGGCCGGGATGACAATTCTTGTTGAGGCCGACGAGCGAGCGCTACCCTGGCGTCTGGCCAGGTCCAAGCCAGGGCATCCGCCGAGCGACCCGCACCGCATCGGACGAAACCTCGCAGCCATAGACCAGCACCTCGACCCCCGCCTGCGCCGCCGCCTCGAGGCCGCGCGCGAACTTGGGATCAAGGTCGGCGCAGGCGCTGAAACCCTCACAGTCCATCCGCTGCACCACAAACAGCGCCACCGCGCGGTGTCCGACAGCGACCTGGGCCGCGAGGTCTTCTAGATGCCGCGTCGAGCGCGCCGCCACGCAGTCGGGAAACTCGGCCAGGCCCGGGGTGCGCGAGAGGTGGACATTCTTCACCTCCAGCCAGCACGGCGGGCGATCCGGGTGTTCCAGCAGGAAGTCCACCCGGCTGGCGGCGGCGTATTTCACCTCGGGCCGCACGCCGGCGTAGCCGGTCAGTTCGGGGATGGCCCCGGCCGCCAGGGCCTCGGCGACCAGGCGGTTGGGCAACATCGTGTTGATGCCGACGAGGCTGGTTTCTGTCTCTACCAGTTGCAGGGTCCAGGGCAGTTTGCGCTTGGGGTCGTCCGACCACGACACAAAGGCCCCCTGTCCCGGCCGGTTGACGCCCAGCATGGCACCGGGATTGGGGCAGTGGGCGGTGATGGCCCGGCCGTCATCCAGCACGATGCCGGCGAAGAAGCGCTTGTAGCGCTTCACGAGACGGCCACGAACGAGCGGTTGCGGGAGCAGCATGGCGGCCCTAAGTCGGAGGGGTAAACAGAGATGACAGCGCTTTAGGGGAACGCGGCGATGACGACCAGCAAGGACAAGGTGACAGCGGCCGTTCTGATCATCGGCGACGAGATCCTGTCGGGCCGCACCCAGGACGTGAACCTCAACGCCATCGCCAAATATCTGGCCACCTATGGCGTCGACCTGTCGGAGGCCCGGGTGGTGCCCGATGTCGAGCAGGAGATCATCGACGCGGTCAACGCCCTGCGCACCAAATACGACTATGTCATCACCACCGGCGGCATCGGCCCGACCCACGACGACATCACCGCCGACTCGGTCGCCAAGGCCTTCGGCGTCACGGCACCCGAACATCCCGAGATCATGGCCATGCTGCGCGAGCGCTGGGGTGAGCCCAATGCCGCCCGCCGTCGCATGGCCCATGTGCCCGAGGGCGGGGTGCTGGTGAACAATCCGGTCCAGGGCCCGCCCGGCTTCCAGAAGGAAAACGTCTTCGTGCTGGCCGGCGTCCCGGCGATCATGCGCGGCATGCTGGGGGATGTGGGCCCGCGCCTGCGCACCGGGGCGGTGGTAATCAGCAAGACCGTTCGCGTCACAGGCAGCGGCGAAGGCTTGATCGCCGCCCCGCTGGAAGCGGTGGCCAAGGCCCATCCCGACATGTCGCTGGGCAGCTATCCCTTCTTCAGCCCGCCCGACGTTTACGGTGCCAACCTGGTGGTGCGCGGCCGCGACCCGGCCGAGGTCGACGCCGCCGTTGAGGAACTGGTCGCGGCCCTGACCGAAGCCGGGGCCGCAAAGATCGAGCGGATCGACGCGACTGCCTGACGGCGCTTCGATCCCGCAACGGACGCCGCCACTTCACGAGCCCGGCGCCGCATACAATCAGACAGAGGAAACGCCATGAAGGTTGCAGCGCTGAAGGCCCCCGGCGGGCTGGACCATATCGTCATCGAGGAGCGTCCCGATCCGGTCGCCGGGCCCGGGCAACTGCTGGTGCGGGTGCGGGCCTCGTCGCTGAACTTCCATGACTTTGCCGTCGTGGCAGGCATGATCCGCACGGCCGACGGCCGTATTCCGATGTCGGACGGGGCCGGCGAGGTGGTCGCGGTCGGCGAAGGTGTCCGGCGGTTCAAGGTCGGCGATCAGGTCCTGTCGACCTTCTTCCCCAACTGGCCGGCCGGCGGCCCGGCGCTGGAGCGCCTGTTGGGTGTGCCCGGCGACCACGCCGACGGTTTTGCGGCCGAATATGTCGCCATGCCCGAGACCGCCTTCACCCGCCTGCCGAAGGGCTGGTCGATGACCCAGGCGGCGACCCTGCCGTGTGCGGCCCTGACCGCCTGGCGGGCCCTGATGGTCGAGGCTCGCATCCGGCCCGGCGACGTTGTGCTGGTCCAGGGCACGGGCGGGGTCTCGATCTTCGCCCTGCAGCTGGCCAAGGCCGCAGGCGCGACGGTGGTGGCCACCTCGTCCTCGCCCGAAAAACTGGAGCGGCTCAAGGCGCTCGGCGCTGACCACCTGATCAACTATCGCGAGGACCCCAAGTGGGGCGAGACCGCCGCCAAGCTGGTCGGCGGCGTGCATGCGGTGGTCGAGATCGGCGGCCCGGGCACCCTGGCCCAGTCGATCCAGGCCTGCCGGATCGGCGGCCACATCTCGCTGATCGGCGTCCTGACCGGCGTCTCGGGCGAGGTGCCCACGGCTCTGGCCATGTCCAAGAACATCACCATCAAGGGCGTCACGGTGGGCTCGCGCCAGGACCAGGAAGACATGATCGCGGCGCTGGAAGCCTCGGGCATCCAGCCGGTGATCGACTCGACCCACGGGCTGGACGATCTGGCGGCGGCCTTTGCGCTGCAGATCTCGCAGAAGCACTTCGGGAAGATCTGCCTGGCGTTCTGAGGCCCTGGTAGGGACAGTGGGACTCGAACCCACACGGATTGCTCCAACGGATTTTAAGTCCGGCGCGTCTACCGATTCCGCCATGTCCCCAGGGTAGTCCTGCGGCTTACGACAACAGGCCTTTGGCGTCGAGGCCGGGGACGATCTTATGTCGCTTGACCCGGATCAAGGTCCGGGAGACGAGCGGGGCGCACGCTTGTGCGCGGCTTGAGGGAGACTGTGGATGCGGCGTCTTGCGGGTCTGGCTTTGCTGTTCCTCACGGCCTGCGCGCCGCTGACGCCACCGCCGCCGCCTCAGGCTGCGCCATCGGCTGCGGTCGGGGATGCGGTTTTGCGCGGACGGGCTCTCGTCGAGGCGCGCTGTTCGACCTGCCATGCGGTCGGTGCGACCGGCGATAGCCCACTCTCGCCGGCGCCGTCGTTCCGCACGCTCAGCCGCCGCTATCCGGTTGCCGACCTGCAGGAGGCGTTTGCCGAGGGTATCTCGACCGGCCATCCGCAGATGCCGCAGATCCAGCTGGAGGCCGACCAGGTCCGTGACCTGATCGCCTATCTCGAAAGCATCCAGTCCGTAGACCAGCGTCCCTGATCCGTCATCGACGCCGGCCCCGGTCATGCTAGCGTCACGGTCTGGAATCAGACGGGGACGGACATGCGGGTTGAACTCAGGGCGCTGCTGGCAGCGGGTATGGTGTGCGCAGCGGGCTCGGCCCAGGCGGCGAGCGTCGAGGCGGTCAGTGCCGCCCGACTGCTGGATGTGACGACCGGCAAGTATGTCGAGTCCCCGATGGTCATCGTCACCGACGGTCGTATCACGGCCGTGGGCAAGAAGGGCGAGGTGGCCGTTCCGGCCGGAGCCAAACTCGTCGACCTGCCGGGCGCGACCCTGCTGCCGGGCCTGATCGACATGCACGTCCATCTCGACAGCCTCGCCGAGATCGGGGGCTATAACAGCCTGGAGTACTCTGATCGCTTCTGGAGCGTGGTGCAGACCGCCAACGCCAAGAAGACGCTGGAGGCCGGTTTCACCACGGTCCGTAACGTCGGTGCGGCCGACTTCGACGATGTCGGCCTGCGCGAGGCGATCGATGCGGGCTATGTGCCCGGCCCGCGGATCGTCACGGCTGCCATCTCGTTCGGGGCTACGGGCGGTCACTGCGACTCGACCTTCTTCCCGCCGTCGATGGACGAAAAGAATCCGCTGAACAGCGACAGCCCTGACGAGGCGCGCAGGGCGGTTCGGACGTTGAAGAAGTACGGGGCCCAGGTGATCAAGATCTGCGCGACCGGCGGGGTGTTCTCGCGCGGCAACGAGCCGGGCCAGCAGCAGATGACCTATGAGGAGATGAAGGCGGTCGTCGACGAGGCGCATATGGCCGGCCTGAAGGTCGCCGCCCACGCCCACGGGGCCTCGGGCATCCGCGAGGCGGTGCGGGCCGGGGTCGACACCATCGAACACGCCAGCCTGGTCGACGACGAGGGCATCAAGCTGGCCGTCCAGAAGGGCGCCTACTTCTCGATGGACATCTACAACACCGACTACACCCAGGCCGAGGGCAAGAAGAACGGCGTGCTGGAAGACAATCTGCGCAAGGACCGCGATATCGGCGAGATCCAGCGCGAGAACTTCCGAAAGGCGCTGAAGGCCGGGGTCAAGATGGTCTACGGCACCGATGCAGGCATCTATCCGCACGGCAACAACGCCAAGCAGTTCGCGGTGATGGTGCGGTACGGCGCGACCCCGCTGCAGGCCATCCAGTCCGCAACGGTCACGGCCGCCGAGGCTCTCGGCCAGAGCAAGGACGTCGGCCAGATCGCCGTCGGCCGCTATGGCGACATGATCGCCGTGAGCGGTGACCCGCTGAGCGACGTGACCGCGCTTGAGAAGCCCGTTTTCGTGATGAAGGGCGGCGAGGTGGTCCGCCAGCCCTGAGGCTTGAACTTTGCTCATTCTGGGGAGACTGTGGAGGCATCATCCTGTTGACCGATCTTCCGCCTGGCGGTTTGAGGTGCGAGGGTGATCCGCCAGACGTGTCGATCCGGGCAGTTTGACGGTCAGCGTATCCAGTGTGATGCTCTGGCCGCCACCTGCCCGGCACGATGAGACAGGGAAGCGATATGCCCGGACCTCATGAGGTCAGGCTGAAGGGATGAGCCGGTCGGCAACCTTCGAGGCCTTTCGTCGGATCGTCACAGTCGTGGCGGGAGGTGGCGACCTTGCGGGTGTGCTTGATGCCATCGTCCTTGCGGTCGAGGCTGAACTTCCCCGGGGGATTTGCAGTATCCTGCTGCTCGACGAAACCGGCCATCTTCTGGTGCACGGGTCGGCACCGGGCCTTCCGTCCGCCTATTGCGACGCGGTGAACGGCTTGCCGATCGGCCCACAGGTCGGCAGCTGCGGCACAGCCATCTTCGACAATCGCCGGGTCCTGGTCTCCGACATCCAGACTGATCCCCTCTGGGCCGACTATCGGGACCTGGCGGCGCAGTTCGGCCTGGCGGCCTGCTGGTCGGAGCCCATCCGCGACGCCGAGCACCGGGCGATCGGCAGCTTTGCCATCTACAGCCATGAAGTCCGCGAGCCCTCGGCGGACGACCTGGTCTTCATTGAGTCCGCCGCGGAGCTTGCAGGCTTCGCCATTGAGCGACGTCGTGCCCAGGAGGCGCTGGCCCGCAGCCAGGCCCTGGCGCTTGAACTGGCCGAGCGCGAGCGCGCAGCTGCGGCCAACCTGACGACCTTTTTCGACGTCGCCGCCGAGCTGATGAGCATCGTCGATCTCAAGGGGCATTTCGTTCGGGTGAACAAGGCCTGGGAAGATCAACTGGGCTATACGGCCCAGGAGCTTGAGGGACAGCCCTACAGGCAATTCATGCATCCCGAAGACCTGGCCCCGACCCAGGCCCAAACTGAAGCGCTGCTGCGGAATGGCGCGGGTCGGAGTGTCATCAACCGATACCGCCGTAGCGATGGTGTCTATCGCCTGCTGGAATGGCGCTCGGTGATCGCCGGCGAGCTGGCTTTCTGTGTCGCGAGAGACATCACCGAAGCAACCCAGATGACCGCAGATCTGGAAAGCGCCCGCCTGGCGGCAGAGACAGCCAATCTCGCCAAGGGCAATTTCCTCGCCAATATGAGCCATGAGCTGCGCACGCCATTGAATGGGGTCATCGGGATCCTCAGCGCCCTGGACCTCACGGATCTGAGCCCGGCCCAACGTGAGATGACCGGCTTGATGCGGGCTTCGGGTGTGGTGCTCGAGCGGCTGGTGTCTGACATTATTGATGTGTCCAAGGTTGAGGCAGGGCAGCTTGACCTCGTGGTTTCGCCCTTTGTGCCGAAGGTACTGTTCGATGATGGGCTGACGACCTGGGCGGCCCTGGCCAGAAGCAAGGGTCTGGCCTTTGCGGTCGATCTCGGGGCGGGAACGGAAACGGCCTTTGAGGGCGACAGCCTCCGGCTGCGACAGGTGATCGACAGCCTCCTCTCGAACGCGATCAAGTTCACGACGAGCGGCGGGGTCGAGGTCAGCGTCAGTATTGAACCGGCCTCGGCAGCTTCGGATCCGGCGGTTCTTGCGGTGAGCGTTCAGGATTCCGGTCTCGGCTTCGATGCCGCGACGGCCGAGCGGCTGTTTCAGCGCTTTGACCAGGCTGATGTGAGCTCCACCCGGGCCTTTGGCGGAGCCGGCATCGGTCTGGCTCTGAGCAAGAGCCTGGTCGAACTGATGGGCGGGACGATCTCGGCGCAGTCCGAACCCGGCCGGGGCAGTCTGTTCCGGATTACGGTGCCCCTGTATCCGGTCGGCGACGGGGTGGCCCCGGTCCGGGATGAGGTCCCGGTTCCGGAGGCGGCGCTAAAGGTCCTGCTGGCCGAAGACAATCCGACCAATCAGAAGGTCGTCCAGCTGATCCTGGCCGGTGTCGATGCTGACCTGACCATTGTGGAAAATGGGGCCGAGGCCGTTCAGGCCTGCGAGGCCTCAAGCTTCGACGTCGTCCTGATGGACCTCCAGATGCCGGTCATGGACGGCCTGGCGGCGATCCGGGCCATTCGCCTGCATGAGGCCGAAAGTGACGCGCCGCACAAAATGCCGATCGTGGTGCTGAGTGCCAGTGCCATGCTCCATCACCGCGAGGAGGCCCTGGCGGCCGGAGCGGATTTCCATATCGCCAAACCTGTGACGGCGTCTGACCTGCTGGTGGGCATCAGCCGGGCCCTGGAAGGCGGCTGACCGGGTCTCTGCAGCGATCCCGCCACGAAAGGTGGGGCGGGCGCAGAATTTTCGTTCCCCTCGTCCGCTGTCGCGCATAATCCTTTCGCCCTTCACGCTGGATGTCCGGGCTGACTCTACCGGACCCGATAACGCCGAGGGGCTCTTCATGGTCGAGACCACCTTCCGTCGCCGCGTCCTGGCTCTGGTCGCCAGCGCAGCCCTGACAGCATTGACCTGTGGCGCACCGGCCCTGGCGGCGGGACCCGACGGCTACCAGATGCCGCCGGCCCCCATCGCCCAGATCCTCGATGCGCCGCAGACGCCGGGCGTCAGCCTGAGCCCTGAACGCAAGACGATGGCCCTGCTGGGCCGGGAAAACCTGCCGCCCATCGCGGCGGTTTCGGAGCCGATCCTGCGGCTGGGCGGCTACCGGATCAATCCGCGCAGCAACGGGCCGATCGAGGCCCGTACCAACTGGATGACCAGCCTGACCTTCCAGGACGTGGCCACCGGCAAGTCGCAGCCTGTGGCCCTGCCGCCGGGCACGCGGTTCATGGATCCGCGCTGGTCGGCGGACGGGGCCCGCACGGCCTTCGTGGTCGATGGCAAGGACGGGCTGGAACTGTGGGTGGCCGAGCGAAAGTCGGCCACGGCGCGCCGGATCGAGGGCGTGCTGCTCAATGCCGCCTTCGGCTCGGCCTATGACTGGCTGCCCGGCGGCCAGGGCCTGCTGGTCACGGCAATCCCCGCGGGGCGTGGTTCGGCCCCGGTCGCTGATGACACGCCCAAGGGGCCGATCATTCAGGAGTCCGCCGGCCGCACGGCTGCGATCCGGACCTACCAGGACCTGCTGGCCTCGGAACATGATGAGGCGCTGTTCGACCACTATTTCACCAGTCAGCTGGTGCGGGTGAGCCTGGCCGACGGAAGCCTGACGTCGGTCGGCGTGCCGGGCCTCTACTCCGCCGTCACCCCCTCGCCGGACGGCCAGTTCATCCTGACCAACCGCCTGAAGCGCCCCTACAGCTATCTGGTGCCGGCCGGCCGCTTCCCGACCGAGGTCAATGTGCTCGATGCCGGGGGTGGCCTCGTCAAGCAACTGGCTGACCGCCCGCTGGCCGACAACCTGCCGGCGGCCTTCGATGCCGTGTCCGTCGGACCGCGCTCGGTTTCATGGCGTGAAGACGCCCCGGCCACCCTGGTCTGGGCCGAAGCCCAGGACGGCGGCGATCCACGCAAGAAGGTGGCGGTCCACGACCGGGTCCTGAGCCTGGCGGCTCCGTTCACGGCAGCGCCGACCTCAGTTCTGGATCTTGACCAGCGCTATGCCGGGATCGACTGGGGGCGGGGTGACTTCGCGCTTCTGACCACCCGCTGGTGGGAGACCCGCAAGGAAAAGCGCATTGCAATCGATCCGGGCAAGCCGGGATCGAACCGTGTGATCCTCGAGCGCAACTATCAGGATCGCTACAATGATCCCGGCTCGCCGTTGAGCCGCGTCAACGTCAGGGGCGAGGAGGTTCTGCACTTCACGCCGGACGGCAAGGGCGTTTTCGTCACCGGAGCCGGGGCCAGCGCCAAGGGCGAATTCCCGTTTGTCGGGGTGATGGATCTTGCGACCGGCAAGACCACCCGCCAGTGGCAGGCTGCGGCCCCCTATTATGAGGCTCCGGTCGCCCTCGCCGACGAGGCCGGCAAGACGGTGATCACCCGGCGTGAAAGCAAGGATGAGCCGCCGAACTATTATCTGCACGCTGTGAAGGGCGGCAAGGCCACTGCCCTGACCCGCTTTGCCGATCGCGCGCCCCAGTTCGCCGGGGTCAGCAAGCAGACCATCACCTATAGCCGCGCCGACGGCGTAAAGCTGTCGGGCACGCTCTATCTGCCCGCCGGCTATGACAAGACCCGTGACGGCCCGCTGCCGCTGCTGATGTGGGCCTATCCGGAAGAGTTCACCGACGCCTCGGTCGCCGGCCAGACCGTGGATACCGGCAACCGCTTCACGCGACCGGGCGGCACCAGCCATCTGTTCCTGCTGACCCAGGGCTATGCCGTTCTCGACGGCCCCTCGATGCCGATCATCGGCGTCAACGGGGCCGAGCCCAACGACACCTATATCGAGCAGCTGACCGCCAGTGCGAAGGCCGCCGTCGACGCGGTGGTGGCGATGGGCGTGGCGGACAAGGACCGTATCGCGGTGGGCGGCCACAGCTATGGCGCGTTCATGACCGCCAACCTGCTGGCCCATACCGACCTGTTCCGCGCCGGTATTGCCCGTTCGGGGGCCTACAACCGCACCCTGACGCCGTTCGGCTTCCAGGCCGAGCAGCGGACCTACTGGGAAGCGACCGAGACCTATACCCGGATGAGCCCGTTCACCTATGCGACCAAGGTCAATGAGCCGATCCTGCTGATCCATGGCCAGGCCGATGACAACTCCGGAACCTTCCCGGTCCAGAGCGAGCGCTTCTATGCGGCGCTCAAGGGGGCCGGGGCGACGGTCCGCTATGTCGTGCTGCCCAACGAAGCCCACGGCTATCGCGCCCGCGAGTCGACCATGCACACGCTCTGGGAAATGTCGGCCTGGATGGACAGGTACGTGAAGTCCGCGCCGCCGCGCGCTGCGAAGTAAGGGTCCAGTCGACGTGATTGCCTTTGAGGCTGTGTCCAAAACCTATGCGCCTGGCGCAAGGCCGGCGCTGGACGGCGTGTCCCTTACAGTTGCGGCCGGTGAGGTCTTCGGCGTGATCGGGGCGTCCGGTGCGGGGAAATCGACCCTTATCCGGCTGATCAACGGCCTTGAGACCCCGACCAGCGGCCGTGTCGTGGTCGATGGCGACGACGTGACGGCCCTCGGCGTCGAGGGGCTGCGAGCCCTGCGGCGGCGGGTCGGAATGATCTTCCAGCACTTCAACCTGCTTTCGGGGCGCACCGTTGCCCAGAACGTCGCCTTCCCGCTCAAGCTGGCCGGCCGGCCGGCGGCCGAGGTGAAGGCGCGGACCGCCGAGCTACTGGCCCGGGTCGGGCTGTCTGACCATGCCGCCAAGTATCCGGCCCAGCTGTCGGGCGGGCAGAAGCAGCGGGTCGGCATCGCGCGGGCCCTGGCCACGGGGCCCAAGGTCTTGCTCTGCGATGAGGCGACCAGCGCCCTGGATCCCGAAACGACCGAACAGATCCTGGAGCTGGTTTCCAATCTGAACCGGGAACTGGGTCTGACCATCGTCCTGATCACCCACGAGATGGACGTGGTCCGCCGGGTCTGCGACCGGGTCGCCGTCCTTGAAGACGGCTGCGTGGTCGAAAGCGGCAGCGTCGAGGATGTCTTCCTGCATCCTGCCAGCGAGACCGCCCGACGGTTTGTGCGGGAGGCCGATGGCGAACCGGCGGCCGGGGTAGGGCTTGAGGGGCGGCTGGTGCGCCTGACCTTCCGCGGCGAGGCCACCTATCGACCGGTTCTGGGCGAGGTCGCCCGCGCGACCGGCGTCGACTATTCGATCCTCGGCGGCCGGATCCATCGGCTGCGCGAAACACCCTATGGCCAGTTGACCCTGGCCCTGACCGGCGGCGACGTCGAGGCGGCCATCGCCCGGTTCCAGGCCGGTGGGGTCAGGGTTGATCCGATCACCCCGGGGGAGGGCGCATGATGGGCAATATCGACTGGACCGAGATCGGACAGGCGACTCTCGACACCCTGGCCATGCTGGGCGGCTCTATGGTTCTGACCGTGCTGCTGGGCTTGCCCCTGGGGGTGATCCTGTTCCTGACCGGGCGGGGACAGATGCTGGAGAACCGGCTGGCCAACGGTCTGCTGTCGCTGCTGGTCAATATTCTGCGATCGGTGCCTTTCGTGATCCTGCTGATCGTCATGATCCCGCTGACCGTCGCCCTGGTCGGAACCTCTCTGGGCGTGGCCGGGGCCATCCCGCCGCTGGTCGCCGGCGCGGCGCCGTTCTTTGCCCGCCTGGTCGAAACCGCCCTGCGCGAGGTCGACCGGGGCGTGATCGAGGCCAGCTTCGCCATGGGGGCCCGGCGGCGCCAGGTGGTGCTGTGGGCCCTGCTGCCCGAAGCCATGCCGGGTGTGATCGCCGCAGCGACCGTCACCGCGATCGCCCTGGTGTCCTATACGGCCATGGCCGGTGTGGTCGGTGCCGGAGGGCTCGGCGATCTGGCGATCCGCTTCGGCTACCAGCGCTTCCAGACGGATGTCATGGTCGTGACGGTGGTGCTGCTGCTGGTGCTGGTCCAGGTCCTGCAGATGGTCGGCGACAGGGTCGTGCGCCGGGTCTCACATCGCTAGACTCAGCTGACCCGCGCGACGGTCTCGGACTTCCGCGGCCGCAGATAGAAGGTGCGGTAGAAGTTGATGGCGTTGGGCATCACGAACTTGATCGGCGAGGTATAGGCGTAGCTGGCTTTGGCCATGATCACGCTCTGGCTGGCCGGCAGGACACCGACCGGCACGTTGGTCAGCACCGTGTTCTTGGCCGGGCAGTTGGCGTGGCTGTTGTAGTTCTCCGACCAGTCGACCGTGTCCTTGCCCGAGGCATCCGAGGTGACACTGACCAGGCACATGCGCAGGGCGGTGGTCGGGTAGGGGGCCATGATCGTATTGCCGATCGTGAAGATGTCGGTTCGCCGCGCATCGGTCAGCTGTGAGGTCTGGGCGGCAAGGTCGCCGATGGACGACGCGATATTGCTCAGGCGACGCTGGGCCATCATCGCCTGGGTCAGTTCTGCGAGGCCGCAGTACATCACGACCAGGACCGGCGCGATGAAGGCGAACTCCACAGCCGAGACACCGCGCTGATCGCGCCAGAAGCCCTTCAGGCGGCCCCGGAGCCGGGAGGCAGGGCGCTTCATCAAGCCGGGCATGTCACCGTCGCCGCAGGAGTGTCGGAATAGGGCTCGTTCGAGAAGGCGGAGGCTGCCGTGATCAGACGCTTGCCGCCGGCGGACTGCAGGCCCGTTTGAAGCAGGGGCGTCAGCAGGGGCCAGTTGTAGTAGGCGCGAACCAGGACGACCGAGCCGGGGCCGCCCGGATCCCAGCAGGGCGATGCCGGCCTGTTCGAACTCAGGGCCGCGCCCGTGGTCGAAAAGCCCGAAAAGGTTCGCACGTCCACGGTCAGCGCCGTGGTGCAGGAGGCCCCGACCCAGCTCATCCGGGTGCACAGGGCCGCCTTGAAGGTGTTGGCCGTGCCGCCGCCGGTCTGAACTTCACCGGTGCGGATTGTGCGGGCCGAGTCGATCACGGCATTTTCGAGCGTCACGGAGACCAGAAACACCAGGCCCAGTTCGATGATCGCAAAAATCAGCAGCAGGAACGGGATCGCCACGAAGGCGAACTCGATGGTCGTGGCACCGCGTTCGGCGCGGGCGAAGCGCGCCAGCAGGCGGTCCCGCAGCGGCCAGGACCTGGACGGACGTTTGGGGCGGGCGACACGCGCCATGACGGAAGGGTCCGTTTCCACGGCCGCCGAAGCGGCGGTCACTGGGCAGTCTAGGGGAACGTCCCTAATCAGGGGTTTAGCCGCGCAGGATCAGTTGACCGCCGCCGCCGGTGTCACGCGCGTGCACTGCGCGCCACAGGCATAGTTGGTCGTATTGGCTGCGCCTCTATAGACGGTGACCGAACCGCCGCCGACGTCCGAGACGATGATCTGGCGGTCCGCGAGGCGATTGCCGCTGGCGTCGAAGGCCAGGACGGTGGTCACGCCGGCCCGCTTGCCCAGGACGATCAGGGTCCTCTCATTGATGACGCTGACGTCGGCGACCAGCGGATCACCGACCACGACATCCCGCACAGCGCCATTGAGGCTGATCTGGGCGGCCTGGCCTGTCGGTACCGACAGGTTTTCAGCCCGGGCTTCGGCCCCACAAACGGTCAGGGCAGCGATAAGGGCGAGCGTCAGGCGGCGCATAGGGGTTCCAGTTCGATCTCCAGCACGGTTCGAGTCTGACTTTGAATGGTCAACAAAAGACTAAATTGCGCCCCGATGCGACAACCTGACCTTCTCAAAAGTCATTGATTCAGAAGGGCTTGTTTTGAATTCTCAAGGTCTTGGTTAAGAGATGGTAATAGTAAATACAAATAAACCAAAAGAAAAAGTCCGAAAACTATTCCGGTGTTTACTGGCCATTAAGCGGGTTGGGCGAAATTGATCGTGTTTTCGGGGGTGAGCAAGTCGAGACGGCTTGAAGACCTCAAAATCAACCAACGAAGATTTAGGAGATCAAGTCATGTCGAAGTTTGTCACCCGCTTCCTGAACGACGAATCCGGCGCCACGGCCATTGAATATGGTCTGATCGTCGCCCTGATCGCTGTCGTGATCGTGACCGCCGTCACCACGCTCGGCACCAACCTGAAGGCCACCTTCACGAAGGTCGGCACCACGGTCAGCACCGCCAACTCGGCCAGCTAATCTCCAGGGACCGCCCCGCCGGTTGCGGCGGGGACGGTTCCGGACTGGACGATCCTGGGCGCGTAGCGACGCCAGGCTGCTCGCAATCTGGCAGCACGCGTTCTGGCCACGCCCGAACAAGAAGGGTCGAGACCATAAGGTTTCGACCCTTTTTTCTTGGCCCAAAAGGCCCCTGCGGGGGACAGCAGGAGAAGAGAATGACGACGTTTTTTCAGCGCTTCCTGAACGACGAGTCCGGCGCCACGGCCATTGAATATGGCCTGATCGTCGCCCTGATCGCCGTCGTGATCGTGACGGCCGTCACGACGCTCGGCACCAACCTGAAGGCCACCTTCACGAAGGTCGGCACCAAGGTCGCCACGGCCAATGCCGCCAGCTGATCAAGCTGACGGCCGCGATCTGCACGAAGGCCGCGCTCCCGTCGCGGCCTTTTCCTTGTGTGCTGGGCGGGAAACCATTGCTTCATCCCATCGTCCCAGAATGAGGCAGGCAAAGAGGCTTCGCTGAGATGCATGCATTCCAGATCGCGCTGCTGACCGTCTTTCCGGCTCTGGCCATTGTGGCCGCGCTCAAGGATGTGACCAGCTACACCATTCCCAACTGGATCTCGCTGGCCTTGCTGGCGGCCTTTGTGCCGGCCGCGGTTGTCAGCGGAGCGCCGCTGGCTGTCCTGGGCCTGTGCCTGGCGACCGGCTTCGGGGCCCTGCTCCTGGGTATGGGCATGTTTGCGGCCGGCTGGATCGGTGGGGGTGACGCCAAGCTGTTTGCGGCAAGCGCGCTGTGGATCGGCTGGCCGGGAGCTGTGCCGTTCATGCTGGCCACGGGTCTGGCCGGCGGTGCCCTGACGATGGTGATCCTGGCCCTGCGTTCGGGCTGGCTGGAGCCTGTCCTGGCCGGCAGCCCGGCCTGGCTGCGCAGGCTCGGCACGCAAGGGGGCGATCTTCCCTATGGCGTGGCCATCGCGATCGGTGCCCTGGCGACCTTCCCGGACGGCGCGCTGGCCTCGGCCATCCTGCGCTGAAGCCGCGTCCCCGCGTCAGGCTGTCGCGCGGACATTTCGACTCTTCAAGCTGAAACTTTAGCCGGTGTTAACCATGCACCGGCGAGCATGGCCGTGGCCAGAAAGGCTGTCTGACGAATCGTCTGCGTGATCCGGAAGGGTGCGCATCGCCGAAATCTCGCTTCTCGTCGCGAAGGCCTGTGACTGCGCATGAACCCTGTTCGCCTTCTGATCGTCCTGGTCGCCGCTGTTGCGGCCATCGGCCTGGCCGTGGTGATGCAGCGCATGATGGGCGGCACACCTGCCGCTGCGCCGGCCGCCGCAGCCGCGCCCGCCGCCACCAAGCCGATGACCCAGGTGCTGGTCGCCAAGCGCGATCTGGCCATCGGCGCTCGCCTGACCGCTGACGATGTTACCTGGCAGGCCTGGCCGACCGAGGCCGTCAATGCCGCCTTCATCACCAATGGTGCCGCCCAGCCCGCCCCCGAGGGGGCCGAAAAGGCCAAGGCGATCGCCACCGATGTCGCCAGCGACATGATCGGTGGTGCGGATCCGGCCAAGGCCGTTGAGGGCGCGATCGTCCGCGACCCGATTCTGGTCGGCGAGCCCATCACCTCACGCAAGATCGTTCGCGGCGGCGACGGCGGCTACCTGTCCGTCGTGCTGGCACCGGGCAAGCGCGCCATGTCAGTCCCGATCACCTCGGAAACCGGCGTCGGCGGCTTCATCCTGCCGGGCGACCGCGTCGATGTGCTTCAGACCCGTGACCGGGTCACGCCGGGCGGCGAGGAGGGCGCGTCGGCCGGCAAGGTCATCGTCGCCGAAACCATCCTGCAGAATGTCCGCGTCCTGGCGCTCGACCAGAGCACGGCGGCCGAAAAGGACGCCAAGTCGATCGTGGCGGCCACCGCCACGCTGGAAGTCGGGCCGCTCGACGCAGAGGCCCTGGTCAAGGCCAAGGCCAGCGGGCCGGTCACCCTCACCCTGCGGGCCTATACCGACCTGGGTGGGCCGACGGGCGTCGCGCCAGGCCAGCGGCCCGGGGATGAACCGATCGTCCGCATCAATCGCGGTGGTCAGACCAGCAACATTTCGGTGCGCCAATGAGCGGATCCTCCATGACCCGTCGCTTTCTCACCGCCCCCCTGGCCGGCCTCTTCCTGCTGGGTACCGTCGCGCCGGCCCTGGCCGACGGACCGGTGGCGGGATCGCACACCTATCGCCCGCCGAGCCGCGTCACCCGTCCCGCCCCGCCGGTGCAGATGCCGGTCTCCGAGCCTGACCGTCCGCTGAGCATCGACCTCACCGCCGGTGCCGGGGCCCGTGTTCTGGATCTGCCGCTGGGCAAGTCGGCCATCATTGAGCTGCCGACTGACGTGCGCGACATGCTGGTCACCAATCCGCTGGTGGCCGACGCTGTCCTGCGCAGCCCCCGTCGCATCTACGTCCTCGGCCTGACCGCCGGGGCGACCGATGCGGCCTTCTTCGATGCCTCCGGCCGCCGGATTCTGACGCTGAACATCCGCGTCGGACAGGACACCAGCCTGCTGTCCTCGACCCTGAACACCGTGATCAGCGGCGGAACGATCAAGGTTGTGCCGCTCAAGGACAGCGTGATCCTGAGCGGTCTGGTGATGAACGCCGGGGACTCCGAGAAGGCCTCGCGGATCGCCGCGCAGTTCGTCTCGTCGCCGGAAAAGGTGCTGAACATGCTCAGCATCGCCGGCAAGGACCAGGTGCAGCTCGAAGTCCGGATCGTCGAGGTCCAGCGCAACATCGTCAAACAGCTCGGAGTCGACCTGAATGCCGTGCTGGGCCAGCTCGGGGGTGATCAGTTTACCTTCGGCATCTCGCCCACCTACGGCGTCAACGGTGGCCTGCTGGGCGGCGTGACCAGCGGCTTCAAGCTGGATACCACCCAGCAGCCGACCATGGTCGTCCCCTGTATCGGCGGCGTGACCGGCACCTGCTACCAGGTGGTCAAGGACAAGGTGTTCTCGTCGTTCGACTCGGCGGGCAATCCGATCACGGTGGTCAACGGCGATACCGCCACCCTCAAGACCACGGCGGGCAGCAAGGCGATCAACTCCGCCAAGGGCATGATCCAGGCGTTTGAACGCGTGGGTCTGATCCGCACCCTGGCCGAGCCCAACCTGACGGTCCTGTCGGGGGAGTCGGGCACCTTCCTCGCCGGTGGTGAGTTCCCGGTTCCAACCGGCCAGGACACGACCGGCAAGGTCACGATCGAGTTCAAGCCCTACGGCGTGGGCCTTGGCTATACCCCGGTCGTCATGTCGGGCGGCCGCATTTCGCTGAAGCTGTCGACCGAAGTCTCCGAGCTGTCCAATCTGGGGGCCTACACGGTCTCGAACGGCTCGGGGTCCAGCACCCTGACGGTGCCGGGCCTGACCGTCCGGCGCGCCGAGACGACGGTTGAACTGCCTTCCGGCGGCTCTCTGATGATCGCGGGCTTGCTGCAACAGACCACCAAGCAGACCGTCGATGCGATCCCGGGCATGACCAGCATGCCGGTCCTGGGCTCCCTGTTCCGGTCGCGCGACTTCCTGAACGGCGAGACCGAGCTCGTCATCATCATCACGCCCTACATCGTTGATCCGGCCCATCCCAGGTCGCTGCAGACCCCGGCGGACGGCCTGCAGATCGCCGGCGACATGAGCACGGCCCTGCTGGGCCGTCTGAACAAGGTGGTGAAGGCTCCGGCCGGGGCGAATATCGGGCGGGCCTACCAGGGCCCTGTCGGCTATGTGATCGAGTGAGGACGCGGCCATGAACAACAGCTCCATGCCCCACATCCTCAAGGCCGGCCTGATCGGCATGGCCCTTGTCGGTCTGTCCGCCTGTGCCACCAAGGGCCCGGAGCCCACGACCGCGCCGCCCCTGGCCGGCCTGGAAGCCGAAAAGTGGCGTGACCGGATCAAGGTCACCCCCCAGCCGGACGAGATCCAGTTGGTGGCGCACAATACCGGCGTCTCGGACACCCAGGACCAGGCCCTGCGGGCGCTGGTCGGGCGCTGGCTCTCGGCTGAGGCACGCGAGATCGTTGTCAGCGCGCCGGTCGGTGGCCCCGGGTCAACGGCGTCGGGCCGAATGGCCTCGCAGGTGCGTGACCGGTTGATGATGTACGGCGCCCCGGCCCCGCAGGTCAGGATTGTCGCCTATGATGCTGCCGGCAGCGATCAGGCCCTGATCCGGGTCGGCTTCCAGACCTATATCGCTGAAGGCCCGCGCTGCGGCGATAACTGGGAAAACCTCACGGCGACCCGCAACAACGAGGCCTATGGCAATTTCGGTTGCGCCATGGCGGCCAATCTCGCGGCCCAGATCGCCAATCCCGAGGACCTCCTGCGTCCGCGCGACAGCGCGCCGATCGACGCCGGCCGGCGGGATACGGTGCTGGGCAAGTATCGCAAGGGCGAGGTCACATCGTCGGCCAAGGACGATCAGGCCAAGGGCACCATCTCCAAGGCGATTAACTGATGGCGCGTCTCCCCAATGATCCGGAAGCCTTCGACACGGGCTTCGATGCGGACGATGAGTTCACCTCGGCAGGGTCTGACCCCTGGCGCTCGACCGCTCCGGCCCTGGCCCCGGCCATGGACGGACTGGAAGACCCTTTCGCGGCCTTCCCGCCGGCTCGCCCCCGCGAGCAGAAGGCCGTTTCCTTTGACAGTGGCTTTGCCGACGCGCCCGTCCTGGGCAGTGCTTCCACCTCCGCTCCCATGATGCAGACCCCCGCCGCGCCCCAAACCCCTACGCGTCCGACGCCGGATCGCCTGGCCGCGTCTCCGCCGCCGTCCTATGTCGCGCCCGAGACGGCATCCCATGCCGACGTCCTGGCCGGCGGCGACGCGGCCCTGGGCGAGACCAGCGTCCCGCGCATCACCATTCATGCCTTCTGCGTCCGGCCTGAAACCTCGGCGATGATCGAGGCGGCAGCGGCCGACCGCCGTATGGCCCGCGCCTCGACCGTGGTCCGGACCGGCGGCCTTGATGCTGCGGTTGACCTCTACCAGAACCAGTCGACGCCCTCGCTGGTGCTGGTCGAGAGCCTCGATAGCGCCCAGCGGCTGCTGTACCAGCTGGATGCCCTGGCCCAGGTCTGCGACCCCGGGACCAAGGTCGTGGTCGTCGGCCAGACCAACGACATCGCGCTCTACCGCGAGCTCATCCGCCGTGGTGTCAGCGAATATCTGACCCAGCCGCTTGGGCCGCTGCAGGTGATCCGCGCCGTCTCGGCGCTCTATGCCGATCCGGCCGCACCGTTCGTCGGGCGTCAGGTGACCTTTGTCGGCGCCAAGGGCGGCGTAGGGGCCTCGACCCTGGCCCACAACTTCGCCTGGTCGATGTCGGAGCGGATGCAGTCTGCTACGGTCATCGTTGATCTGGATCTGCCGTTCGGGACCGCCGGTCTGGACTTCAACCAGGATCCCCTGCAGGGCGTGATCGATGCCCTGACCCAGCCGGACCGGCTGGATCCGGTCCTGATGGACCGGATGATGGTGCGCTGCGGTGATCGCCTGTCGCTGCTGGCCGCGCCGGCCACCCTGGACCAGGACTATGAAATCACCGCCGAGGCATTCGAGGAAGTCACCCAGAAGGTGCGGGGGGCTGCGCCGTTCGTGGTCCTCGATCTCCCGCACAGCTGGGGAGCCTGGACGCGCAAGATCCTGATCGGCACCGATGACCTGGTCGTGGTCGCCACGCCGGATCTCGCATCGTTGCGCAACGCCAAAAACATTGTCGATCTCGTCCGGCAGGCCCGTCCCAATGACGCGCCGCCCCGCCTGGTGCTCAACCAGGTCGGCGTGCCCGGGCGTCCGGAGATCCCGGTCAAGGATTTCGGTGAGGCGCTGGGCATCACGCCCTCGCTGGTGCTGCCGTTCGATCCCAAGCTTTTCGGTCAGGCCTCCAATAACGGCCAGATGGTCGCCGAGGTGGCCCCGAAGTCCAAGGCGGCCGAAGGTATCGACTACCTCGCCCAGTTGATCAGCCGGCGCGAGGCTCCTGCGGTCCAGAAGACCTCGATGCTCTCCGGCCTGTTCAGGAAGAAATAGCCCAGGATGTTCGGCAAGCGCGATCAGACCCAGGCGACGGATCGTCAGGCCCCGCCCCCGGCCCCTGCGGGCGGAGCGGCCATCGCCACGCGTCCGCAACGCGTCGAGCCCCTGCCGGAGAAGGGGGCGCCTACGCCCAAGGTTGCCTCGCCCAAGCCCGCACCGGGCCTTGAGCAGTTGCGGGCAGCCCAGGGCGCGCCGGCGACCACCCAGGTGGTGCGCGAGCAGAGCGACTACTACCACGCCACCAAGACGACGATCTTCAACGCCCTGCTCAATACGATCGACCTGTCCCAGCTGGCCCAGCTGGACATCAAGGCCGCCGCCGAGGAGATCCGCGACATTGTGGCCGAGCTGGTCGCGATCAAGAACGTCTCGATGTCGGTGGCCGAGCAGGAACACCTGGTCCAGGACATCATCAATGACGTCCTCGGCTACGGACCGCTGGAGCCGCTGCTGGCCCGCGACGACATCGCCGACATCATGGTCAATGGCGCGCACCGGGTGTTCATCGAAGTCGGCGGCAAGGTCCAGCTGACCAATGTGCGCTTCCGCGACAACATGCAGCTGATGAACATCTGCCAGCGGATCGTCAGCCAGGTCGGCCGCCGCGTCGACGAAAGCAGCCCGATCTGCGACGCCCGTCTTCCCGACGGCAGCCGCGTCAACGTCATTGCCCCGCCCCTGGCTCTTGATGGTCCGACCCTGACCATCCGGAAGTTCAAGAAGGACAAGCTGACGATGAAGAACCTGGTGGACTATGCGTCCATCAGCCCGGAAGGGGCGCGGGTTCTGGGCGTCATCGGCGCCTGCCGTTGCAACATCGTCATTTCCGGCGGTACCGGCTCGGGCAAGACTACCCTGCTCAACAGCCTGACCGCCTTCATCGATCCGACCGAGCGGGTCGTGACCTGTGAGGACGCCGCCGAACTGCAGCTGCAGCAGCCGCACGTGGTGCGTCTGGAAACCCGACCGCCCAACCTGGAAGGCCAGGGCGCGGTGACCATGCGCGATCTCGTCAAGAACTGTCTGCGGATGCGTCCTGAACGGATCATCGTCGGCGAAGTCCGTGGCCCGGAGGCCTTCGACCTCCTCCAGGCCATGAACACCGGCCACGACGGTTCGATGGGCACGCTGCACGCCAATACCCCGCGTGAAGCCATCAGCCGTATCGAGAGCATGATCACCATGGGCGGCTATGGCCTGCCCTCGAAGACCATCAAGGAAATGATCGTCGGTTCGGTCGACGTCATCGTCCAGGCCGCACGCCTGCGGGACGGCAGCCGCCGCATCACCCACATCACCGAGGTGGTCGGGCTCGAAGGCGATGTCATCGTCACCCAGGACCTGTTCGTCTACGAAATCACCGGTGAGGACGCCGAGGGCAAGGTCGTGGGCAAGCACCGCTCGACCGGTATCGCCCGCCCGCGCTTCTGGGACCGTGCCCGTTACTACGGCCTCGAGCGCGAGCTGGCCGAAGCCCTCGACGCGGCGGAATAGCCATGCTGGTCGTCCTCGCCGCCATCCTGGGCTTCATCACGATCGCCGGCATCGGCTTCGTATTCGCCGGCGGTGACCAGAGCTCCGCGCGGACCGTCAAGCGGGCCCAGGCCATTGCCGGCGGCGGCGCGCGCGACGCCAGTGCCCGGGCCAAGGCTGTGGCCAACACACCGGACGCCCGTCGCAAGCAGATCCTGAAGACCCTGAAAGAGCAGGACCGTCAGCAGAAGAAGGCGTCCGTCACGATCGCCGCGCGTCTCCGTCAGGCCGGGCTCGGGGAGAAGGTCAAAGGCTTCTGGATCGTCAGCGCCGTCGTCGGGGTGACGGTGGGTCTGCTGATCATCATCCTGGGTCAGAACCCGCTGATCGCCCTCGGGGCCGCGTTTGCCGCCGGCTTTGGTCTACCGCGCTGGGTGGTCGGCTTCATGGCCACTGCGCGCATCAAGAAGTTCACCGAGGCCTTCTCCGACGCCATCGACATCATCGTTCGCGGCATTCGCTCGGGCCTGCCGGTCCATGACTGCCTGAAGATCATCGGCAAGGAATGTCCCGAGCCCCTGGCCGGAGAGTTCCGCATGCTGACCGAGAATGTCGGCATGGGCATGCCGATGGATGCCGCCCTCGAGCGCATGTACGAGCACATGCCGACCAATGAGCTGCGCTTTTTCGCCATCGTGCTGTCCATTCAGCAGAAGACCGGCGGCAACCTCGCTGAGGCGCTCGGCAACCTGTCAACTGTCCTGCGGGCCCGCAAGCTGATGGGCGAGAAGATCAAGGCCCTGTCGGCCGAAGCCATCGCCTCGGCCTTCATCATCGGCTGCCTGCCGCCCGGCGTTGTGGTCCTGATCACGGTGACCTCGCCGGCCTACATGCAGCCGTTGTTTACCGACCCCCGGGGGCATCTGATGCTCCTGGCCGGCGGCATCTGGATGAGCATCGGCATCTTCGTGATGCGCAAGATGATCAACTTCAAGTTCTAGGGGCACGCCAGATGGACATTGCCTCGACCCTGACCAACCCCTCGAACCTGCTCTCGGGCTTCATTGCCCTGGTCGTGTTCCTCACCATCCTCACGCTCGCGGCGCCGATGATGAAGGACCGGGGTCTTGAGGGGCGCCTGAAGTCGGTGGCCAACCGCCGCGAGGAGTTGCGCCGCCGCTCTCGCGAGGCGCTGGCCCAGAAGGGGGCCGCTGTCGGCAGCACCCTGCGGCATGCTGACGAGGGTCTCTACAAGAACATCGTCGACCGGCTGCAACTGTCCAAGCTGCTCGAGGATCCCAAAGTCGTCGACAAGCTTGCCCAGGCCGGGTTCCGCGGCCCGCAGCCGGTCTCGACCTTCTATTTCTTCCGCTTCGTGATGCCGTTCGTCTTCGCGGTCATCACGGCGATCTACATCTATCTGATCAATGACTTCGGCCTCGTCGGCATGCAGAAGATGTGCGCCTGCATGGCGGCGCTGGCCATCGGCTACTACGCGCCGAACGTCTACATCAGCAACGTCGCCCAGAAGCGTCGCGAGTCGATCGTGGCGGCCTTTCCGGACTCGCTCGACCTGCTGCTGATCTGCGTGGAAAGCGGCATGTCGATCGAGGCGGCCATCCAGAAGGTCGGGGCCGAAGTCGGGTCCAGCTCGATGGAGCTGGCCGAGGAGATGTCGCTGCTCACGGCTGAACTCAGCTATCTGCCTGACCGCCGCCTCGCCTATGAAGGCCTGGCCCGCCGGACCAACCATCCAGGCATCAAGTCCGTGTCGACAGCCATGATCCAGGCCGAACGTTATGGCACGCCGCTCGGCGCAGCCCTGCGCGTGATGGCCAAGGAAAACCGCGAGCTGCGCCTGTCGGCGGCGGAGAAGAAGGCCGCAGCCCTCCCGGCCCAGCTGACCGTTCCGATGATCCTGTTCTTCCTGCCGGTTCTGTTCGTCGTGATCCTCGGCCCGGCGATCATCAAGATCCAGGACGTGATGGGCAAGCACTAGAGCCCGTGGCGACCGATGGGGCGGGCGGAGACCTCTGCCCCCTGGCGCGAACCGCTATACCCTGAAGACAAGGATCTACCGAAAGTCGATTTCGGCTCATCCCTTGCGTGCATTGGTCCCAGACGTATCGAACTGGGACGCTGCCATGAAACGCCCGAGACTGAGACGAACGCTGCTTCGCGATTTTCTGAAGGATGAGTCAGCCGGTTCCCTGGTCGAGACCGGACTGGTCCTGACCCTGGCGACCGGGCTGGTCTTTGTGCTGCGCGACCTGATTGCCGGGCCCCTGATCCAGAAGTTCGTGATGGCCGCAAAGGCGCTTGAGCGGGCCCTGAACTGAGGGCTTTCGTCCCGGCCAGCCGCGTCTCGTCACAGGCCGCTGTCCATACCCGGCGGCGGTCAGGCATCCGGGGAGCATGACCTGGATCTTCGCACCCGCCCTCGCTCTTCACATCGCTGCGGGCCTCTGCGCGGTCGTCATTGGCGTCCTGCCCATCCTCACCCGCAAGGGGGGGCGCTGGCACCGGTTGTCGGGGCGTCTCTTCGCCGCAGTGATGGCCGTGGGCCTGGCCTGTGCCTGGGTGATGACGGCCCTTCGCTTCAACGCCTATTTCGCTGCGCTGAGCGCCACGGCCTCCATCACCGTCTTCTCCGGTGTGCGGGTCCTGCGACGCAAGCGGCCTGACCTGGATGCCGCCCAGCGCGCCCGGCCTCTGGACTGGGCGGTCACCCTGACGGTGTTGTCCATCGGCCTTTGGGTCCTTGTCCTGATCCTGACAGGGCAAACCGGTAGCAACACCGCTGTGTCCATGGCCCTCGTTTACGGTGCCCTGACCTATGGCGGTTGGGATCTGTGGCGCTTTCTGCGACCGACCGACTGGCCCTTCTCGCCCCAGCTCTGGACGTATGAGCATCTTGTGAAGATGCTCAGCGCCTACGGGGCGGTATTGAGCGCCTTCTCCGGCAACTTCCTGACGGTTTTGCCCACGCCATGGAGCCAGCTCTGGCCGACCCTGCTGTTCCAGCCGATGGCGCTGATCTGGATCGTCATTCTGGCGAACCGCCGTCCGGTGCCCGTCGGCCCGTGAGGCGGATCTCGACGGCCGTCTGGACCTGGGGCTTCGGGCTCTACGCCTATCTGGCCACCACGGTCAGTGCCGCCTGGTATGCGCGCCGGGCGTCGGGCGGAGCGCTGGAGGTCGGGCAGTCCCTGGCCTGGCAGGGGACCAGCTATGCCGCATGGGTGCCGGTTGCGGCCCTCGTCTGGCTGATCTTGCGCCGCTTTGATGCTGGTGGACGCGGGATGGCTGCCCTGGCCCTGGCAGCCATCATCGTCGCGCCGATGGAGTCACTGGCCGCCGCCTGGATCGACATGAGCTTTGTCGGGGGCGAGGGCTGGACGGAGGCCTCAGGCCGGGCCCTGGGCCGTTTGCCGGTTTCAATCCTGCTCTACACCGCCATTGCGGCCGTAGGCGTCGCGGCGGCTCATCACCGTCGCATCGGGCTTGAGCTGGTGCGCTCGGACAGGCTTGAGGCGGCCCTGACGGCGGCCCGTGCACGGCACGAAACCCCGTCGACGGATCGGCTCATGGTGTCAGCCGGTTCGCGACGCGTGCCGGTAATGCTGAGCCAGGTCGAGTGGTTCGCGGCGGCGGGCAACTATGTGGTCGTGCACTGGGACCAGCGCGAAGGCCTGGTGCGCGACACGCTGCAAAACCTTGAAGCCCGTCTGGACCCAGCGGTGTTCGCGCGGAGCCACCGCTCGACCGTCGTCAACCTGGCCCGGGTGTGCGAGACGCAGTCACTGTCCGACGGTTCGTGGCGGCTGGTGCTGGAGAGCGGGGCCGAGCTGGTCGCCAGCCGGACCTATCGTGATGCCCTGCTGGCCCGCCTCGGGCGTTAGCTGCCGGCCTTCAGGGCTTCCCAGGAGCGGGGCTGGATCGAGCTGGCCCCCTGGCCCGTCGCGGCCCGCAGCCAGGCCAGGTTGTTGGCGACGGACTCGGGCGGCAGGTCTTCGCGGGCCAGCTTCTCGGCCTCGGCCAGCCGGCCCTGCAGGCCGATGACCAGGGCGAGGTTCTGGCGGATCTGGATGGTCGAGGAGGGCAGGGCGACCGCCCGTTTCAGCTGGGCCTCAGCCCCGGCCAGATCCCCACGGGCGGCCAGATGCATGGCATAGTTGGCATTGGGGGTGGCTTCGTTCGGGGCCAGGGCGACGGCCTGCTTGTGCGCGGCGAGGGCCTCGTCGTCGCGCTGGGCCTGCTCATAGGCCACACCGAGCAGGCTTTGCGGCCGCCAGTCTCGCGGGGCCAGGCTAGCCGCCTTGCGGGCCGGCTCAATGGCATAGAACCCCTGACCCCGCGCGATGTGCACGCGGGCCGATTCGAGCAGGGCCTCGACGTCCTCCGGCGCGACGATCAGGACCTTGGTCACGGCGGCTGAGGCTTCGTCAAAGCGGCCCAGGGCCCGCAGGGCCTGGGACAGGGCGACCCCGGCCTCTACGTCGCGACCGTCGGCAGCGAGCTCCGATCCCCAGAAGGCGGCCCGGGCCAGCGGATCGGCGCGCCGGGCTTCGGCCCGCTGCGCCGGCGTGGCCCTTCGCGGCCCCATTGGAGCCGAGGCATCGGTGTCGGCGGCCGGACGGGCCGGGGCTTCGCCGGCATGGGCCATCGGGGCCAGGGCGATCAGGACCGGGGCGATCAGGGTTGCGAGGCGCGCGCGCTTGCGACACATGGAAGAGGTCTCTCCGACGAGTTCCCGCATCCTCGCTCCGGGGCCTCAAGGAATCGTTAAGCATAATTTTCAAGGGCCGCGACATGTTGGACATCCACCCCTTTCTCGCCGCCGACACGGCGGGTGCGATCCCGGTCCATCCGCTGTTCGAAGCCGAGGTCGAGGCCTTTGTCGCCGCGCGTCGCCCGGCCGTCCGGACCCTCGCAGACCAGAACCAGTTCCGGGGCAAGGCCGGGCAGGTCCTGCTGGTTCCGGGCCCCGGCGGAGCGACCGAGCGGGTCCTGTTGGGGCTTGGAACGGGCTCGCGCGTGGATCCGGGCCTCTTCAGGGGCCTCGCCGCCAAACTCCCGGCCGGCGACTATGCCCTGGCCCGAATCCCGAGGGGCCTGGATCTCACCGAAGTGGCCGTGGCCTTTGCGCTCGGCCTCTATCGCTTTGACCGCTATCGCAAGCGCCCATCCGGTAAGGACGGGACCGGGCCCCGGCTGGTCGCCCCCAGGGGTGTGGATGTCACGGCCGTGCTGGCGATCAGCCACGCCTGCGCCCTCGTCAAGGACATGGTCAATACGCCGGCCAACGACATGGGGCCGCTGCAGATCGAGACGATCGCCCGCGAGATCGCCGAGCAGCATGGCGCGGAGCTGACGGTGATCCGGGGCGATGACCTGCTCGAGCAGAACTATCCGGCCGTGCATGCCGTGGGCCGGGCGGCGGTACCGCATCGCGCGCCGCGCCTGCTGGAACTGACCTGGGGCGATCCGGCCCATCCCGTCCTGGCCCTGGTCGGCAAGGGGGTGGTGTTCGATTCAGGCGGGCTCGACATCAAGCCTTCGACCGGCATGCGCCTGATGAAGAAGGATATGGGCGGTGCGGCCCACGCGCTGGCGCTCGGCCGCATGGTCATGGCCGCCGGCCTACCCGTGCGCCTGGTGGTCCTGACCCCGGTGGTCGAGAACGCCATCAGCGGCGATGCCATGCGTCCGGGCGACGTGCTGCAGACCCGCGCGGGCCTGACCGTCGAGGTCGGCAATACCGATGCCGAGGGCCGGCTGATTCTGTCCGATGCCCTGGCCCGGGCCGGAGAGCACAATCCGGTCCTGACGCTGGATCTTGCCACCCTGACCGGTGCGGCGCGCGTGGCGCTGGGGCCCTTCGTCATTCCCTTCTGGACCGGCGACGAGGCGCTGGCGGCGCAGATCGCCTCAGCCTCGGCGGCGACCTTTGATCCGCTCTGGCGGATGCCGCTGACCGAAGCCTATGGCGAATCGATCGAAAGCGAGATCGCCGACCTGCAGAACGACTCCGCCGCCTGGGCCCAGGCCGGGGCGACGACGGCCGCCCTGTTCCTGCAGAAGTTCGCGCCGAGCCAGGGCAGCTGGGCGCATTTTGACCTCTATGCCTGGAACCCCAAGGCGCGGCCCGGCTATCCGGCCGGCGGCGAGGTCCAGGCCATCCGGGCGCTGTTTGCCATGCTCAAGACCCGGTTCGCCGCATGAGCGCGCCGGATCGCCGTCTGACCCTGCTGCGCGACGGCCTCGCGGACCGCCGGCTGCAGGGCCGGGTCGCCGCCGACCGCTTTGCCGACGTCACAACGATGCAGGCGAGCGCCCCCATCGCCTCGATCCGCAAGGCCCCCGAACCGGACGCCGAGCAGGAAGACCAGCTGGTCTTCGGCGAGCGTTTCGATGTGCTGTTCGAGACCGGCGACTTTGCGTTCGGCCAGGCCCGTCGGGACGGCTATGTCGGCTATGTGACCCGCGATGCCCTGTCCGCCCCGCTGCTGGCCCCCACGCACCGCATTGCCGCCCTGCGCAGCTATGCTTTCAGTGCCCCCGACATCAAGTCGGCCATTGTCGGGCTCTACAGCCTCAATGCCCTGGTCACCGTCGAAGCGACAGAGGGGCGCTTTGTCCGCGCCGCCCGGGCCGGCTGGTTCCCGGTCGAGCACCTGGCCCCGATCGGCACCGGCGAGACCGACTATGTCGCCGTGGCCCAGCGCTTCCTCGGCGCGCCCTATCAGTGGGGTGGACGCGAGTCGCTGGGCCTCGACTGCTCGGCCCTTGTCCAGCAGGCCCTGGCGGCCTGCAGCCGGGCCTGCCCGCGCGACACCGACCAGCAGCGCGCATTCTTCCCGGAGGTCGCCGAGCCCGAGCGCCGGCGCGGCGATCTGGTGTTCTGGAAAGGCCATGTGGCCATCCTGCTGGATCCGGAGACGATCCTGCATGCCAACGCCCATCACATGGCGACGGCGATCGAGCCCCTGGCACAGGCCATTGCACGGATCGACGCGGCGGGGGTCGGCGCGCCGCTGGGCTACCGGCGGGTTTGATCCTTCTCCCGCAAGGGGAGAAGGAGCCCTATTTCACCCACTTGGCCAGCCAGTCGGCCATCTGTTGGGGCCTAGTGTGTCGCTTGTCAGTGACGGTGATCAATTCGTGGCGATTCCGCAGCGCGCCGGTCTCGTCAATGATGAGAAGGGCTGGAACGCCGATCAGGTCGTCCGGGCCAATTCCATAGCGCAGCGGGATGTCCATGTTGCGGTCCAACCGATCCACATCCACCGTGACGATCTCGTAGTGTGCGTCGAGGAAACTCTTGACCTCTGGCAGGCGCATGACGCCCGCCAGCATCCGGCAGTCGCCGCACCAGTTGCCTCCTAGGTCGATCAGCAAAAGCTTGTGGGCCGCCTTGGCCCGAGCAGCCGCCGCCGCGACCTCGGCCTGGGCGTCAGCCTTGGGGTCATAGGGATAGGGTAGGGGCCTGGGCAGTTGCGCGCTGCTGGACAGGCTGACCTTGGGGGCCTTGGCGGCAAAAGCCGAACCGGGAACGGCTGCCAGTAAGGCGGTCAGCGCAACTGCAGCGGCGATAGCGCGAAGCGTCATGGCGGAATGATCCGATTAAGCGGTACCGCCTGTATAGCCGGGCCTTCGGATAGAAAAGGGCCGCAAAGCGAACTTCGCGGCCCTTGATGTCAGATCGGTCGAACGTCGCTTACTGGGCGGCAGGCGCCTCAGCCGCAGCGGCCGGAGCTGCCGCAGCACCGGCTTCCGGCGCGGCGGCCGGAGCCGCAGCGTCAGCCGGGGCAGCAGCAGGCTTGGGCGCCGGCACTGGCAGGGTCGAACCCTGGCTGTGCAGATAGGCGATGATCGCGACGCGATCTTCCTGCTTCTTCAGGCCGACGAAGCCCATCTTGGTGCCCGAGATGTACTTGCCCGGGGCCTTCAGGAACTCATACATGTGGTCATAGTCCCACACCGGGTTCTTGGCCCCGAATTCCTTCATGGCGGCGGAGTATTCAAAGCCGGCATGCGCACCGGGCTTGTGGCCCAGAATGCCGTAAAGGCCCGGGCCGATGCTGTTGGGGTTCGCAGGCTCGATCTTGTGGCAGGCAGCGCACTTGGCGGCCACGGCCTGGCCGGCGGCGATATTGGCCGGCAGCAGCAGGGCGGTGCCCCAGTCGGGTGCGACCTCGACGGCAGCGGCAGCGCCGCCTGCGGTCGGCTCCTCGACGGCGATCTCGTAGCCGGCTTTCTCGATCTCGTGCTTTTCAAACACGATGGTCGAGGCCTCGCGGAGACCAAAAATGATGAGGCCGGTCAGCAGCACGCCGCCAGCAATCTTGTTGAACGTCAGGTCGCTCATCTCAGCCTTGTCAGCCTCTAACGGGCCCGACGAACGGCGAGCCCAATCCCGCGGCGAGGAATCCCCCGCGCGCCTTTTGTTGCGCTCGCGTCTCTTACACGCTACCGCCCCTCGCGCAACTGGGCAGGAGCGAATTGCGACCATGAACCCCATCGTCCTGATCCCCGCGCGCATGGCCGCGACCCGTCTGCCGAACAAGCCCCTGGCGGACATCGGCGGGCAGCCGATGATTGTCCGGGTGCTGAATCAGGCCCTGAAGGCCAAAATCGGCCCGGTTGCGGTGGCGGCGGGGGATCCCGAGATCGTCGAGGCCGTGCGCGCCGCCGGCGGAATCGCCGTTTTGACCGATCCGGCCCTGCCGTCCGGCTCCGACCGGATCCTGGCGGCCCTGGCCGAGCTGGATCCCCATTGTGAGCACGACGTCGTGATCAACCTCCAGGGTGACATGCCGTTCGTCGATCCTGCGGTGCTGTCGGCCTGCGCGGGCCTGCTGGACGACTTCGGCGATTGCGACATCGCCACCGTGGTGGCCGCCGAGGCTTCACCGGCCGACCGGACCAATCCCGATGTGGTCAAGGCGGTGCTGGCCATGGAGGACGACGGCCTGAGTGGCCGCGCCCTCTACTTTACCCGCTCGACCCTCTATGGCGACGGCCCGGTCTGGCGCCATATCGGCATCTACGGCTATCGCCGCGAGGCCCTGGAGGCGTTCAATGCCGCCTCACCCTCGCCGCTCGAACAGCGCGAAAAGCTGGAGCAGCTGCGGGCCATGGAACTGGGCATGACGATCCGCGCCGCCGTGGCCCCCGAAGCGCCGATTTCCGTCGACAACCCCTCCGATCTCGAAGCCGCCCGTATCCAGGCTGGAAAACAAGCATGAGTGTCCTCAAGAAGATCGCCTTCCAGGGCGAGCCCGGTGCCAACAGCCACGAGGCCTGCCGCACCTTTTTTCCGGACTATGAGGCCTATCCCTGCGCGACCTTCCAGGAGGCCTTTGAAGCCATCAAGAGCGGCGTCTGCGCCCTGGGCATGATCCCGATCGAGAACTCGATCGCCGGCCGGGTCGCCGACGTGCATCACCTGCTGCCGGAAGCCGGGCTGAAGATCATCGGCGAGCTGTTCAAGCCGATCCGCTTTCAGCTGATGGCCAACAAGGGCGTCAAGCTGGGCGACATCAAGACCGTCGCCTCGATGCCCATCGCCCTGGCCCAGTGCCGCAACAGCCTGCGCAAGCTGGGCGTCACCACCGAGGCGGCCGGTGACACCGCCGGGGCGGCCAAGGCCCTGGCCCTCAATCCGGACCCGACCCGCGGCGCGGTCGCCCCGGCCCTGGCGGCGGAGATCTATGGCCTCGACATCCTGGCCAGCGATATCGAGGACGAGCGCCACAACACCACCCGCTTCCTGGTGATGACGGCCGAGGCCAGCCCGACCCCGCCGCCCTTCACCCATCGCTGTGTGACCAGCTTCGTGTTCAAGGTCCGCAACCTGCCGGCCGCCCTCTACAAGGCCATGGGCGGGTTCGCGACCAACGGCGTCAACATGACCAAGCTGGAGAGCTACATGGAGAACGGGGCCTTCACGGCCACCTTCTTCTATGCCGAGGTCGACGGCCGCCCCGAGGATCGCAGCCTGGCCCTGGCCTTCGACGAGCTGAAGTTCTTCTCCGAGAAGTTCGAGATCCTGGGGGTCTATCCCGCCGATCCGTTCCGGGACCGGACTTGAAGATGCGCCGTTGCAATCCAGAATTGTCTCTCTAGGCTCGCGGCAAGGTCTGTTCCGGCCCGGCGGGGGAGAGAGCCATTGAAGGTTGCAGCGGTCGCGTTCAGCGTTTTGGGCACCGGCTTGCTGGGCTTTGCCTATGGTCTGGCGGTCTGGGCGGGCATGCCTGCCAACCCGCTCGCAACGCTTGGAATGCTCCTGGGTTACTCCGGTGCGCTCATCAAGCTGGCGCTGATGGTTCTGGGGCTGCAACTGATTGCCATCCTGGCCGTCGCCGTGCCCCGCCTCCTTAAGCCCTCGGTCGATCCGGACCGTTCGCTGCTGACGGTGTTCAGTTTTCTGCCTCCGGGCGTCGGCCTGGCCGCCAGTCTGCTGGATGGCTTGACCATCCTGAACGTAATGCAGCGGACAAACACTACCAGCCTGATGGTCATCGCTCCGAGCCTGGCTGAGGCGATTATGCCGTTGGCTCTGGGGTTGCTGATTGGAGCGCTGGCAGCGGTTGCACTGGTCAGGCTGGGGCTCCCCCAACGTCAGGCTTCGCAATAACCCCGTTCTGCGCCTAACCTCCCCATACAAACAAAACGTCCGGGGAGGGACGCTCTAAATGAATACGATGATCGCGCCGGTAATGGCGCTGGTGGGCTGGTCGCTGCTGATCTGGCTGTGGATGTATGCGCGTCGCATTCCGGCGATGCTGAAGGCCGGGATCAAGCCGCAGGACGCGGCCTTTCCGGGTTCTCTTGATGTGCTGCCGGCCGGCGCTCGCCAGGCGGCCGACAACTACAACCACCTGATGGAACAGCCGACCATCTTCTACGCCGCCGCCCTGGCCATCGCGGTGGCCGGTCATGCCGACGGCTGGGCCGTGCACTTCGCCTGGGTCTATGTGGGCCTGCGGGTGCTGCACAGCCTGGTGCAGGTGACGGTCAACATCGTCAATCTGCGCTTCCTGCTGTTCGCGCTGTCGACGATCACCCTGGCGGTGATGGTGGTGCGGGAGCTGATGAAGATCTGGGGCTAATGCAGCCCACCTAAAGTCTTGTCATCCCGGCCGCAGCGGAGCGGAGCGCCGGGACCCAGGGGCCAACGCAGCGCGGCTGCCCCTGGGTCCCGGATAGCCTCTGCGAGGCTTCCGGGATGACAAGATTTGGGGCGATTTGAAGCGCCCTAAACCGCGTCCAGCCCAATATCCAGCACCGACGCCGAGTGGGTCAGCGCACCGACGCTGATCACATCGACACCCGTTTCGGCGATGGCCCGCACGGTGGTCAGGTTGACGCCGCCCGACGCCTCCAGCACCGCCCGGCCCCTGGCCAGCGAGACTGCGGTCCGCAGGTCGTCCAGGCTGAAATTGTCCAGCATCACCACGTCGGGACCGTGCTTCAGCGCGTCTTCCAGTTGGTCCAGGCCATCGACCTCGACCTCGACCTTGACCAGATGGCCGGCAAAGGCCCGGGCCCGGCGGACGGCTTCGCCGACCCCGCCACAGGCGGCGACGTGGTTGTCCTTGATCAGGATGGCGTCATCCAGGCCGAAGCGGTGGTTGATGCCGCCGCCGCAGCGCACGGCGTATTTCTCCAGCGCCCGCAGGCCTGGCGTGGTCTTGCGGGTATCGACGATGACGGCCCCAGTGCCCTCGACCAGCCGCACATAGGCCCGCGTCAGGGTGGCGATGCCCGACAGCCGGCCCAGCAGGTTCAGCCCCGTGCGCTCGGCGATCAGCACGGCGCGGGCATTGCCCTCGGCCCGGGCCAAAACCGTGCCCGGCGCGCAGTCCGTGCCGTCCGGCGTGACCACCTCGAAGGTCGCTGCCGGATCCATGGCCGCCAGGGCAAGCCGCGCGCAGGACAGGCCGGCGACCCGGCCGTCCTGCCGGCTGGCATAGACCACCGACAGCCGGGCCTCGGCGTCGATACAGGCCTGTCCGGTGATGTCGCCCGCCCGTCCGAGATCCTCGGTCAGGGCCGCGTCGATGATCGGACGTATCAGGAGGTCGGGAAGGGGGGAGAGGGTCATTCGGCGGCATAGCGCACGACGGCGCTCTCGGTCTGCAGCGTCACGAAGGTCCGCACAGCTCCGGCTGTTTCGGGGAAGTCGGCGCGGTAGTGGCC
>NZ_QAII01000100.1:0-1422 GCF_003060965.1 Caulobacter sp. HMWF025 | reverse complement strand
GCGGGCCAGGGCGGCGTCGACGATCAGGCGGGCGGCGATCAGGGTCGGGCAGGGGCCGTGGATGGCCTCGAGGGCGTCTATCTCGGCCAGCAGCCGGGTCAGGCCCCTGGCGTCGCGGATGACGCCCGCGTCGCGGCTCATGGCCTGGCGCAGGGTCTGCAGGGCCGCATCCGGCAGATCGGGCAGGGGCTCCAGCGACACCGGCGGGCCGCAGATGGCCTTGTCAGCCGCCGCCGCGCGACCGGCCCGGGCTCCGAACACGGCCGCTTCCAGCAGGCTGTTGGAGGCCAGACGATTGGCCCCCTGAACGCCGGTCGAGGCGCACTCGCCGGCGGCATAGAGGCCCGGCAGGTTGGTGGTACCGTCCAGGTCGGTGGCCACCCCGCCCATGTGATAGTGCACCGCCGGCGTCACCGGGATCGGCTGGACGCGCGGGTCGATGCCCGCGCTCATGCAGGCGGCGAACACGGCCGGGAACTCGTGCGGGAAGTGGTCGCCGACCGCCGTCGTGGCGTCGAGGACCGCGCCGCGTCCGGCCTGGCGCTCGGCATGGATGGCGCGGGCCACCACGTCGCGCGGGGCCAGTTCCCTGGCCGGGTGATAGTCGGCCATGAAGGCGCGGCCGTTAGCGTCGCGCAGGATCGCGCCCTCGCCGCGCAGGGCCTCGGTGGCCAGGGGCGCAGGGTCGCGACCGATGTCGATAGCGGTGGGGTGGAACTGCACGAACTCGGGGTCGGCGATGGTGGCCCCGGCCAGGGCGGCCAGGCCCAGGCCTTCGCCGCGTACTTCGGCCGGGGTGGTGGTCACGGCATAGAGGCCGCCGATGCCGCCGGTGGCCAGGATGACGGCGGACGCGATGATCTCGACCAACTGGCCGTCGATCTCTGCAATCAGCCCAACGACGCGACCTGTCGCGTCCTGAAGAAGCCGGCGGGCGCGGGCGTTTTCGCGGATCTCGATAGAGGGCGTGACGCGCACAGCGGCGATGACGGCGGCCATGATCGCCGCCCCGGCCCCGTCGCCACCGACGCGGGCCACGCGGGCCTTGCTGTGGGCGGCCTCGAGGCTGAGCACGAAGTCGTCGCCCGTCCTGTCGAACGGCGCGCCGAGGGCGGCCAGGGCCCGCACGGCGGCGGGACCCTCACGGGTCAGCAGGGCCACGGCCTGCGGATCGCACAGGCCGGCCCCGGCGGCCAGGGTGTCGGCTGCGTGCAGTTCGGGGGCGTCGTCACCCGACAGCGCCGCCGCCATGCCGCCCTGCGCCCAGGCGCTGGAGCAGCCGGTCGCCAGCGGGGTGGGCGACAGGACGAGGGCCTTTTTCGCGGCGAGCGCGGCGGTGAGCCCGGCAAGACCCGCCCCGAGGATCACGGGGCCGTCGAAGATGAGGCGGTCGGTCATGTCACACTCCACTCCCTTCCCCCT
>NZ_QAII01000099.1 GCF_003060965.1 Caulobacter sp. HMWF025 | reverse complement strand
ACCCGGCTGAGCCGAGAAGGTCCGGCTTGCGGACAGGGGGTAACTTCGGGTCTCGATCCAAGTCGGACCTTCCGGAAGGCGTCGGGTCGGCTAGGGTGAAGTCATGACGCTGCCGCGATATGTCAAAACGCCATGGCCTGAGGATAATGTTCCTATCGGTGAGCCGTCGTGGTTCTACTATGAAATTGACGACGCCGCCGACGCGGTGACGCGGAGCGTATGGGTTTACGCTGACGGCTTAGTTACACGAAACAGCATCGAGATTGAGGAGCGGAGCGGCAAAGGTTGCCCCTCCCTGATCGACTGTTCCTTGGAGCAGGGTTTTGAGGGGGCGGACCTCGAAAAGATTACTCCTACCGAGTTTCAGGGCGCGTGGGAGAGGGGCATTGATACGCCCTTTTGGCACCCATAGCGGCACCTCGGAAGGTCCGCTGTGGGGGCTTCCATCACACCCCCAAATTATCTTGTCATCCCGGCCGAAGCGTAGCGGAGAGCCGGGACCCAGGTGCCGCCTCACTGCAGTTGCCCCTGGGTCCCGGCGCTCCCGCCCTCACGGGCGTCCGGCCGGGATGACAAGATTTTTGTGAGTGAGGTGTTTAGGGAGGTTGGACGGAAAAGGACGGAAAAGGACGGGGATTGGCGGTGGACGTTAAGGATCCCTCTCTCTTGGAGAGACGGAGGGGCCCGTCCCGGCGGATGCCGGGATGGGAGGATGAGAGGTTGCGAAGTCAGACCGCGTGCCGGCACTCCGTCAAACGCTGTAGCCCATCACCCCAACTCTCTCCCTATGGGAGAGGGAGCAAGGTCCGTACACCACCCAAAAATCCATAGGGCCACCCCGCCCGGGCTTCAGCCCCTAACGCTTGGGCGTCACCCGTAGAAGCTTGCCGTGGTCGGTGTCGATCAGCAGCCAGACCGCGCCGTCCGGGCCCTGCTTGACGTCGCGGACGCGTTCGCCCAGTTCGGTGAACAGGCGCTCCTCGCCGACCACCCTGCCGTTTTCCAGCGTCAGGCGGGCCACATGCTGGCCGCGCAGGGCTCCGACCAGGACGCTGCCCTTCCAGGCCGGGAACAGGTCGCCGGTATAGAAGGCCATGCCCGAGGGGGCGATCACCGGATCCCAATAGTAGACCGGCTGCTCCATGCCGGCCCTGGCGGTGAGGCCTTCGCCGATCGGCTGGCCGGAATATTCCTCGCCATAGGTGATGGTCGGCCAGCCATAGTCCTTGCCGGCCTCGGGGTGGTTCAGTTCGTCGCCGCCCTTGGCCCCGTGCTCGACGGTCCACAGCTTGCCGGTGGCCGGGTCGATGGCGGCGGCCTGCAGGTTGCGATGGCCGATGGACCAGATCTCGGGCCTGACGCCGGGCTTGCCGACATAGGGGTTGTCGGCCGGGATCGACCCGTCAGGCTTGATCCGGACCACCTTGCCGAGCGTGCCGTCCAGCCGCTGGGCCTGCATGCGGCCTTCGCGGGTGGAGCGCTCGCCGGTGGTGATGAACAGGTTGCCGTCGGGGGCAAAGACCAGGCGGCCGCCAAAGTGCAGGGCCGAGTCGAGCTTGGGGGTCTGGCGCCAGATCACCTGCACCGCTTCGACGCGCGGATTGGGGCCGGGAACCAGCCGGCCGCGGGCGGCGCTCGTGCCGTTGGTGGTGCCTTCGCCGGGCTCGGAATAGGTCCAGTAGATCAGTCCGTTTCTGGCGTAATCCGGATCGACCGCCACGTCGAGCAGGCCGCCCTGGCCGCGTACATCGATCGGCGGCAGGCCCGTGACCGGGGGCGACAGCATATTGTCGGCTCCCTGCAGCCGCAGGCGACCGGCGCGCTCGGTGAACAGCCGGGTACCGTCGGGCAGGAAGGCCAGACCCCAGGGATGGTCGAGATCCGTGGCGAGGGTTTCCACATTATAGGCGACCCCGGCCGCCTTCAGCGGGGCGCGGGTCTGGCCGGGCACGGCCGGCTGCTGCTCGGGCGCATTGGGCTTGCGGGTTTCGACGGGGCCGGTGGCGTCCTGCTGGACCGCTTCGGCGGCGGGGCCACAGGCGCACAGGGCCAGGGCGAGAAGGGGGATGAGGCAATCGCGCATGCCCCTACCTTGCGGCAAGTCAGGCCCCGGCGAAAGGCTTGAACTGCGGCGTTCCGATCCCCACTTCGTTCACCTTCCGCTCACCACCTTCGCCAACTGTTCCTACAGAGCCTGCCGGCTAGGCTCGGCCCATGTCGGATGTGGAAGACGCCTTTCTCAAGCGCCCCGTCGAACGCCGGTCCAGTCACCGGCGGGCCTGCCTGCTGCGGGGCGAGCTGGTCACGCAGGACGGCCGTGCCGTGCCGGTGGCGGTCCTCGACCTGACCGCCGAGGGCGCGCGGGTGGCGCTGAAGCACGCGACCCTGGTGCCGACGGTCCTGACCCTGCGGATCGATCTGGTTGACGGAGCGGTGTGCTACACAGCCGAGATGCTGTGGCGCAGCGGCCTGGATATCGGACTGGCCCTGTCTGACCGCCGGGACCCGGCCCTGCCGGTCCGCCAGGCGCTCGGCTGACGGAGCGGTCTAGAGCGACACCTCTGACCGCGTCGCGTGGCTACGCCGGGCGGCATCCAGAACGGTCATGACCGCGACGGCTTCTTCGGCGGTGACCGGGCAGGGCGCGCCGGTACGGATCGCCTCGCGCAGCGCGGCATAGTAGTCGCGGTAGTCGGCCGGCAGGGGCTGGACGGCCGTCGTGACCGGCTCACCGTCTTCCAGCTGGATCAGGACGCCGGGGCGCGGATCCTCACCATAGCCCGGGGCACCCGGCACCATCCCGGCCTTCAGCTGGTCTTCCTGGGCATCGAGGCCGCTCTTGATGAAGCTGCCTCCGGTGCCGTGCACGGCCAGCCGCAGATTGCTGGCCTGGGTCATCTGGCTGGCGTGCAGCAGGACCCGCAGGCGAGGATAGCGCAGCAGCAGGTGGAAATAGTCTCCGGCCTGGCCGCCGTCCTTCTGGATGGCGATGTCGGCATAGACCGCCTGCGGCATGCCGAACAATACGAGGGCCTGGTCGACCAGGTGTGGCCCGAGATCCAGCAGGACCCCAGCTCCGGGCTTTTCCCGCCAGCGGTCGCGGACCAGCGGCCGGAAGCGGTCGAAGTGGCTCTCGTACTGCACGACCTCGCCGAGGTGGCCGCGCTGGATCAGGGCATTGAGGGTCTGGAAGTCGCTGTCCCAGCGCCGGTTCTGGAACACGCTGACCAGCCTGCCGGCCTGGCGGGCGTGATCGGCGACGGCGCGGGCCTGGTCGAGGCTAACTGTGAACGGCTTGTCGATCACAACATGCTTGCCGGCATCGAGGGCGGCATGGGCCTGTTCGGCATGCAGGGCGTCGGGCGTGGCGATGACCACGACCTCGATCGACGGATCGGCCAGGGCCGCCGCGAGTCCGGCGTGGACGGTCATCTCCGGCCAGTCGGCTCGCACCTTGGCCGCATCGCTGGAGACCACGGCGCTCAGCTCAAGGCCGGGTGTGGCGGCGATCAGCGGGGCATGGAAGGTCTTGCCGACATAGCCGTAGCCGACCAGGGCGACGCGGACGGGGGGCTGGGACATCTTCGGACCTTCAGACCAGAACATGGTGACAGGCTGACCAGATAGGGGCGCGCGGCAGGGCTGGCCAGAAAAAAGCCCCCGATGCGCGGGGCACCGGGGGCTTGAGGCTTCGCCTGGAAAGAAGACCTAGATCTTCACCGGCTCCATCTTCGGAGTCAGCAGGTGCACGACGAGCAGGGCCACCAGATAGGCGCTGCCGGCGACGATGAAGATCGGGGTGTAGGTGCCGATCTGTTCCAGGACCTTGCCGATGTACTTGGAGAACACCATGCCACCGACGGCGCCCAGCATGCCGCCGATGCCGACCACCGAGCCCACGGCCCCGCGCGGGAAGACGTCCGAGGGCAGGGTGTAGAGGTTGGCCGAGAAGCCCTGGTGGGCCGCCGTGGCGACGCCGATGATCAGCACGGCCAGCCAGACGTTGCTGGCCAGCGAGGCCCCCATCACCGGAACGGCCAGCAGGGCGCAGATTAGCATGGTCGTCTTGCGGGCCCGGTTGATGCTCCAGCCCATCTTCATGAACTTCGACGACAGCCAGCCGCCGCCGACGCTGCCCACGTCACTGAGCAGATAGATGGCGATCAGGGGCGGGCCGAAGGTCTTGAGGTCCAGGCCATAGCGCTTGCCCAGGAAGTCCGGCAGCCAGAACAGGAACATCCACCAGATCGGGTCGATCAGGAACTTGCCGATGGAATAGGCCCAGGTCTCGCGCTTGGTCAGCAGCTTCACCCAGGGGATTTTCTCCACGGGATCGGCTTCGTCCTGCTCGATATGGGCCAGTTCGGCGGCCCCGATCTTTTTGTGCTCGCGCGGCGTGCGGTACATGATCAGCCAGATGGGCAGCCAGATCAGGCCGGCCACGCCGGTGACGATGAAGGCCATCTGCCAGCCCCAGGCCAGCACGATACCCGGCACCACCAGCGGGGTGACGATGGCCCCGATATTGGTCCCGGCGTTAAAGATGCCGGTGGCGAAGGCACGCTCTTTCTTGGGGAACCATTCGGCCACGGCCTTGATGCCGCCCGGGAAACCGCCGGCCTCGCCGACGCCCAGGCCCATGCGGGCGAAGATGAAGCCGTTCAGGCCCCGGGCCCCGGCATGGGCGATGTGGGCGACCTGCCAGATGGCAAAGGCGATGCCGAAGCCCCAGCGGGCTCCGATCTTGTCCATGATCTTGCCCCAGGCCAGATAGGCCACGGCATAGGACAGCTGGAAATAGAAGACGAGGTCGGCATAGTCGCCCTCGCTCCAGCCGAATTCCTTGGACAGGTCCGTCTTGAGGAGGCCGATCGTCTGGCGATCGACATAGTTGATCACCATCGCCGCAAACAGCAGGCTGACGATCACCCAACGATAGCGACCGATCTTCTCGGACGGCTCTGGGGGTTTTGGCAGGTCCATCGACACGTTTTCCTTACCCTGAAGTCTTGTTTCTTGTTTCTTGTCTTGCCGGAGCCCGTGGGTCAGTTCGCGGGAACGGCGAAGCACGCCACCTGGCCCAGGGGCCCAAAGCTAACCGTCGCCCGGTCGCCTGCAACCACATCGTGGATGCCGGTGCTGGCCCCCGTCGTGACCAGCATGCCCTTTTTGAGCGGACGTCCGCGGGTCGCCACGTGGCCCAGCAGGAAGGCGAGGGCCGCCAGGGGCGAGCCGGGGATCGAGGCGGCGGTTCCGGTGCCGACGCTGACCCCGTTGATCACGGTCTCGACGGTCATGTCTTCCCAGGCGATGTCACGCCAGTTGTCGAGCACCGGGCCGAGGATCTGGCCGTCATTATTGCCGAAGTCCGAGGCCACGACGGTCGGTCCCAGCACATTGATGGTGGCGAGCGGGCTGCCGGCGATCTCGACGCCGAGGATCAGCTCGCCGACATAGTCGGCGGCCTCTTCGGCGGTCCATTCGGTCTTTCCGGCCGGCGCGTCCTGGCCCAGACGGATGATGAACTCGGCTTCAACGGCCGTGAACCCGCCTGCGATGGCCCGGAAGGGGGTCGGCGCTTCAGCGGCGTCCCACAGGTTCTTCCTGAAAATGCAGCCGGCCAGGCGTTCGGCACCGAGGCGCTCTTGATGCTGCGGCGGAACATAGCCGACCTTCCAGCCGACAAGCTCGTCGGGCCACAGATCGATGGCGATGTCCTGGCAGGCATAGCCCTCGGCCATGGACTTCGGAATGACGCCGCCCGGGTAGCCGGGAACGGACACCCCGGCGAGGCGGGCCTGGACGAATTGGGGGGCTACGGACGCCGGTGCGAACACTTCGCTCTCGGCCACTGAAACGGTCACGCCGCTGGTCCTCCCTCAACACTCACGTCAGCCCGTTGGACGGGTCTGACATGTCTCTAATGGAAACCGGTGTCATTGACAATCATTGAGCGAGACACCGGTGGACATTGGCAGTGCCAGGCGCAAATGGGCGGTCAGAACGGGCCGGCCGGGGCGGGGCTGATGAGTGACTTGACAGATGTCAATTGGGGTATAGCGTCAGGGGTGAATTACGGGTGTAATGATCATGCATATCACGGCGGCTGAGAGTCAGGTGATGGAAGCCCTCTGGCGGCGCGAGCCGCTAACGGCCGATGAGCTGGTGGCCGAGGTGGGCACGGCCCAGGCCTGGGGCGAAGCCACGGTCAAGACGCTGATCAACCGCCTGCTGAAGAAGAAGGCCATCAAGTCCGAGCGGGCCGACGGCCGTCACGGCTATCGGCCGCTGGTGGCGCGCAGCGCCTATGTCCAGGCCGAGAGCCAGGGGCTGCTCGACCGGCTGTTCGAGGGGCAACTGGCTCCGATGATCAGCCATTTCGCCCAGCACCGGGCCCTGAAGGACGAAGAAATCGCCCGCCTGAAACGCCTGATCGAGGAGCTGGAAGATGGTCGCTGACCTGCTGACCCATCTAGCCTTCGGCCATCTGTTCGCCAGCCTGGCCATCTTGCTGGTCCTGATGGCGCGCCGGCCGGTCCGCAAGCTGTTCGGCGCGGAGGTCGCCTATCTGCTGTGGCTGCTGCCGCTGGCGGCCGGTGTGGCGGCGCTGTTGCCGGCTCGCGCCGCCGAGCCTGGCGCGGAAGCCGCCCATCGCTTCATCGTGTCCGAGGGCCACGCCCCTGTGATTGCGGCGGTCTGGATCCTGGGCGCAGTCCTGGGTGTGGCCCTGCTGATCTGGAGCCAGTCGCGGTTCATGGCAAAGGCCCGGGCCGGACAGGCTGGACCGGCCGTGGTCGGGGCCCTGTCGCCGCGGATGGTGGTTCCGTCGGACTACGAATTGCGGTTCAACGATGCCGAGCGGGCCATCATCCGCGCTCATGAGCGGGCCCATATCGAGCGCCTGGATCCCCGGGCCAATGCGATCATGGCCCTGATCCAGTGCCTGGGCTGGTTCAACCCGCTGATCCATCTGGCGGTGCGCGAGGCGCGGCTGGACCAGGAGCTGGCCTGCGATGCCCGGGTCATGGCCCGGCTGTCGCGCGAACGTCGCCTGTATGCCAACACCCTGCTGAAAACCCAGCTGGGCGCGCGTGACCTGCCGCTGGGCTGCCACTGGCCGGCCGACTCGCCGCATCCGCTGGAAGAGCGGGTCATCATGCTGGCGCGCCCGGAGCCGACCCTGCGACGGTCAGTGGCGGGCGGAGCCCTGGTCATGGCTCTGAGCCTGACCGCTGCCGTCGGAGCCTGGTCGGCCCAGCCCCTGGCCCCGCCTCCGCCGAAGACCGAGCCGATCACCTGGCCTGTGGTGATCTATGCCAATATCTCGGTGGCTCCGGCGCAGTAGCGTCTGATCGCCCTATTGCAGGGCGATCAGGACGATCGGGATCACCGTGCCGAGGATCGTCAGGATCAGGGCGGGCTTGCGCAGCCGGCCCTGGGTCAGGCCGATCCACAGGCCCAGCAGGGATGCGAAGGCCAGACCGATCGCCGTCGCGCAGAAAAAGATCTTGGCCCCGAGGGTTGAGCCTTTTTTGGGCTCGGCCTTGGCCGGCACCGGCTTTGCGGCAGCCGGGGCTTCCGTCCTGGCCGCGACCGCCTTCGGCGGGGTCGGGCGCTTGGGCTTCAGCTGATAGCGCTGGTGGATGTGGACCTGGCCCAGCTTCTCGATCACCGGCGGGGGCGTGTAACCGTCGCCGGATTCATGCAGCGAGAACTCCTGCAGGGCTCCGGTGACGGAGAAGAACAGGATGCTGGGCGCAAAGAAGATCGCAACGAACAGGTGCAGGTCCCGCTGCAGGCGAGGCGTCAGCCAGGGGCGTTTGGCCTTGGGGGCGGGGGGCGTCATGATCGAATCTCCTGGGTCGCGAAGCGCTGTCGTCCGGTTCTACACCAGGCTTTGTC
>NZ_QAII01000098.1 GCF_003060965.1 Caulobacter sp. HMWF025 | reverse complement strand
GTCCCTACAAGTGCAACGCCCGTGCTTCCCCCCCCCCGGCACGGGCGTTGATCACTTCGCCTGATCAGCCGAGCTTCACACCGGTCATCGAGATCGCCGCGAACACGTCGTCGGTCAGGAAGCTGACCGGCTCGTCCGCCGCCTGCGCGCCCAGCACATAGAGCAGGGGCAGGTAGTGCTCGGCGCTGTTGATCGACAGTTCGGCATCGGGCCCAAGGGCCTGCCAGTCGATCAGGGCGTCATGGTCGCCGGCGGTGATCAGGGCCTTGGCGCGGTCATTGAATCGCTCGGCCCAGGGCAGGGTCTCGGGACGACGGAAGTCGATGGCCCGCAGATTGTGCACGATGTCGCCGCTGCCGATCAGCATCACGCCCTCGTCGCGCAGGGCCGACAGGCGGCGGCCGGCCTCATAGTGCCAGCGGCTGTCACGGCCCCGGTCGAGGCTGATCTGCACCACCGGGATGTCGGCCAGCGGATACATCGGCCGCAGGACGCCCCAGGCCCCGTGGTCGAGGCCGCGCGTGGGGTGCTGCACGACCGGATCAGGCGACAGGATGTCGGCGATCCGCGCCGCCAGGGCCGGATCGCCCGGTGCGCGGTACTGAACGTCGAACAGGGCCTGTGGGAAGCCGCCGAAGTCGTGGATCGTCTCGGGCGCGGGCGAGGCGCTGACCGCCGTGGCCCCGCGCGTCTCCCAGTGGGCGCTGACCATGGCAATGGCCCGCGGCCGCGGCAGGTCCTGGCCCAGACGGGCCCAGGCGCGGCTCCAGTCATTGTCCTCGATGGCGTTCATCGGCGAACCGTGGCCGAGGAACAGGGCAGGCATGCGGGTCATGGCGGGGGGCTCTGGTTAGAAACAGTATCAGTTACAGATAGGGGGCGTGGCCACTTACCGCAAGCCTGGCATGCTGCGGCGGCTTTTCGTCGAAGGCGGGCTTTGTTAAGGCCATGTCCGTGACGATCCCTGCGCCGCCTTTCGAATCTGCCACGCCGGTCACGGCCCGCGCCGCGCCGTCCAAGCCCGACCTGCGCGGCGGCGCGCTGGACTTCCTGCGGCTGCTCGCCTCGCTGCTGATCGTGCTCTACCACTTCGGGGCCGAGGGTCCGCTGCGGATCGAGCGCTTCCACCAGGTGTTCGCGCGTGGCTTTCTGGCCACCGACTTCTTCCTGATCCTGTCCGGCTATGTGCTGGGCCGGGCCTACGGGGCCTCGACCCTGTCGGGACGGATCTCGCCGGCCCGGTTTTGGCTGCGCCGCGCCGCCCGGGTCTGGCCGGGTCACCTGATGGTGCTGGCCGCCATGGCCCTGCTGGTCCTGGCGCTCAACACCCTGGGGACCGATGCCCACAAGCCTAGCCGCTTTGCCTGGGACCAGCTGCCGGTCCAGGCTCTTCTGATCCATGCCTGGGGCTTTGCCAGTGACGGCTGGAACCTGCCCAGCTGGTCGCTGTCGGCCCTGATCGTCTGCTACGCCCTGTTTCCGTTCCTGTGGCGGGCCGCCAACCGGGTGCGGCATCCGGCCCTGCTGCCGCTGATCGGCGCCGTGGTGGTGATCGGGTTCGAGATCCTGTCGCGTCAGGTCTTCGACCAGGCCCTGGCCGATCTGCGGCTGCAGTTCGGCGTCGTGCGGGCCTTCCCGCTGTTCATCCTGGGCCTGTGCCTGGCGCGTGCCGTCGAGATGGACTGGCCGTCGGAAAAGGCCGCCCGCATCCTGCTGTTCGGTGGTGCCGGGCTGCTGGTGGTCTGGCAGGCCCTCGACCGCTATGCCCTGCCCAATGTGCTGATCTTCGACCTGCCCAGCCTGATCGCTATCGGGGCCATCATCCTGGGGGCCGGCCGGCTGCCGGTGAAGCGCCCGCGGGCCTGGATCGAGCAGGGGGCCAAGCTGTCCTTTGCCCTGTTCATCACCCACATCTTCGTCGGCGTGATCTACTGGAGCGCGGTGCACAAGCTGATCGACACCGTGCCGATCGGCATCGGCTGGCAGTGGCTGATGTGGCTGGCCTCGTTCCCGATCGCCTATGGCGCGGCCTGGCTGTTCCACACCTATGTCGACCAGCCGGTCCAGGACCGCCTGGCCCCGTGGCTGCGGGGGCGGTAGCCCCCGCGCCGTCTCCTACAGATTCAGCAGCGCCGGATCGCCGCCCTGGGCGGTGATGTTGACGCTGACCGCCCGTTCGACCGCATAGCGCAGCAGGGCGTGGGGGCCGCCGGCCTTGGGGCCGGTGCCCGACAGGCCTTCGCCGCCGAACGGCTGGACGCCGACCACCGCGCCGGTCATCGAGCGGTTCACATAGGTGTTGCCGGCCGGGACCAGACGCTGGACGTCGGCCGCAAAGCTCTCGATCCGCGAATGGATGCCCAGCGTCAGGCCATAGCGGCGGGCCGCCAGGGCGCCGGCGACCTGTTCGAGGTCCTCGGGCCGGTAGCGCACGACATGCAGGACCGGGCCGAACACCTCGCGTTCCAGGAAGTCGGCGGCCGGGATCTCGGCCAGGACGGGGGCGAAGAAGGTGCCGGCGGCCGGGGCGTTCAGGGCGTGCAGCACCTTCGCCTCGCGCTTGAGGCGGTCGAGATGGCTTTCGAGCGCGCCCCTGGCCTCGCCGTCGATCACCGGGCCGACATCGGTGGTGGCCGAGGCCGGATCGCCCAGCACCAGGGCGTCCATCGCCCCCTTCAGGCCGTCGATGATGTGGTCGGCGGTGTCGCGGGGCAGGAACAGCAGGCGCAGGGCCGAGCAGCGCTGGCCGGCCGAACCGAAGGCCGAGACGATGACGTCGTCGATCACCTGTTCGCGCTGGGCGGTGGTGTCGACGAACATGCCGTTCAGCCCGCCGGTCTCGGCGATGAACGGCACGATCGGACCCTGACGGGCGGCGAGCGTCTGGTTGATCCGCCAGGCGGTTTCGGTGCCGCCGGTGAAGGCCACGCCGTCGAGGCCCGGATGGGCGGTGAGGGCGGCTCCGACCGTCTCGCCGCGACCCGGCAGAAGGGCCAGCAGGTCGGGGTTCAGGCCGGCGGCGTGATAGAGCTTCACGGCCTCGGCGGCGATCAGCGGGGTCTGCTCGGCGGGCTTGGCCAGCACGGCATTGCCGGCCGCAAGAGCCGCCGCGATCTGGCCGGTGAAGATGGCCAGCGGGAAGTTCCACGGGCTGATACAGACAAAGACACCGCGACCGGCCAGCCGCAGGACATTGGTCTCGCCCACTGGGCCCTTCAGCAGTTCGCCCTCGCCGAACTGGTCCTCGGCCAGCACCGCATAGTAGCGGCAGAAGTCGACCGCCTCGCGCACCTCTGCAATGCCGTCGGCCAGGGTCTTGCCGGCTTCGCGCGACAGGATCGCGATCAGGCGGTCCGTATTGGCTTCCAGGGCATCGGCCATGGCGCGCAGAACCCGGGCGCGCTCGGTCCCGCCGGCCCGGTCCCAGGCCGGTTGCGCGGCACGGGCCAGGGCGAAGGCCTGGTCGATCTGCGGCTCCAGGGCCTCGGACACGGCCCCGACCACGCGGGTCTCGTTCGCCGGGCTGACGACGGGCAGGGGCGGGGTTCCGGCGGTCAGGCGGCCGCCGACCAGCGGGCCGGCCGACAGGGTCTGCGCATCGAGCGCCGTCACGGCGGCGGCCAGTCGGGCGCGCTCGGCCAGAACCGACAGGTCGATCCCGGCCGCATTGCGACGGCGCGGACCATAGACCTCGATCGGGGTGGGGATCTTGGCGTGACGGTCGGGATGGGCCTCGACCACGTCGATCGGGTCAACCACGACCTTCTCGACCGGCACCCGCTCGTCGAGCAGGGCGTGGACGAAGCTGGTATTGGCCCCGTTCTCCAGCAGGCGGCGGACCAGATAGGGCAGCAGATCCTCGTGACCGCCCACCGGGGCATAGGCCCGCAGGGTGATGCCGTCATAGAGGTCGTCAGCGGCCTTGTAGAGCGCCTCGCCCATGCCATGCAGGCGCTGGTGCTCGATTTTCACGCCGGCGTTCTTGGCCATGCGCACCACGGCCGCCAGGGTGTGGGCGTTGTGGGTGGCGAACTGGGCATAGAGGTGCGGGGCGGCGTCGATCAGCGCCCTGGCGTTGACCAGATAGGACAGGTCAGTGGCGGGCTTGGTGGTGAATACCGGATAGTCCGGGCGACCGGCGACCTGGGCGCGCTTGATCTCGCTGTCCCAGTAGGCCCCCTTGACCAGACGGACCATCAGGCGACGGCCGGTCTCTTCGGACAGGGCCCGCAGGCGGGCGATCACCGCGCCGCAGCGTTTCTGATAGGCCTGCACGGCCAGGCCCAGACCCTGCCAGTCGGCCAGCTCGGGCTCGCGGCACAGGCGGTCCAGCAGCTTCAGCGACAGGGCCAGGCGGTCGGCCTCTTCGGCGTCGATGGTGAAGTTCAGATTGTGGCGGGCGGCGATCCTGGCCAGGCGCAGGGTGCGGGGATAGAGCTCTTCCCAGACCCGGTCCTCGTGCGTGGCCTCATAGCGCGGGCACAGGGCCGACAGCTTGAC
>NZ_QAII01000097.1:5973-7781 GCF_003060965.1 Caulobacter sp. HMWF025 | reverse complement strand
CCCGGGCCCGGGGCTGGATCACCCTGTCCCAGGCGGCGATCCAGGGCCTGGCCGCCAGCGCCGCCATCGCCCTGGCCGCGCCCGCCGGGGCCGCCCTCGCCGCCATGGCGGGCCTCGCCGCCGTCATGGCCGTGGACGGACTGTCGGCCGTGGTCGCCGCCTTCGACCAGGACGGGGCCGCCGATCAGGCGGCGCGGCGGCTGGACAGCCTTCTGCAATATGCGCCCCCGCCGCCTACCGTCCCGCAGGAGGTCAAGACTCCCGAGGCCCCGACCCTGCATCTCGCCGGCGAGGACCTCGCGCCGGGCGAACGGGTCGCGATCCTGGGGCCGTCGGGCGCCGGCAAGACCACCCTGCTGGAGCGTCTGCTGGCCCTGAGGCCCTGCGCGCCCGGAACCCTGCGCCTGAACGGTCAGGACCTGTCGACGATGACGCCGGAGGCGGCGCGGGCGGCCTTCAGCGCTTCGCCCCAGGATGCCGCGCTAATGGCAGGAACTGTGGCCCAGAACCTGCGGCTGGCGGCCCCCGAGGCCCCGGACGATGCTCTCTGGGACGCCCTGCGCGATGCCGGTCTGGACGCGCGGATCGCCGCCGCCGCCCAGGGTCTGAACACCTGGCTGGGCGACAATGGCGAGCGGCTTTCGGGCGGCGAGCGGCGGCGCCTGTCCCTGGCCCGCGCCCTGCTGCGGCCGGCGCACTGGCTGCTGCTGGACGAACCGACCGAGGGTCTGGATGCCGCCACCGAAGCCCTGGTGATGGCGAGGCTGGCCGCGCGCCTCGACCGGACGGGTCAGGGCCTGCTGCTGGTCAGCCACCGCCCAGCCCTGCTGGCCCTCTGCGGGCGGCAGATCCAGATAAGCGCCGCCGGGTCACAGGCATGAAAAAGGCCCGGTACCGCAGCACCGGGCCGTTTGGCCGCCGACCGGGATCGGGGCTATTTCTTGCCGAGGTTGGTGTAGAGATAGCCACCGAACAGGGCCACGGCGAAGGCCGAAAAGGCGACGATGACCAGTGAGAGATATGCGAGTTGACCGCCTGTCATGAGAGACCTCCATGTTGAGGCCTGCATGATCGCCGAGGCGAAACCACGCCGCCTTGATCGGGATCAAATGCCCGGGGCCCGGACAGAGCCGATGCCACAGCCCCTTCCCGGGACGCCGCGAAACGCCCTATCGAGAGCACCATGTCCCTGACCCGCAACGGTGCCATCGCGGCCGCAAACCCGCTCTACAGCGCCGCCCGTCCCGCGCCCTACCTGGTCGCGGCGGGCCTGGTAGCCCTGACGTTCCTGCTTCATCTGTCGCTGGCGGTCGCGTTCAACGCCTCGGCCTCGTTCCTGCTGTTCGTGCCGGCCGTGCTGCTCAGCGCGGCCATGGGCGGCCTGGTCTGCGGCCTGTTCGCCACCGTCTGCGCCAGCCTGGCGATCGGCTGGGTCACCGGCGGCGACGTGCATGACCTGACCGGAGCCCTGAGCGGCGTGATCTTCCTGCTGGTCGGGATCGGCATGGCCGTCGGCGGCGGCTGGTTCCATGCCGCCCGGCGTCGGGCGGCCGCAGTCAATGCCCACCTGCAGTCCATTCTCGACACCGTGCCCGACGCCATCGTCGTCATTGACCGGGCCGGGATCATGACCTCGTTCAGCCCGGCTGCCGAGCGGCTATTCGGGTGGACGGCGGGTGAAGCCATCGGCCAGAACGTCAGCCTGCTGATGCCCAGCCCCTATCGCCAGGCCCATGACGGCTATCTGGACCGCTATGCCCGTACGGGCGAAAAGCGGATCATCGGCATGGGCCGGGTGGTGGTCGGCG
>NZ_QAII01000097.1:0-5963 GCF_003060965.1 Caulobacter sp. HMWF025 | reverse complement strand
GCCGATGCCCTTCTATACCGGCTTCATCCGCGACCTGACCGACCGGCAGCAGACCGAGACCCGCCTGCAGGAACTGCAGAACGAGCTGGTCCATGTCTCGCGCCTCACCGCCATGGGCGAGATGGCCTCGACCCTGGCGCACGAGCTGAACCAGCCCCTGTCAGCCATCGCCAACCTGCTGACCGGCTCGCGCCGGCTGATCGACCGGGGCCGCGAGGCCGACCAGGCCAAGGTGCGCGACGCGATCGACCGCGCCGCCGCCCAGGCCCTGCGGGCCGGCGACGTCATTCATCGCATGCGCGACTTCGTCCGGCGCGGAGCCAGCCAGCGTGAGCCCGAAAGCCTGTCCAAAGTGGTCGAGGAAGCCAGCGCCCTGGCCCTGATCGGCGAGAAGGAACGCCAGGTCGACGTGCGGCTGTCGCTGTCACCGGCCGCCGATTCCGTCTTCGCCGACCGCGTCCAGATCCAGCAGGTCCTGCTCAACCTGATCCGCAACGGCATTGACGCCATGCAGGACGGGCCGCGTCGCGAACTGGTGATCTCCAGCGACCTGACCGAGGACGGCTGGACCCGGCTGAGCGTCGCCGACACCGGCAGCGGCATCGCCGACGACGTGCGCGAGAAGCTCTTCCAGCCGTTCATGACCACCAAGCCGCAGGGCATGGGGGTGGGCCTGTCGATCTCGCGCTCGATCATCGAGGCCCACGGCGGCAAGATCTGGGCCGAGGCCAATCCGCGCGGCGGCACCATCTTCCGCTTCACCCTGCCCCCCGCCGACCTTGAGGACGACACCCCATGACCGACGCCGTGGTTTACGTGGTCGACGACGACGAGAGCGCCCGCGAGTCGCTGGCCTTCCTGCTGGAGTCGGCCGACCTGCAGGTCGAGACATTCGCCAGTGCGCCCGCCTTCCTCGCCGGCCTGTCGCAGGCGCGGCCGGGCTGCATCATCACCGACGTGCGGATGCCGGAGATGAGCGGCCAGGACCTGGTCGCCCGACTGGCGGCCCTCGACTGCCACCTGCCCGTCATCATGATCACCGGCCATGGCGACATCCCGATGGCCGTCGAGGCCATGCGCTCCGGTGTGGTCGATTTCATCGAAAAGCCGTTCTCGGAAAGCCGCATTCTCGATGCCCTGAAGCGAGCTCTCAGCGTGCTGAGCAGCGCCCCGGCCGTCTCCGGCGACCAGGCGGCGATCCTCCAGCGGCTGGAGACCCTGTCCGAACGCGAACGGCAGGTGCTGGACGGCGTCGTCGCCGGCCACCCCAACAAGGTCATCGCCCGCGACCTCGGCATCAGTCCGCGCACCGTCGAGATCTACCGCGCCAAGCTGATGACCAAGATGCACGCCGACAACCTCGCGGCCCTGGTGCGCATGACCCTGGCCGTACGGGGTTAGGGGGCGCGGGTCCCTACCCCTCCGCCCGCGAGAAAACTCTTGTCATCCCGGCCGCAGCGAAGCGGAGCGCCGGGACCCAGGGGCAACCTGCAATCAGCCTGCCCAAGGCAACCTCTTTTGCCCTGCCCCTCAGCGCAAAGTCATCTGACCGATGGCGAGTCAGCAGTTCAGGGTCTCATACAGGTCGAGCCACTGGGGATTCTCAGCCTCGATCAGTTCGAGTTTCCATACCCGCCGCCAACGCTTCAGGACCTTCTCGCGCCTTATTGCATCGCCGATATCCTGAAAGGACTCATAGCAAACCAGCCGCGTTACACCGTATTTCCGCGTGAACCCGCTCGACGAGCCTTCACGATGCTCCCAGACCCGGCGCGATAGGTCACTGGTCACACCAACGTACAGCGTTCCATTGCGCTGGCTTGCGAGGATATAGACGAAGTACTCCCGGGCCATGATGCAACCAATGAGAGATTTTTTCAAAACTCATCTCTAAGGCGTAGTCGAGTGTCAAGACCCGGCGCAACGCAGCCGCCCCTGGGTCCCGGCTCTTCGCTGCGCTGCGGCCGGGATGACAAGGCTCTGTTGCCCTTAGGATCTGCGTCATCGGCCCTGGGCCCATAAGGCCGAGCCCCCTAACCTCAGCTTCCTACCTACCCCTCCGCCGCCAGCTCCGCGGCGATCTGGCGGCTGAGGGCGTCGGTGATCAGCGGCTTCTCGACCAGCGAGACGCGCGGATGGCGCGCGGTGCGGGCCAGGCGGTCGAGATGGCTGGACAGGATGACCAGCGGCGTGCGCCGCGCCGCCGACAGGGCGGTCAGCTTCGGGTCCTGGCAGGCCTCGTCGATCACGAAACAGGCGGCCGCCCGGCAGTCGGGGCAGGCCAGCAAGGCCGCGACCTCTGACAGCGCGCTGACCCGGTAGCCCTCAGTCTCCAGCGAAAAGCGCAGGGCCTCGCGCAGGGCCTCGTCCGGGTCGAGCACCACGATCAGGGGACGTCGGGCGTTGTCGCCGTCAGGGGGGCCGGAATGACCGCACATGGGGGCCAGCCAACCAGACCTTTGCGCCCCGGGCCTTGATCCAGCGCAAACGGCGCGCCCTCCGCAAACCCGCTTACGTAACGTCCCTTAGGCGTCGCACCCGAATATACGGCCGCCCCTGCGGCGTTCACAAACAGCGTCACACAGGGGAGTTCACCATGCTGTCGCCGCTGAAACTGCAAGATGCGCCATCCACCACCGCGCCGTTCGGCTTCACGGGCCCCTGCCTGCGCCACTCTCGCGACGAGGAAATCTTCGGCGAGGGCGAGGCGGCCGAGTACGTCTACCAGGTGATTTCCGGCGCGGTCCGCACCTCGCGGATCCTGCGCGACGGTCGCCGCCAGATCGACGAGTTCCACTTCGCCGGCGACTATTTCGGCATCGAGGCCGGCGACCTGCACCGGGTCACCGCCGAGGCCATGACCGACACCAGCGTGCGGATGGTCCGTCGGGGCACACTCAGCGAACTGGCCGGCCAGCGCGGCGATGTGGCCCGGGCCATCTTCCGCCTGACCGTTGAGGGTCTGCAGCGCAGCCAGGACCATGTGCTGATGCTGGGCCGCAAGTCCGCCTGCGAGCGGGTCGCCGGCCTGCTGGTCGACCTGGCCGAGCGGACCGGGGCCAGCCGGGAACTGGACGTGCCGATGTCGCGCCAGGACATGGCCGACTATCTGGGCCTGACCATCGAGACGGTGTCGCGTACCCTGACCCAGCTTCAGGCCGACGGCATCATCGCCATCCCGACCACCCGCCACATCGTCCTGCGCGACCCCGCCGCCCTGCGCCGCCTGCACGGCTGATCAGAGGCTCAGGAGCCCTCGTCGCTGCGTTCGAGGCTGGCCAGGGTCGCCTCGTCCTGCGGGTCAGCCTCGCTGATCCGCTTCAGGGCCGCCTGCCGCAGGGCATAGACCAGCAGGCCCAGCAGAACGACGGCGTTCAGCACAAAAGGCCCCCAGCCGACCGTGCGGTACAGCATCACGAACAACGGGCCGAACACGACATTGAGGCCGTTGATGGCGGCGATCGCGCCGGCCGCGCCGGCCTGGTCCTTGGCCCCGACCGAGAGGGACGCGCCCGCCGTGAAGCCCGGCCGCGCAAAGCCATAGCCCAGATTGGCGATCGCAAAGCCGATGGCCACCGCCGCATAGTCCGGCGCAAAGGCGACAATGACATTGCCCAGGGCCGCCGCCGCCACGCCCCAGCGCATCAGGTCGCGCGGCCGCATGGCAAACATCCGGATCAGGCCCCACTGCGCCAGCAGGCCGGCCACGGCCCCGGCCGCCATGGCCAGGGTGATGTAGCCCTGGGCCTGCATCGGCGGCAGCTTCAGCTTGTCGATGATCAGAAAGCCCAGGGTCTGGGACTGGGCCGTCTGGCAGGAGGCGACCAGAAAACCGTAGATCAGGAACGGCTTGAGACGCGGATCCTTCCACAGGGCCGCGCCGTCTCCCCGGAACGGCAGGCCAAGGCCCCGGCGCGGCGGCGCCTCGGCCTGGCCGGGCTTGAAGGTCTCGGGCAGGCCGCGCTGGACCACGATCAGCATCACCCCGGCCAGGATCGCAAAGGCGAACATCGGCCCGGCCAGGCCGACCACCGGCAGGACGAACAGCGGGGCCAGCAGCGGCCCGACCACGGTGCCGAGGCCGAAGGCCCCGGCCAGGGTCGCCATGCTCTGGGTGCGTTCCTCACGGCTGGTCCGCTCGGCCATATAGGCCTGGGTCGCCGGATTGGAGGCCGAGCCGAACAGGCCAAACAGCGCCCGGGCCGTCAGGAACAGGCCGAAAATCACCATCGGCGCAGCCAGATGGTGCAGACCCGCACTGACCACCACGGCGCACAGGGTCATCGAGACGCAGAAGCCGGCCAGGCCCAGCAGGATCATCGGCTTGCGTCCGCGCAGGTCCGACTGGCGGGCCCAGAACGGCGAGCTGATCGCCCACAGCACCGCCGAGAGCGAAAAGATCGCGGCCACCAGCACATCGGGAATGCCGATCTGTCGCCCGATGGCGGGCAGCACCGACCACATGCCGCTGTTGCCCATGGCCGAGACCACGGACACTCCGAACAGGATCGCAAACGGGCCCCGGTGGCTCCGGGCTTCTGGCGCGGCGGTCGACATCAAACACCTGTTAGGCCGCTCGAAGAGCCGACGCAACACACCCCATGCCTGTGTTCGGGAACCTTGGCTTAAGCATTAACGGCCATGATGCCCGCAGAAATCCAGAGGTTGGCCTCACGTCATGTTCCAGATCATCGGCATTGTTCTGCTCTTCGGCCTGGTGTTCGGCAGCTACCTGATATCGGGCGGCAAGATGGACGTGATCCTGCACGCCGCCCCGCACGAACTGATGGCCATCGGCGGCGCCGGTGTCGCCGCCTTCCTGATTTCCAACTCGATGACGGTGATCAAGGCCACCCTCGGCGGCTTCGGCAAGATCTTCGCCGGCCCGAAGTGGAAGGCCTCGGACTATCGCGACCTGCTGTCGCTGCTGTTCCTGCTGACCAAGACCATGAAGTCCAAGGGCGTCATCGCCCTGGAAGCCCACATCGAAAAGCCGCACGAGAGCACGATCTTTTCGCGCTATCCGAAGATCTCGCACGACCACTTCGCCGTCGACTTCATCTGCGACACCCTGCGGATGATGACCATGAACCTGGAAGATCCGCACCAGGTCGAGGACGCGATGGAAAAGCAGCTCGAGAAGCACCATCACGAGGCCCATGCCGCCGCCCACGCCCTGACCAACCTGTCAGACGGTCTGCCGGCCCTGGGCATCGTCGCCGCCGTTCTGGGCGTCATCAAGACCATGGGCTCGATCACCGAACCGCCGGCCGTCCTCGGCGGCATGATCGGCGGCGCCCTGGTCGGGACCTTCATGGGCGTGTTCATGGCCTACGGCCTGGTCGGCCCGATGGCCACGCGCCTCGGTGCGGTGCTCGACGAGGACCACGCCTTCTACAAGATCATCCAGGCCGTTCTGGTCGCCCACCTGCACGGCAATGCCGCCCAGATCAGCGTCGAGATAGGGCGCGGCAACGTGCCCAGCGCCTCGCAGCCCAGCTTCGCCGAGCTGGAAGAGACCCTGACCCAGATCCCCAACGAAGCCTGACCGGACGACGCAAACCTGTCGCCGAAGTAATCACGGCCGCGTGATCACCCGCTTGCGCGGCCGTTCAAAGCGGTATTCCCTGACGGCTCCGGCCTTCATCCCAGCCGAGCGCGGATGACGGGTCGCCATACCATCAAGGGATTGCCCATGAGCACGACCGTTCTCCGCAAGCTTCTGATCGCCGGCATCGCCGTGTCCGCCCTGTCGCTGGTCGCCTGCGGCAAGAAGGAAGAAGGTGCCGAAGCCTCGACCGCCGCCGCCGAAGCCGCGGCCGCCGGGGCCAGCACCGTGACCGACGCCGCCTCAGCCCAGGAACAGGCCGCCGCCGACGCCAACAAGGCCGCCGCCGATGCCGCCGCCGCGCCCGCCGACGAAGGCGACACGGTCGCCGCAACCGGTGCCACCGCTGCCGAAG
>NZ_QAII01000096.1:6745-20834 GCF_003060965.1 Caulobacter sp. HMWF025 | reverse complement strand
GATGGTGGTCTCCTCGTAGCCGATGTCGTTGAACAGGTCGCGCGCGGCGAGAAGAACCTTCTCGCGCGTCGCCAGTTTCTGATCGTCCCGTACGCCCAAGCCCGCCCCCCTCGAACACGCCTGCGTTTGTCAGATTGTCAGGGACGCCCCACCCCCGGGGCGCGACCCGATCAGGCGCGAGCGCCTGCGAAAATGACCTTCAGTTGTTCCGCAAGCCGCGCCAGCAGCGCGTCCGTCGTCCAGCCGTCGAAAACCGCGCGGCGGTAGTTGGCGACATACACGTCCCAGGTGATTTCGGCCAAGAGCTTTGCATCGATGCCGGACTTCAGCTGGCCCTGGTCGATGCCGCGCTGGGTGACTTCACCGATCAGGCGGAAGATGTGCTTGAGGTCGGTGCGCGAGCGACGCTCGGCGGCCTCGTTACGCGTCCACGAGACCGCGATGCTGGCGCGCAGCAGCGGCAGTTGCTCGAGATGGAAGCTGTAGGCGACGCCGAACAGGCCCAGCAGGGCCGCATCGACGGTCGTCGCCGAACGGGCGGCCTGAACCATCTGGGCGTAGATGACTTCATAGTCCGCCGTCAGGATCTCGTCGAACAGCTCGGACTTGTCGGCGAAGCTGGCGAACACGGCCCCGGTCGACATGCCGGCGGCCTGGGCGATATCGCGGATCGTCGCGCCCTCATAGCCCCGCTCGGTGAACAGGCGGCGGGCGGCTGCAAGGACCCGCTCGCGGGTGCGCTGCTTGGCCAGGGCCCGGCGCGTCACCTTCAGGGGCGACTCGGACGGGGACTCGATGTTCAGGGATACAAAGCTCATGCAGCGGCCTCCAGACGAGCGAGGGCGGCTTCAGCGCGTTTCTCGAACTCGTTACAATACTCATCGACGACGTTTTGCAGGACGTCGGCATAACGGCGCGCCAGCTGGCGGCCATCCTGCGCAGCGTCGCGCAGGTCCGTGATCAACTGGCGGACTTCCGCCATGGCGTCTTCGCGTTCGGACGCGGAGAACGCGGCGGCGTTGGCGTTTAGCGCCATGCTTTTTTCTCCTGCCTCCCCGCTAGGGATGAAGCGCTGAACGATCTGCGGTGAGGAGGGTGATCATGTTCAACGAACGCATACTTCGAAACTGGGGCGCGGGACATATCCGCCCCTGAAAGCGATTGCAAGACACAAAAATAACCGAAATCAACGAACATCGGCTGAGCCGTTATCTATGACAGCGTTTACCCTAAGTCTCTGCGACAAATGCACTCAACGAACCTGCTCGACGAACAGAATCGGCGACCTGAAGCGGATGGCCGAGGCAGGGGTCTGGTCTTCCGGGTCGCAAATCCCTATCTTCCGCCCATGGACACTCTGTTCGCTGTTCTCGTTCCCGCTGCCCTGCTGGCTGTTCTGTCAGCGCTCGGCTTTGGGCTTTTTGCCCTGTTTCGGGGCGGAGATTTCGGCCGCTCCTACTCCAACAGGCTGATGCGGCTGCGTGTGGTCCTGCAATTCATCGCGATCATCGTGCTGGTGGCCGCATTCTGGTGGCGCACGCGCTAGACTTCGATAACGCAGGTCCGCGACCCATGGTCACGCTCAACGCGATCTACACCCGCACCGGGGACGGCGGCTCCACCCGGCTGGCCACAGGAGCCCCGGTCAGCAAGGCTTCTCTACGGGTCGACGCCTATGGCGGGGTGGACGAAACCAACGCCTTCATCGGCGTGGCGCGACAACACACCGCAGCCGATCCACAGCTCGACGCCCTGCTGGAGCGCATCCAGAATGACCTGTTCGACCTCGGCGCCGACCTGGCGACGCCGGAACAGCATGAAAAGCCCGCCTGGGAACCCCTGCGAATCATCGAGAGCCAGGTTGACCGGCTGGAGGCCGAGATCGACCGGCTGAACGGCGAGCTGTCGGCCCTGACCTCTTTCGTGCTGCCGGCCGGCTCGCCCGCCTCGGCGGCGCTGCACGTGGCCCGCACGGTCTGCCGTCGCGCCGAGCGTTCGGTCGTGCTGCTGTCGCAGACCGAGGGCGAGATCGTCAGCCAGCCGGCCCTGAAATATCTCAACCGCCTCTCCGACCTGCTGTTCGTCGCCGCCCGCTGGGCCAATGACAAGGGTGCCGCCGACGTGCTGTGGAAGCCCGGCGCGACGCGATAGCGCCGGACAGGTCCGCCCTCACGAGATTTACGGGTTTAAATCGACCCGTCGCCAATGCTAGAAACCCGCCATGCAAAGAGCCGTCGAACATCGCATTGGCATCCAGGCCCCGGCCGAGCTGGTCTGGGAGATCGTCTCGGATTTTTCGAGCTGGGGCGACTGGAACCCGATCCATCCCCTGGCCGAGGGTCAGATGAAGATCGGCACGCCGCTGACCGTGCATCACGCCCTGCCCGGCGAGCCGGTCCGGGTGATCCAGCCCGTGGTCCAGGACTGGGTTCCGTACGAACAGCTCCACTGGCGTACCAGCCGCCTGGGCGGCTTTGTCACCGCCATCCGCTATCTTGAGATCGAGAACATGGGCCCGGCCAGCTCGACCTTCTCCAACGGCGAACTGTTCATGGGGCTTCTGGTCCGCTGGGTCAGCCGGGACGAGCGCCGGAAACTGCGCGCCGCCTTCACCCAGATGGGCGAAGCCCTGCGGGATCATGCCGAAACGGTCTGGGCCGCGCGTCAGGCCGGCGCCCCGGCAAGCCCATGATCGATGCGCTCTACAGCAGCCGGATCCTGACCCTGGTCGCCAACATTCCCCTGACCGGCCGCCTGGCCGTCCCGACGGGAACGTCGGAGAAATCCTCCAAGCTGTGTGGCAGCCGGATCATCGTCGATGTCGCCCTGTCCGACGGCCGCGTCAGCGACTTTGCCCAGGAGGTTTCGGCCTGCGCCCTGGGACAGGCATCGGCCGCTGTGCTGGGCGCACATGTGATCGGTGCCGATCTGGCGGAGATCGAGTTGGCGCGTGACGCCTTGCGAGCTATGCTGAAGGCGAACGGTCCGCCTCCTGCTGGCCGGTTTGCGGAGCTCGCCGTGCTGGAGCCGGTCAAGGACTATCCCGCCCGCCATGCCTCGACGCTTCTGGCGTTCGAGGCTGCGGTCGAGGCTGTCTCCCGGGCAACAGCCGCCTCGGAAACGCGAACTAGCAGCGTCGGCACCGCTTGATCCGGGCTTTTCGCAGGTGCGATAATGCTCAGGAATCAAGCGCTTCGCCGGCATGACCCTCTACGAACGCACCGTCGACCTCGGCCTCCGGGCCTACAAGTTGACGCTCTCGCCCCTCATCGGGCGTCAGTGCCGCTTTCTGCCGAGTTGTTCGGAGTACGCAGCGCAGGCGCTTAAGGATCACGGACCCGCCAAGGGGTCCTGGCTGGCGTTGCAACGGATTTGCCGCTGCAATCCGTTTGGAGGATCGGGCTACGACCCGCCTCCGCCGCGCGACCAGCCACGAAAGTGGATATGTAAAGAATGATCGACCTGATTTTCCCTGATGGCTCTTCCCGCCAGTATCCGGCCGGTTCGAGCGGCCGCGACGTCGCTGCGGCCATCTCCAAGTCGCTCGAAAAGAAGGCCCTGCTGATCAAGCTGGACGGCGTCCTGCTGGACCTTGACCGGCCGCTGACGGCCGACCTGCTGACCGGCGAGCGCCGGATCGAGATCATCACGCGCGATGCGCCCGATGCGCTTGAGGTGATCCGCCACGACACCGCCCACGTTCTGGCCCAGGCCGTCCAGGAGCTGTTCCCCGGCACCCAGGTGACGATCGGTCCGAACGTCGAGGACGGCTTCTATTACGACTTCGCCCGCGACGAGCCGTTCAGCCTCGACGATCTGCCGAAGATCGAGGAGCGGATGCGCCAGATCGTCGATCGCGACGAGAAGATCCGCCGCGAGGAAGTCGACCGCGACGCCGCCATCGCCGACTTCGAGGCCCTGGGCGAAGCCTACAAGGCCCAGATCATCCGGGATCTGCCGGTCAGTGACACGATCACCGTCTATCACCAGGGCGACAGCTGGAAGGACCTGTGCCGCGGGCCTCACCTGCCGTCGACCAAGGCGGTAGGCAAGGCGTTCAAACTGACCAAGCTGGCCGGGGCCTACTGGCGCGGCGACCAGAACAATGCCCAGCTGCAGCGCATCTACGGCACCTCCTGGGCGTCCGAGGCCGACCTCGCGGCCCATCTGCTGCGCATCGAGGAAGCCGAGAAGCGCGACCACCGCAAGCTGGGCCGGACCATGAACCTCTTCCACATCCAGGAAGAGGGAAAGGGCATGATCTTCTGGCACCCCAAGGGCTGGACGCTGTATCGCGCCCTTGAGGACTATATGCGCCGCCGTCTTGACGCGGCCGGCTACCAGGAGGTCAAGACCCCGCAGATCCTCGACCGCAGCCTTTGGGAGCGTTCGGGCCACGCCGAGAAGTTCGGCCATGCCATGTTCATGTGCGAAAGCGCTGAGGGCGAGGTCCTGGCCGTCAAGCCGATGAACTGCCCCGGCCACATCCAGATCTTCAATATCGGCCAGAAGAGCTACCGCGAACTGCCCCTGCGCATGGCCGAGTTCGGGGCCTGCCACCGCTACGAGCCCTCGGGTGCCATGCACGGCATCATGCGGGTGCGGGCCTTCACCCAGGACGACGCCCACATCTTCTGCCGCGAAGAACAGGTGACCGAGGAGAGCGCCCGCTTCATCGAGCTGTTGCGCAGCGTCTATAACGACCTCGGCATGCAGCTTCACGACGTGAAGTTCTCCACCCGTCCCGACCTGCGCGCCGGCACGGACGAGATCTGGGACAAGGCGGAACACGCCCTGGCGACCGCCGCGGAAGCGGCCGGCGAACGTCTGGTCGACCAGCCGGGCGAAGGGGCCTTCTATGGCCCGAAGCTGGAATTCTCACTGAAGGACGCCATCGGCCGGGTCTGGCAGTGCGGCACCCTGCAGCTGGACTTCGTGCTGCCGGAACGTCTGGACGCCGAATATGTGGCCGAGGACGGCTCCAAGAAGCGCCCGGTTATGCTTCACCGCGCCATTCTGGGCTCGTTTGAACGCTTCATCGGCATCCTTCTGGAGAATTTTGCGGGTCACCTGCCGCTTTGGCTGGCGCCGACCCAGGTTGTCGTGGCGACAATCACCTCCGACGCAGACGACTATGCGCGTCAGGTTGTTTCAAGGTTGACAGCTCTCGGCATACGCGCGGAGGTCGATCTTCGAAATGAGAAGATCAACTACAAGATTCGCGAGCACAGCCTCGCCAAGGTGCCGGTAATCGCCGTGGTCGGACGTAAGGAAGCTGAAACAGGTCACGTGGCCCTGCGCCGCCTCGGCGGCGAAGGCCAGAACATCCTGTCGCTGGACGAGGCGGTCAGGGTGCTGTCGGCTGAAGCGACCCCACCCGACCTGGCCCGTGCAAGGGGTCTGACCCCGACTGAACCCGAGGTCGCGCCGGCCTGATGAACAGCATTCTCCCGTCCTTCACGACCCTTGCCGCCGGGGCCCACCCGGCGCGTCCGAACATATCGGTCGTCATGGTCGTGTACCGGACGGGGAAGGCCCTGATCGAGAGCATCCGGCATGTGCTGGATGAGCCCCTGGTCGATGAATTCGTCATCATCGACAACGGCTCATTACCGCAGGATGCCGAGATGCTGCGGGCCCTGGGCCGGACCGAGCCGCGCGTGATCCTGGTACAGGGCCACGGCAATGTCGGCTTCGCGCGCGGAGCCAACAAGGGAGGGCGCGCTGCTCGCGGCGAACACATCATCTTCCTGAACCCGGATGCCAACCTGCAACCGGGCTGCATTGCCGCCCTGGTCACCGCCTTCCGTGGCCAGCCGACCCCGACGGTCGTCGGGGCCCGCGTGCTGAATGTGGACGGCAGCGAGCAGCGCGGCGGCCGCCGGGGCGAGGTGACTCCGGTCACCACCCTGCTGAGCTTTGGCCAGCTGACCCAGCGCTACCCGGGTCTGGCGGGGTTCGAAATCCATCGCGAACTTGAGCCCCTGCCCGAGACTCCGGTCCCGATGCCGACCATTTCGGGGGCCTGTTTCGCCCTGCGCCGCCGCGACTTCGAGGCGCTGGACGGCTTCGACGAAGGCTATTTCCTGCACGTCGAGGACATCGACCTGTGCTGGCGGGCCCGCCAGGCCGGCGGCCAGGTGATCTTCCAGCCCAAGGCCGAGGTCGTGCATCTGGGGCACACCAGCCTGGAACACCCCGTCAAGGTCGAGTTCCACAAGGGCGTGGGCCTGTCCCGCTACTTCATCAAGCGCGCCGACACCCTGCAACGCTATATCCTCGCCGTCTTGCTGGCCCCCGCCATCCTGCTGATGAGCATTTCGCGCCCGCTGCTCTGGAAGCTGACCGGCCGCCCGATCTAGACGCCGGCCTGACGGGTGGACCCCGGCCCGATCGCCCCTATATCTGGGACCCTAGCCGCACCTCCCGGATCCGCGCCCATGACCAAGCCCCTGAAGATCGACTTCGTCTCGGACGTCTCCTGCCCGTGGTGCATCATCGGTCTGGGTGGCCTGGAGACGGCGCTGGAGCGGGTCGGTGACCTGGTCGCGGCCGACATTCACTTCCAGCCGTTCGAGCTCAATCCGCACATGCCGCCGGAAGGCCAGAACATCGTCGAACACATCGCCGAGAAGTACGGGGCCAGTCCCGAGCAGTCGGCGGCCAATCGCCAGGCCATCCACGCCCGCGCGGCCGAGGTCGGCTTCACGATGAAGACCGGCGAGACCAGCCGGATCTACAACACGTTCGACGCCCACCGCCTGCTGCACTGGGCCGGGATCACCGGCGGCCAGACAGCCCTGAAGAAAGCCCTGTTCGAGACCTATTTCACCGACGGCCAAAGCCCTGCCGACCATGAGGTTCTGGTGGCCGCCGCCGAAAAGGCCGGACTGGACGGCGCCGAGGCGCGCGAGGTGCTGACCTCGGGTCGCTACACCAACGAGGTCCGCGCCGCCGAACGCGCCTGGCACGAAGCCGGGATCAGCTCGGTTCCGGCCGTGATCATCAATGACCGCTACCTGATCTCGGGCGGTCAGCCGGCGGACTACTTCGAAAAGGCCCTCCGGCAGATCGCCACCGAGGTCTGAGCGCCCTCAGACCACCTGGGTCGCGGTGCCGGCCACCATGTACCAGGTCAGCAACAGACCGCAGAGGACACTGGCAGCCACATAGCCGCCGGTCCGCCGCCAGGTGAAGATGCCGATCACCGCGATCAGGGCCGTCAGGGGCAGGAACTGGATGGCCACTACGGTCGACAGCGGATCAAAGGCGGTCGGCAGGGTCCCGGTCAGGAACAGCGCGCCGTAATCGAGGACGAGCAGCAGCAGGAAGCCGCCGCTCAGGGCCAGCACCGCCCCGGCATACTGCGCGGCCGTCGTCTCGCCCGCCACCGGCACCCGGGCCAGCAGGGTGCGCAGGGTGACACCGAAGGCCAGGGTGAAGGGCACCAGATAAACGAGGGACAGGCCGGCCTGGGCCGGGCTCAGACGCTTCAGCGCCACCACCCAGAACCGGAAGTCGACCAGGAACAGGCGATGCACCAGCTCCAGGGTGCCATAGACGGCCCCGACGCTGAGCAGACCGATCAGCAGGGACAGGCCGAGCTTGCGGGTGAACACCGGCTTCTCCCGCTTGCCGATGGCGCCCAGGGCCAGGGTCAGCAGCGCCCCCAGTACGGCCCAGGTCAGGACCTGGTTGGTGATGCCCTGCTTGAAAACGGGATTGGGCTTCAGGGCCAGCATGCCGAGGATGAACAGCGGGAAATAGGTCACGGCCGGCAGCAGGGCGGTCAGGGCGAGAGAGCCCCACCAGCCCCGGTCGCGACGCATCACCGACGGGGTCGGCGCGCTGCGCAGGCCGGCAAACAGCGGCACGGACAGCAACAGCTCGAAAGTTCCCAGTAGCAGCACGACGGACCCGATCAGGGCGATGCCGGTCCCGGCTTCCTTCCACATCCAGATCTGGTCACCGGCCGGACGCGGCGCGCCGCCCTTCAGCGTCCGGGCGAACCAGTCGAGGGCGTGGCCGATGGCGGCGGGCGAGATGTGGTCACCGGGATGGGTTGTGGCCGGGGTCTGCAGAACCCGCGCCGTACCGGCCTCAACGGAGCCATAGACCCGGCCCGGCTCGACCGCTGCCGTCGTGCCGAATACGGCCTGCAGCTTGCGGCTGGTGGTCACGTCCTGCGCCTTGTCGACGCCCCACATCAGCTTGGAGAACTCGTCATAGCGGCTGAACACCAGGGCCAGGTTGCGCGGCCAGGCCGGCGTGCCCTCGGCCGCGAACGGCGCGCCGGTCGACGAGCCTTCCAGCACCACCGAACGATAGGCGTCAGGCAGGGTCGCGGCAGCCGCCAGCACCGTCCAGCCGCCCATGCTGTGTCCCTCCAGCCCGATATTGTCGCGGTCGACAATCTTCAGGCTGCGCAGATAGGCGAGACCGTCCGGGCCGCCGAAGCCGTTGGAGAAGGCCGCCCCGCCGCTATAGCCGTGGCCGGTCTGGTCCATGGCCAGAACCACATAGCCGCGCCGGGCGAACTCGATGGCGAAGCCGCTCTGGGTCTCGCGGGAATTGATGTAGCCGTGCACGGCCAGCACACCCGGCGCCGGCGTGGCGGCGGTGGCATTGGGCGGGGTGTAGAGCAGGGCGCTCATCGGCGTGCCGTCCTTGCCGGCGAAGGTCACCTCGGTGACCCTGATCCCGCCCGCCGTCTGGACCTTCCAGGCCAGGGCACTGCCGCCGACCACCAGGATCAGACCCAACACGAACAACAGCCATGGCTTGCGCATGACATCCCCTCCCCCACGCCGGTCGTTCGCCAGCTTTGGGGCGAGCCTAGAGGAGACGCGGGGAAAGTCGAATCCGGTCCGACATCCAGCTTGTCATCCCGGAAGCCTCGAAGAGGCTGTCCGGGATGACAGCTTGAGTTTGCCTAGACCCGCGCCGCAGCCTTCTCGGCCGCCGCCCGGCGCGCGTCCATGTCAGCGCCGTACAGACGCTGGATCCGCTGCAGCACCTCAGCCGGGGCCGTCTCGGGCCGTCCGGCGTTGAAGGGCGGGGCCGGGGCATATTCGACGGCAAGCTGGATACCCTGGGCCACAGCCTCCCCCGCCACCTCGGCGGCGATGGTCAGGGCGAAGTCGATGCCCGCCGTCACGCCGCCACCGGTGAAGACATGGCCGTCGCGTACCACCCGGCCCGGATCCGGCTGCGCCCCGAACAGGGCCAGCTGGTCGCGCCACGCCCAGTGGCAGGCCGCCCGGCGGCCCTTCAGCAAGCCGGCCGCAGCCAGCACCAGCGAGCCGGTACAGACCGAACAGACATAGCGCGCGCCTGCGGCCAGGCGGCGGATCTGGTCGAGGAAGTCCGCATCGGCCATGGCCTCTGTGGTGCCGAAGCCGCCCGGCACGATCAGGATGTCGCATACAGGCAGGTCAGCCAGACGCGGCAGATGCGCGAAGACCAGGCCGTCCGCCTCGATCTCGCCGCCGTGCAGGCTGGCGACCGTGACTTTCGCGCCCGGAAGACGGCAGAGGATCTGGTGCGGTCCGGTGAAGTCCAGATGGGTGACGCCCGGAAACAGGGCAAAGACGATGTTCAGCGGTGCGGCCTGGGCCATGGCGATCTCTCCGGTTGACGCCCGAGCATCGCCCACCTAGCGTCTGGCGGAAATGACATAATTCCCTCGGATTCCGCCATGTCTCGCACGATCGGCTTTCTGGTCTATCCCGACTTCCAGATCCTCGACGCGACCGGCCCGGTCGCCGCCTTCGAGATCGCCGCCCGCTACTCACCCGGGGCCTACAGCCTGGTCTTCCTGTCGCGGGACGGCGGCATGGTCACCAGCTCGTCGGGCCTGGCCGTCGCCACCACCGCCCTAGCTGCCGCGCCGGCCCTCGACACCCTGCTGGTGGCGGGTGGCGACAGCGCCTGGACCGCCGCCCGATGCCCCGACATCCTGGCCTTTGTCCGTGACACGGCCAAGACGGCGCGCCGCGTCGCCAGCGTCTGTTCGGGCACCTATGTCCTGGCCGAGGCCGGTCTGCTGGACGGCCGGCGCGCCACCACCCACTGGAGCCGGACCCGCGACATCCAGAAGCGCTATCCGGCCATCCGGCTCGAGCCCGACCGGATCTTCGTCCAGGACGGCCCGATCTGGAGCTCGGCCGGCATCACCGCCGGCATCGACCTGTCCCTGGCCCTGATCGGGGCCGACGAGGGCGAGGCCGTGGCCCGCCGCACCGCCCAGCAACTGGTGGTCTATTACCGCCGCCCCGGCGGCCAGTCGCAGTTCTCGGCCCTGATCGACCTGAAGACCCAGCGGTTTGATACGCTTCTGGCCTGGGCCCGGGAGAACCTGTCGGAGGCCCTCTCGGTGGAACAGCTGGCCGAGAAGGCCGCGATGAGCCCGCGCAACTTTGCCCGGCTGTTCGCTGCCGAGACCGGCGTCACCCCGGCCAAGGCCGTCGAGCGTCTGCGCGTCGAGGCCGCCCGCGCCCTGCTGGACAGCCAGCCCCTGCAGGTCGAGGACGTCGCCCTGGAAACAGGGTTCGGCGATCCCGAACGCATGCGCCGGGCCTTCATCCGCGCCTTCGGCCAACCGCCGCAGGCCCTGCGTCGGGGCCGGAGTGCCGCGCCCGGCAGGAGCGCCTGACGCCTATCGGCCAGGCCGCTGACACGCAGACGCGCCGTCACGGTCCGTCCTTGTGGGTCTCAGGCTGCGACCGAGACCTTAGCACGCCGCCGGTGCCAGTCGTCGAAATGGACCTTGCCCAGCCAGAACAGCATGACCGGCAGCGGCGACAGGGCGACAACGTAGAGCAGGACCGAGCCCTGCAGGGCCTTGGGAAACACCTGCTGCTGGCCGAGGAAAAACGACCCCGAGGCGATGAACAGCGAAAAGCACATCCGCCACAGGTGCCGTGCCATCCGTGCGACATTGGACAGGCCCTTGCGCAGGAGCACATGCAACTCCCCGGCGGCCGCGAAGGCCCCGGCGATCGTAAACAGGAAGAAGGCCTGGGGCGGCGAGCCGTCGACCGTGCCGCTGGGGCTGGCCGCGCCCATCTGCATGAAGGTCACGCCGGCGGCGGTGATGGTGAGGGCCACGAGCAGACCGATGACCGCCTGCGCCCCGCTGTTCACGGTCCGCTGACGCGCCGCCAGGGTGCCGCTGATCAGCAGGTAGAGCGCCAGGACGCCGGCCACGAAGTTGGGTCGCTGCCCGGTGTGAAGGAACGGCGCGACGCCCGCGCCGATGGCATAGGCGGTAAACATCGCCAGAAAGAACACCGATCCCGCCTTGCGGTGGACGCTCTGCCCCTTGCGCGAGGCCAGGGCGACAACCCCGGTGACCATGCCGATCGCCCCGCCGGTGATGTGGGCCCACAGCAGGGCATTCGCCCCCAGATGCATCCAGGCCGGAGCACCGGGCCCAGCCTCGAGATTCTCTGCCAGCGCGACGGAAGGCAGCAGGGCAAAGGCGAAGGCGAGAGCGAACAGGGCGGATGAGACGGGAAACCGGTGTGTCATGCCCCCTTACTTGTTGATATCAGCGGCGGGCACCATGATCGCAGCTGTCGCACGCATGATCGTTCGTAACACCAGAGCCAATGCCGTTGTCGAACCTGACCACATCCGCAGGACTCGCCGTCGGCCTGATCGCCTTCGCTGTCCAGCAGGGCGCGGATCGCGCCGCACTTCTGGCCCGGGCCGGCCTGGTGCAGGCCGACCTCGACGACCATGACAGCCGCCTGCCGCTCGCGACCTATATGGCCCTGATGCGCGCGGCCCAGGATCTCTGCAAGGACCCGGCCCTGGCCCTGCATTTCGGCGAGGCTGTCGACCTGGCGGAGCTATCGATCGTCGGGCTGATCATGAACGCCTCGGCGACCATGGGCGACGCCTTCGCCCAGATGCAGCGCTTCGGCCGGCTGACGCTCGAGACCGAAGGGCTCAACGACGGGCCGCGCTTTACCCTGACCGTGCGCGACGGCCAGCTGTGGATGGTCGATCAGCGGGCTGATCCCGACGTCTTCCCCGAACTGACCGAAGGGGCCTTCGTCCGGCTGGTCTGCGGCCCGCGCCGCTTCCTGCCCGAGCCGCACGTCCTGGAGGTGCAGTTTACCCACCCGGCCCCGGCCTGGCGCGCCGAGCATGACCGGATTTTCCAGTGCCCGGTGACCTTCTCCAGCGGCTGGAACGCCCTGCGGCTCGATCCGCGCATCGTGACCTGGCCGGTGGCGCTGCAGCCGCGCTACGTGTTCGGTGTCCTGACCCAGCGGGCCGACGGCCTGCTGCAGGAGCTCGAGGACCAGAAGACCGTCCGCGGCCGGGTCGAGGCCGTGCTGCTGCCGCTGTTGCATACCGGCGAGGTCGGCGTTGAAGCCGTCGCCCGCGCCCTGGGTTTCAGCCGCCAGACCCTGTTCCGCAAGCTCAGGGCCGAGAGCATCACTTACAAGCAGGTCCTGGACGCCCTGCGCCACCGCATGGCGCTGCGCTACCTCACCGGGTCCAGGGCCTCGGTCAACGAGACCGCCTACCTCGTCGGCTTCTCCGAACCCGCCGCCTTCTCACGCGCCTTCAAGCGCTGGACCGGCAGAAGTCCCCGCGAGGTCCAGCTGGCGAGGTCGGGTTAAGCGCCCCGGACCGCCCTGCTCGGCCTGTCCGATCGCAATCCCTACAGGGCTCGGACCGGGATGAGCGGCCCGTCAGCCCGGCTCTCCCAAACCCTTGTGCGGCATTCTGTCGCAGGCCCTGGAAGCGGTCCGTTCAGCATGGCGGGCCTAGTCAGGCAATCGATTGGGTTGGGCAAGAACCATGCGAGCCATCCGAGGTCCGGACACCTTCAGAAGCGACCCCATCAGGCTTGCTTTGCTGGGTCATGCCCACCGCAACGCCAGGGCCACGATGGCGGTGCAGGCGGCCGCCGCGATCGCCGTCTGCGTCATTGCCCTGCCCGAAGAGCGTCCCTTCCGGATGGCCTGGCTGGCCGTCGTCGCCATGGTGCTGGCCCTGCGGCTGGTAGCCGACTGGAGTCTCGGCGGGGCCCTGCGCGGCCGCTTCATGGCCAACCAGCTTTCGCTGCTCGCCCATGGCCACAACCTCGGCCTGCTCCTGAGCGCCGGACTGTGGGCCCTGATCGCCTGTTTGCGGCTTCCCCACGACAGCATCAGCGCCCGTTATGTGCTGATTATCATCCTGTCCGGCCTGGCCGGCGGCGCCGTGGGCGTTCTCTCGCCGTTGAAATGGACCGGCCGGATCTACATCTCGCTGATCCTGCTGCCCGCCTCCCTGACCCTGATCCTGGTACATGGTGTAGATGCCACCCTGGGGATCCTGGGCCTGATTTTCTGGGTCGTGATGATGGTGGGCCACAACAACAACCACGCCCTGCTGATCGACTCCCTGCGCCTGCGCGACGAGAACCGCGAACTGCTGGAAGACATCGCCCGCCGCAATCACGAGACCCGCCGCCTGAACCAGGACCTGGAAACCCGGGTGCGGGCGCGCACGCTCGAACTCGAATGCATGACCCAGGAAGCCCAGGTGGCCAACCGCGCCAAGTCGCAGTTCCTGGCCACGGTCAGCCATGAGATGCGCACGCCGCTCAACGCCATTCTCGGCGAGGGCCAGCTCCTGGCGCGCGACACGCTGACCGAACCCCAGCGCGCGCATGTGATGGCCATCAAGACCGCCTCGCGCGCCATGCGGCAGCTGATCGACGATGTTCTCGACATCTCGCAGGTCGAGGCCGGCGCGCTGCAGGTGCGGCAGGCCGTCTTCTCGCTGGAAGACCTGATCGCCGAGGTCCGCCAGATCTATGGCCCCCGCGCCGCCGGCCGGGGCCTCGATCTGGTGCTCACGCTGCAGCCGGACCTTGCGCCGCTTCGGCGTGGCGACCAGGACCGGCTGCGCCAGATCATCGGCAACCTGATCGACAACGCCCTGAAATTCACCCGCGAGGGCAGCGTTACGGTCGAGATCGGCGGCGACGGCACGGGACTGGCGATCGCCGTGATCGATACGGGGATCGGCATCGCCGCAGCCGACCACGAGACGATCTTCCAGCGGTTCGCCCAGGTCGACA
>NZ_QAII01000096.1:2965-6735 GCF_003060965.1 Caulobacter sp. HMWF025 | reverse complement strand
GGCGGTGGCATCAGACCTCGGCGGTGGCGCGCGGTTCGACTTCAGGGCCCCGATCGCGGCGGTCAGGGCCTCGGACCGCGAAGCCCCGGCCGACGAGGGCGAAGCCTATGGCGGCGGACCCGCCACGCTGCTGGTGGTGGACGACAATCCGGTCAACCGGCGCATCCTGGCCGCCCTGATGGAGCCGTTCGGCGTCGAATGCAGCTTTGCGACCAGCGGCCGGGAAGCGCTGGAGGCCTGGCGCCGCGAGCGCTGGGACGCGATCCTCATGGATGTGCACATGCCCGACATGGACGGGGTCGAGGCCACCCGCGCCATCCGCATCGAGGAAAGCTCGGCCCACCGCGACCGGACGCCGATCATCGCGGTCACCGCCAGCGTGCTCGTCCACGAGGTGGAAGCCTATCGCCAGGCCGGCATGGACGACATCCTGGCCAAGCCCATCGAGGCCAGGGCCCTGGCCCACATGCTGTCACGCTGCCTCGCAGCCTGAGACCGCCCGGCAGATTTCCGCCCCCTCAGTGCCCTCCGCCCCGGGCCGGATGCGGGATCCTGGCCACGTCGGCGGCGGTCACCGGCTTGGCGTAGGCATTGCCGAAGCTGGTCCGGACATAGCTGATGGCGGCGGCGATCTGGGCATCGTCGAGCGGCCCGGCCAGGCTGGGCATGGCCCCCTTGCCGTTGACGACGACGGTGATTGGATAGGCCGCGCCCGCCAGACGGGGATTGGCCGCCAGGGCCGGAATCGTGGCCGCGCCCGAGCCGCCCCGCGCATCGGCCATGTGGCAGGCGGCGCAGACGGCTTCATAGACCTGCTGGCCGGTGACGGGCTTGGCCACGCGGACCACGCCGCCGCCGGTGTCGCCACCGGCCGGGGTCTGGGCCAGGGCCGGCGCGGCGATGGCCACAGCCAGGGCGGCAAGCGCGAGGGGAAGACGAAGGGTCATGCTCAGGCCTCCAGGGCGCGCTTGTGCAGCTGGGAAATGGCGTCGATGGACGAGAGCAGCGCCCCCTCCATCCAGCAGCCGACATAGGAGGCGTGCTCACCGGCGAGGACGATGCGACGGTCCATCGTGACCAGGGTCTGGTAGTGTTCTTTTCGCGACTCCTCGGTCCAGCGGGCGCAGCAGCCCAGGGTCCAGGGCACCCGGCTCCAGGCCACCGAGGCCCCGTTCGAGAACTCCTTGCGATAGCTGGCCGGGTGCAGGATCGAGCCCTGCTGCAGGGCCACCTCGAGGCGCTGCTCGGGCGTCATGCCGGCCAGGCGATAGGCCCCCATCTCGCGGGCAAAGGCCCCCAGCAGCACGGCCGGACCGTTCCCGAACAGGTTGTTGTTCGGATAGGAGATCAGGGCGATCTCCTGGTCGGTGAAGCTGTGGCCGCCATAGATGGAGTCATCCTCCTCCCAGAAGCGGCGCTTCATCTCGAGGCCGATCTTGACCTGACCCGAATAGGGCACGGCGGCGATGGCGGCGCTCATGGCGTCGGTGACCTGGGTCTCGATCTGGTTCAGCACGCCCAGCGGGATCGTGCAGACGCACCAGTCGGCCTGGGCCACGGTGACCTTGCCGGTCCGGGTGTCGGCATAGGTGACCGCCACGCCCCTGTCGTCCTGGGCGATCTTGCTGACCTTGGCATTATAGGTCACCAGCCCGTCGACCTGGCGGGCGAAGGCCTTGCCGATCATGTCCATGCCGCCGACCGGCTGGAACATGGTGGTCTGCATCTCGTGACCCATGAAGAAGGCCATCGAGGTCCAGACCTGCGGGTCGAGCACGTTGTGGAAGTCGTAGAGGGCCGACGGGATCGGTGCGCCGCTGCGCCCGCCGCCTGGCGGCCGGTCATAGCCGCGGTGCGAGGCCGAGCGCAGGTTGGAGGCGTATTTGTAGTCCTTGTCGAGCATGCCCCAGCCCTTCAAGGCCTCCAGCAGCCGCTCGCGATCCTCGGGCGTGACGGCGTCGTCGAGGGCCTTCTGGTTCACCGACTTGGCCAGCAGCTCGGCGACATTGCCCTCGAAGTCGGCCGCCGCCGCCTTGAACCGCACCGGCTTGCCGCCGAACGCCGTCGAGGAATGAATCCAGGTATTGTGGTTGAACTGGATGAAGGGCTCCAGGGCCACGCCGAACGCCTTGCAGTAGTGCAGCAGGGTGCGGTGATGGTGCGGGATCCGCCACGGACCGGGATTGAGATAGTTGCCGGGCGCAAAACCGACCTTCTGGGTCGCCCCGCCCAGTTCGGTATAGGTGTCGCCGCCCCGCAGCGACCAGTTCCGGCCGCCGGCCCGGTCCTGGTATTCGAGGATCTGGACCTTGTAGCCGGCCTTGGTCAGCTCATGGGCCGCCAGCATGCCGGCCAGACCCGCACCCAGCACGATCACCGACGCGCCCTTGCGGGCTCCGGTCAGGTTCGGCGGACCGGTGAACTGGGTCTCGGCCGCATGCCCCAGGGAGGTCATGGCCTGATAGAGGGCGGCCGTCCCGCCCACTGCGGCAATCGCCGAAAGAAGCTGTCGCCGTGTCGGCAAGCCCGTACCCGATTGCATTCGCCCCGATCCCCCTGCGTCGTCCATCCGGACGCTGACGACTCCGAGCTAAGGGCACTCTGCTGGCGGTGGCGCGGGCGAACTGCCGCAAAGGCTCCTGCCCGGCGGACTGCCGGTCCTTTGGGGCAACCTGTGCGGATGGCTGGTCAGGAACTGTGCAGACGGCGGAGCGGAGCTAGCGCCGGGGCGTCACTCGCACCGTCACGGCGTCGGGCGTGCCGTTGCCGCCCCGGCAGGCCGCCAGCCTGAACTTCAGGTCCATGCAGACCCAGACCTCGGTGAGCCGGTTCTGCTTGTTGACCCGCACGTTCAGCCCCTCGGCTGTCATGCCGCGATTGCCGCGCATGAAGGCCTGGCGGATCTCGCCGGCCGTCATCACCTCGCCGGGACCGGGCGTCAGGTCGGGCACGTTCAGCCGGTTGCGCACCTGCCGGGCCTTGCGGAAATAGGCCTCGGGCGTCGCCCACTGACAGGTCCCGTGGGCCTGCCATTCATGCTGCAGCAGCCAGGGCGACGGGGTCATGCAGAGATTGGCCTTCACCGTCTTCACGCGCATCGGCGGGCTGGGCCGGCAGTAGCGCGGATGCACCCGGTCGGGCCCGTTGGGCCACAGGCCATGAACGGTGAAGCCGAAACTGTTGGCCTCGCACTGGATGGCCTTGTCCGATTCCGGAATGTTCGACCGGCAGGCCTCCGGCGACCAGTAGAGGGCCAGCAGATAGGCCGCGATCGGCACGTCGGTGTGGATCTGGTCGGCCGGCGGGATTTCCTCGGCGGCCGGCACCACGTCGCGGGGCACGGTACAGGCCTTCAGGCCGTCGGCCCGGGCCGCGCCGGCCAGGGCCAGACCGGCGGCAAGGATCAGGGCAGTCAGGGACTTCATGGCAGGCTCCGCAACGGGTGGCGGATAGGAGTCTCCGTCGCACGCCCCGTCAAGCCAAGCTCAGCGGCGGGGCCCGCAGGCCTTCCGCCACGGCCCCTAGAGCGGCGGCGGCGGCGGAGCCAGGATATCGCGCTTGCCGGCATGGTTGGCGGCCCCGACCACACCTTCCTTTTCCATCCGCTCCATCAGCGAGGCGGCGCGGTTGTAGCCGATCTGCAGACGGCGCTGGATGTAGCTGGTCGAGGCCTTGCGGTCGCGGGTGACCACGGCCACGGCGTGGTCGTAAAGGTCGTTGGCCCCGCCCTCGCCGGCGAAGGCACCCTCGATGGCCTCTTCCTGCTCCTC
>NZ_QAII01000096.1:0-2951 GCF_003060965.1 Caulobacter sp. HMWF025 | reverse complement strand
CTTCCAGATAGTTGGGCGTGCCCTGGTCGCGCAGGAACCGGGCCACCGCCTCGACCTCGCCGTCGCTGACGAACGGGCCGTGCAGGCGGGTCACCCGACCGCCGCCGGCCATGTAGAGCATGTCGCCCTGGCCCAGCAGCTGTTCGGCGCCCTGCTCGCCCAGGATGGTGCGGGCGTCAATCTTGCTGGTCACCTGGAAGCTGATCCGGGTCGGGAAGTTGGCCTTGATGGTGCCGGTGATGACGTCGACCGACGGGCGCTGGGTGGCCATGATCAGGTGGATGCCGGCGGCGCGGGCCATCTGGGCCAGACGCTGCACGGCCCCTTCGATGTCCTTGCCGGCCACCATCATCAGGTCGGCGACCTCGTCGATGACCACGACCAGGTAGGGCATGGCCTCGGGACGGATCTGCTCGGTCTCGTAGATCGGCCGGCCGGCGTCGTCGAAGCCGGTCTGCACGGTGCGCTCGAAATGCTCGCCGCGCTCCAGGGCCTCATTGGCCTTCTCGTTGAAGCCGCCGATGTTGCGCACGCCGATCTTGGACATCCGCCGATAGCGGTCCTCCATCTCGCGCACGGTCCATTTGAGCGCGACGATGGCCTTCTTGGGATCGGTCACGACCGGGGCCAGCAGGTGCGGGATGCCGTCATAGACCGACAGTTCCAGCATCTTGGGGTCGATCATGATGAAGCGGCACTTGTCCGGCGGCAGCTTGTAGAGGATCGACAGGATCATGGCGTTGACGCCCACCGACTTGCCCGAGCCGGTGGTGCCGGCGATCAGCAGGTGAGGCATCTTGGCCAGGTCGGCGATATAGGGCTCGCCGCCGATGGTTTCGCCCAGCGCCATGGGCAGGATCGAGCTGGCCTTGTCGTAGTCGGTGCTCGACAGCAGGTCGCGCAGATAGACGGTCTCGCGCCGCGAATTGGGCATTTCGATGCCGATGGCATTGCGGCCCTGGGCCACGGCGACGCGGCACGAGATCACGCTCATCGAGCGGGCGATGTCGTCGGCCAGGGCCACGACGCGGGCGGTCTTGACGCCCGGGGCCGGCACCAGTTCGTACATGGTGACCACGGGACCGGGGCGGATCTGGTCGATCTGGCCCTTGACCCCGAACTCGGCCAGCACGCTCTCCAGCAGCCGGGCGTTCTGGCGCAGGGCGGCGGCATCCACCTCGGACGAGCGCGGCTTGGCCTTGGCCAGCATGGCCAGTTCCGGCAGCTGGAAGCCGCCCTCATCGGTGAAATCAAAGGCCTTCTGCTGCTCGCGCTGCTCGCGGCCGCTGTCCTTGGGCAGGGCCTTGGGCTTGGCGATCGCCAGCGGACGGGCCTCGACCGGCGGCGCGAACGCCTCGTCATCCTCGTCGTCGAGCGCCGGTGGGGGCGGCGGCGTATAGGCCTGGTCGACCGGCTCCGGGACCGGGCGGGCCGGACGACGCGGCGGCACCGGCATGTCGGCGGTCTTGCGGGCGCGGGCAGGCTTGGCGACCGGCTCGGGAACGGGTTCCGCTACAGGAGCCCTCGGCTCGCGCGGCTGCAGGGCTCCGCCGACGACCTGGGCGATGGCCTCCGGGTCAAAGCGGCGGAAGCCGATGGCATAGCCCAGCGCCACACTCGCGCCGATGGCCAGCAGGATCGCGGCAATCAGCCGCGCGCCGGGAATGTGGGCAAAGGCGAACAGGTCGGCGATCAGGCCCAGCAGGCCCTCGCCCCAGAAGCCGCCCAGACCCTTCTCCAGCGGCCAGGCCGCCGGACGCGGCGCGGCCGAGAGCAGGCCGGCCAGGGCCAAGAGGCCCAGGGTGCCGACCCCGGCCCGCAGGCGCAGATCGCGGCGCTCGCCGTCGGGATCGGCCTGCGAGGCCCGGGTGACGCCGAACACCAGCATCAGCAGGGCGGCACCCCAGCCGGCCAGACCCAGCGACTGCATGACGACGTCGGCGATGGCGGCCCCGGCTCCGCCGAGCGCATTGGACGCATCGGTGGTGGAGGCGGCGTTCAGGCTGGGATCGGCGGCATTATAGGTGGCGACCGCCAGCAGCAGGCCCGCGCCGACGACGGTGACCACACCGCCGCGAAAGCGCGCCGACCAGGGCTGGGCCCAGCCATAGGCGATCGCATCCATAAGGAGCTCCGCCGTCGAACGCTGCGCGGCTCGCGCCATGACACTCTCCGGACACTCAAGACTCGAACGGGGATCTTGTGCCGCAAGAGGGTTAAGAGGCGTTTACGACGTTGGCCGGGATCGGGGGTGCAAACCGGCCGACGCCGCAGGCCCCCACCTGACCGGCTTTCGCCGGTCGTCCGCCCCCGGCGGGGGCGGATGAGATCATCTTCCCCCTCCGGGGGAAGACGGCTGCGTAGCAGCCCGTAGGGGGCAGGTGCGGAGGATCAATAGAGCACCTTTTCCTTGTCATCCCGGACGCGCACAGCGCGAGCCGGGACCCAGGGGCAACCGCAGTGCGCCGACCCCTGGGTCCCGGCGCTCCCGCCCTCCGGGCGTCCGGCCGGGATGACAAGGATTTTGGGCGTTAGAGAACGGGGATCCAGCCCGCTCAATCCCCGCAACCCCTCAGACAAAAACCTTCTAATTCAATCCCTTACAAAAATCTCCATCGCGCCAATCCGACGCACTCAAATCCCCCCGCATAATCATCCCACCAGATCGCACGGGAAGGGCGCACGTACGGCGACCGTTGCAGCGGTCTGGGGTGGTCGAGCGGGCAGCGTCCCGGCGACCGTCACCTGGGGCCTCGGGCGCCCGGTTTGCGAGACGTGGCCTGTCCCTCCAGGGAAGGCGGGCGTTTCGGATCGGGGTTTGGGATCAGTCCCCCGGGCGGCGGACCCTCGGAAACGCAACAGGTCCGGGCTGAAATCGCCCGGACGGTCTGGACGGGGTCGCTTCCCCTCCACCCGTCGGGGGCCGAAGTCGGGAGCGGGTTAAAACCCCG
>NZ_QAII01000095.1 GCF_003060965.1 Caulobacter sp. HMWF025 | reverse complement strand
GTTCACGCCATCGGGGACAAACCGGATCGCGCGCAGCGATGGAAGGGCCTTGGGGCACTGCTGCGTGATCGTACCTTTTGCCTGGCCGTCGCGACGGCGGGCCTGATCCAGGGCGCGCACGCCTTCTACTACGGGTTCTCGGCCATCCTCTGGCGCAAGCAGGGACTGTCAGAGCCGATGATAGGTGTGCTCTGGGCGGTGGGCGTTGCGGCCGAGGTCGGGTTCATGTGGTTCCTGGAGCCCTGGAGACGTCGCGTCGGCCCGGAGAAGCTGATGGTCCTGGGCGGCGCTGCGGCCCTGCTGCGATGGACGCTCTATGCGTTCTCACCGCCGCTCTGGATGCTGTTCCCGCTCCAGGGACTGCATGCCCTGACCTTTGCCGCCAGTTTCCTCGCATCGTTGCGACTGATCGAGAAGCTTACGCCCCCTGCCAGTGCCTCATCGGCCCAGGCCATCAACTCGGCCCTGTCCTCCGGCCTAACCATCGGCCTCGCTACCCTGGCTTCGGGGCCACTTTTTGACGCCCTGGGCCCGCGCGGCTACCTGGCCATGGCCGCCATGGCCATCCTGGGACTGGCGGGGGCCATGGCCTTGCAGCGCAGTGCCCGCCTTCGTCAGATTTCGTAGTCGATTTCCTGGCCCTCAAGCCATTCCACGATCCTTTCGGCCGCTTCGACCGGTGTCATGTGGGTGGTGTCGATCCGCAGTTCCGGAGCCTCTGGAGCCTCATAGGGACTGTCAATCCCGGTGAAGTTCTTCAGTTGGCCGGCCCGGGCTTTCTTGTAGAGACCCTTGACGTCGCGTGCCTCAGCGACCGCCAGAGGCGTATCGACAAAGACTTCGATGAACTCGCCAGGCTCAAGCAATTCACGGGCAGCGCGCCGCTCGGCCTGGAAGGGCGAGATGAAGGCCGTCAGCACGATCAGGCCGGCATCGACCATAAGCTTGGCGACTTCGGCGACGCGGCGGATGTTCTCGACACGATCCTCTTCGGTGAACCCCAGGTTCTTGTTCAGGCCATGTCGGACATTGTCACCGTCGAGCAGATAGGTGTGCCGGCCCAGCGCATGGAGCCGCTTCTCGACCAGGTTTGCGATGGTTGATTTGCCGGCCCCTGAGAGGCCGGTCAGCCAGACGACCTGTCCTCTCTGACGTTTCAGCGCCGCCCGCGACGACTTGCTGACATCGGTATGCTGCCAGTGAATGTTGTCAGCCCGCCGCAGCGCGAAGTTGAGCAAGCCGGCCCCGACCGTGCGGTTCGACAGTCGGTCGATCAGGATAAAGCCACCGAGCTGGCGATTGTCCGCATAGGATTCAAACGCAATAGCCTGATCCAGGGAAATGTTGCAGATGCCGATCTCGTTCAGATTCAAGCGTTTGGCCGCAGTCTGCTCGAGGGTATTGACGTTCACCCTGTGCTTAATCTCGGTGACGCTGGCCCCAACGGTTCGGGTGCCAATTTTCAGCAGATAGGCTCGCCCCGGGGGGAGGGGCTCTTCGTCCATCCAGACCAGAGTCGCCTCGAACTGACCCGAGACCGGGCAGGGGGAGTCAGCGGCAACGATCACGTCGCCGCGGGAGATGTCGATCTCGTCGGTCAGGGTCAGGGTCACGGACTGGCCGGCGACGGCCTGGGGCAGATCGTCGGGCAGGGTTACGATCCTGGCGATCGCGCTCTGTTGGCCAGACGGCAGGACGCGAACCCGGTCGCCGGGCTGGATCCTGCCCGAGGCGATCAGGCCGGAGTAGCCCCGGAAGTCCAGGTTGGGACGATTGACCCACTGGATCGGCATGCGGAACGGCTTGGCCTGAAGGTCATCCTCAACCTCGACGGACTCCAGCCAGTCCATCAGGATCGGGCCGTCGTACCAGGGCGAAGCCTCGCTCCGACTGGCCATGTTGTCACCGCCGAGGCCGGAAATCGGAATCGGCGTGAAATCGGCAAGTCCGATCCTGGTGGCAAAGGCGCGATAGTCTTCGACGATCCGGTCAAAGACGGCCTGGTCCCAGCCGACGAGATCCATCTTGTTGACGGCCAGCACGACGTGACGGATTCCGAGCAGGCTGACGAGATAGCTGTGCCGGCGCGTCTGGGTCAGGACACCCTTCCGGGCATCAATCAGGATCACCGCAGCTTCCGCAGTCGAGGCCCCCGTGACCATGTTGCGCGTGTACTGCTCGTGACCCGGCGTGTCGGCGACGATGAACTTTCGTTTGTCCGTCGAGAAGAACCGGTAGGCGACATCGATCGTGATCCCCTGTTCACGCTCGGCAGCAAGGCCATCGACCAGAAGGGCGAAGTCGATCTGGTCACCCTGGGTTCCGACGCGACGTGAGTCAGCCTCGAGCGCGGCCATCTGATCCTCGAAAATCATCCTGCTGTCGTAGAGCAGACGTCCGATCAGGGTGGACTTGCCGTCATCGACGGAGCCGCAGGTGATAAAGCGGAGCAGTGACTTGTGCTGATGGGCGACGAGGTAGGCGTCGATGTCATCCGCGATGAGGTCCGAGGGCTTGTAGACCTTTGACATCAGAAATAGCCCTCCTGCTTCTTCTTCTCCATCGAGCCAGACTGGTCATGGTCGATAACCCGTCCCTGGCGTTCGCTGGTCGTTGCGAGAAGCATTTCCTGAATGATTTCCGGCAGGGTTGAGGCTTGGCTCTCGACGGCGCCGGTCAGCGGATAGCATCCCAGGGTCCTAAAGCGGACACTCTTCAGTTGCGGAACTTCACCGGGCCTAAGCCGGAACCGGTCGTCGTCGACCATGATCAGGCTCCCGTCCCGTTCAACGACGGGGCGTTCTGCCGCGAAGTACAGGGGAACGATCGGGATGTTTTCGAGATGGATGTATTGCCAGATGTCCAGCTCGGTCCAGTTTGAGATCGGAAAGACCCGCAGGCTTTCACCGGGGTGCTTGCGGGTATTGTAGAGGTTCCACAGTTCCGGACGCTGGTTCTTGGGGTCCCAGCGCTGCTCTGCAGAGCGGAAGCTGAATACGCGTTCTTTGGCCCGGCTTTTTTCTTCATCGCGACGGGCACCGCCAAATGCGGCATCGAAGCCATGCATGGCCAGAGCCTGTTTCAGACCCTCGGTCTTCCAGATGTCCGTGTGCAGCGCGCTGCCGTGGTCGAACGGATTGATCCCACGGGCCTCGGCGTCGGGGTTCTTGTGAACCAGAAGCTTGACCCCGAGCTCCGAGGCTACACGGTCGCGCAGTTCATACATCGCCCGGAACTTCCAGGTCGTGTCGACATGCAGGAGCGGGAAGGGGGGGCGCGACGGAAAGAACGCCTTGGCTGCGAGGTGCAGCATTACGGCACTGTCCTTGCCGATCGAGTAAAGCATGACCGGCCGCTCGCATTCGGCCGCCACCTCGCGGAGAATATGGATACTCTCCGCCTCCAGCCTTTGTAGGTGGGTCAGGCGCGCCGACGACAGCCCGCTTGGGGCGTCGCCCGGTAGGGTCGCCGATTGGTGAGTTGGGGCCAAGGTCGGGCTCCGGCATGGGTTTAAGCTCAGCCCCCACCATAGTGCAGGGAGGCCTTGCCGTGTCATGGCGACCTAGTCATGTGCGTCGCCGAGGACAACCATCGGAATTCTGGAGGCGCTATGAGCTAGGGTGTCATGGCCCCGTCGCATCAGCGCCTAACGAAAAATTCACTCGCGCGGGAGCTGAGTCTGTTGGATAACGGCGCTATCCAACATCGGGCGTTGCGATGAGCCTTCTCACTGAATTCCTTGCCGTGATGTTGGTGTGGCTGTCGTCCCTCGCACTGAGCCAATTGGGCGTTTCTCTTGAGGAGAAGGATCGCCTTAAGGCGACAACCGTGCGCGTGGTGCCGCGCTCTCCGCCAGCGGAGCCGCAGGCCGTCGTCGCGCCATCGCCGACCGACGGCACTGCGACGAGATGAAGCCTTGAAAACCCAGTCGAAGGCGCTTTCCGCGCGAGCTTTTCGCCGCTAGGTTCATGTATTACGCGAAATGAGGCGGGTGCGAGAGTTTGCGCTTGTCTTCACGCGCCGACTGCCTTGGGACCTTGGCTGTGTATGAAGCCTAAGAAGCGCCAACCGCTCGATTTCTCCACGCCAGTGGAGGAGACGCCCCCTGCGGAGTCCGTAATGACGTCTGAGCCTCCGCAACTGGAGGAGCTCGATGTGGCAGCGGCATTTGGAGATGGGCTTGAGGCCTCCGAGCTTTCGGAGCCGCAACCATCTGACGAACCGCCGCAGGATCTCGATCTCGACATTGCCGAGCCGGGCCCTGCAAGACCGCCAGAGCCTTTCACGCCCAGAGCACGCGCAGCGACTCGGCGGGCGCGCGCGTCCGAACTCATCCCGCCGTCCTCTGCACCAGAGGTGAAGGACGTCGAAACCCCGTTCTCGTTTGCAACATCACTCGCGACGAGCGGGCAGCAGGCCCCTGCGCCGATGTCGCAGCCCGATCGCGAGGTCGCAGGCCCTAAGGCCGATCCCGGCGAGATTGCATCGGACGCGCGGCTTCCGCCGCCCGAGGCCTTTGAGCTACCGTCCAAGACTGACCGGAAGGCGATGCCTGCGCTGATGTTCTGGACTCTGGCGGTCGCAGTAGCATCGCTTTGGGCTTTGGCCCCGATTACCTTTGCGCTGGGTTATGCCCGAGGCGTCCCCGCACTCAAGGTTGAAGGCTTTGCACTGACGGTGTTTGCCGGCCTTGCCATAGGGCCGGCTTTGCTGACCCTGCTGGGGGCCTACATGCTTCGTCAGGCGCAGGGTGTGGCTTCGGAACTGCGCCGCAGTCGGATCCTGACCGACCGGCTAGTGACGCCGGCGGTCCTCGCGGCCGCGGGGGCGTCTGGCGCAGTTGAGGTCGTTCGCGCCCAGATCGACTATGCGACCGCGTCTGCCGAAGAGGCCCGCGAGCGGATCCTGGCGCTTCGTCAGGCTCTTGCGGAAGAAACCGCCGGACTGGTCAACGCCGCTGCGGAGTCTGCGCGCATGGCCGACCAGCTCGCGCGCGGCCTCGGTCATGAGCGCGAAGCGCTTGAGACCCTGTCGCTCAATCTAGATACCCGTTCCACGGCTGTCGTTGACGCGATTGGCAGCCAGGCCCGGATGGTCGCGGAGGCCTCTGATCTGGCCGAAACCCAGCTTCGCGAAGCCGAAGCGGCCCTTGCGGCCCGGGCTGCGGATCTCGCGGCTGCCGCTGCCGAAGCGTCAGACGCCGCACGCGTGGGGGCGGAGGATATTTCCCGACAGATCGCGCGCCTGGAGACTGCCGGGCAGGGCCTGGGCGACCAGATGAGCGCGGTCGAGAAGAACCTTGCCCAGCAGCGCGCGGCGCTAGTTGCTGCCAGCCAGACCCTGAGGTCCGAGCAGGAAGATTTTGCGGCTGAGACCGAGACGCGGACCGCCCAGCTGACCGAGTTTGTTTCCTACACACGGGTCGGTGCGACGGAACTGAGCGAGGTCGCGGCCATGGGGGCTGAAATGCTTCGCGGCTTAATCTCTGCGGCAGCCGATCAGGTGCGGACCACCGCCGATCTGGCCCGTTCTGAGCGTGACAGTCTCACCGCCGAGGCCGGCAGGATCCTGTCCACGATCGCCGATATTGCCGCAGGGCAGCGAGAGGGGCTCGAGGTCGAGCTCAAGCAGGCGATGGAGGCGCTGGCCGCGTCGGCCCTGAGCGCCAGCGAGGGCGTCGACGCGCGTGTCGCAGCCGCCCGCAGTCGCGTTGACCAGCTCAACGAGATCGCCTTCGCCGCAGGACAGAAGGCCGACACGGTCTTTGAGTCCCGCATGGAGGAAGCGCGCGATCTGATCGAGCAGTCAGCCCAGATGGTGGAGCAGGCCGGTGCCCGAACAGCTCAGAAACTTGCTGATGCCGTGCAGACGGCCCGAAACACCCTGATTGAGTTTGAGGCGATGCTCAACGAGGTCGGCCATAGAACTGCGAGCCTGCCGGATCAGGCTCTGCAGAAAGCTGCGGAGGTCAGGGCGTCGATCGAGCAGGGCATTGAGGAACTGATGTCTGCGTCTCGGCGGACCGCCGAGGAAACGGCGGCGATTGATCAGGCCTTCCAGGAGCGCGTTCGGCGTAGCTATGAGGCGCTCAGCGAGGCGGCGGTCGTGATGGCCGGAACGCCCGCAGTGGCCCGTCCGGCATCTATCCCGGGTTCGGTTTCGCGAAATCGCCCCACTCCGTCGCCGGTCCCGGCCACGCCGCCGCGCGATGTGGAAGAGGACGCCGTCGCCGAGGAACAGTCACCGAGACCCCGCCTGCGTCTGACCCCGACGGCTACCGATGACGAGTTCCGCTCGGTCTTTGAGAAGGCCGGCGCGCGGGTGGCCCCGGCACCCGCGGAAGCGTCACCGGGGACTTTGAGCTGGAAGTCCCTGCTTTCTGGCCTGGAGAGCAAGGCTCCGGCAGATGTCGCCCTTGGCGAGACCCTGGCCGCCGAAGTCCTGGGCATGGGCATTGATCCGCATGCCCTGCTGCCGCGCGGCCGGATCGATGAGGTTGCCGCTGCGATCCATGGTGGCGACAGCTCCGGAGCCAGGGACCTGGTCAAGCGACTGGCTCCGGCGGCGATCCGTCGCCTGGTCCGACGGCTGTTCTCTGATGCCAGCCTTAGGGCCAGTACGGAGCGCTTCCTGAAACGGTATGAGGGCATGATTGCTGAAGCCAGTGGTCAGGATCGCGAAGGGTTCCTGGTCGCGGCCTTGCTGTCCTCAGACGCCGGCCGCGTCTATCTGTTGCTGGATGCGGCGTCGGGCGACCTGGGCTGAACGCGCCCCCGATGCTGAAGCGCAGTTTTGATGTCGTCGTCTCGGCTAGCGGTCTTCTGGCCGTCTCCCTGCCCATGCTGGTCATCGGGATCATTGTCAGGCTGACCTCCCCAGGACCGGTCCTCTACTGGTCAAGTCGGGTCGGTCGAAACGGTGAGCTTTTTCGCATGCCCAAGTTCAGGACAATGCGGATCGATACCCCTGAGGTAGCTACCCACCTCCTCGAGGATCCAGACCGCTGGCTCACGCCGGTTGGTGGTGCGCTGCGCCGGTTGAGTCTGGATGAGCTGCCCCAGCTCTGGAGCGTGCTGTCCGGAACGATGAGCCTGGTTGGGCCGCGACCGGCCCTTTTTAATCAGCAGGACCTGGTTGCGGCTCGCGCGGCCACCGGGGTGGACCGGCTGCGGCCTGGCATCACCGGCTGGGCCCAGATCAACGGCCGCGATGAATTGGCCCTTGCGGACAAGGTCGCGCTGGATGCGGCCTATCTTGAGCGAAGCTCCCTAGCCTTTGATATCCACATCCTCTGCCGCACGGTTGTTCCGGTCCTGACAGGGCGCGGGGTCACACGCTAGACCGTGTCCGCGACGCTTCAGGCGAGCTCGGCATAGGCGGCCACAATCGCGGCCCTGAAGTCGGCGTTTTCCAGCAGAGTCTGCGGGAACATGCCCTTCACCGCCAGGAAGAGGGCAACGTCTTCTTCGGCATTGCCCGTACAGCGGCTTGCGATGTCGGAAAGGCTTTCGGCTAGCGGATCGACGAGCGGCTCCTGTCCAGCGACCCGTTGCCGGACAAAGTGCATCCAGGCCGCCAGCGGCAGGACGAGCCGCGCGATGGGGCGGCCCGCGTCAAGGGCTTCAGACAGGGTACCGAGAATGCGAACGGGCAGCTTCTGGGTGCCATCCCACGCGATCTGGGACAGTAGATGGCGGATCTCCGGATTACGGAAGCGGTCCAGGATCGCTTCTGCATAGTCCTGAAGGACAAGCCCTCGTGGTGCGGTCAGCGTCGGCATGATGTCCAGAAGCATCAGGTCCCGGGCGAGAGCGGCCAGGACAGGATCGCTCATGCCCTCGAAGACGGTTTCGTGGCCACGCAGCAGCCCCGCATAGGCAAGCGTGGAGTGGACGCCGTTCAGAAGCCGGAGCTTGGCGCGTTCGAAGCCCCGAACGTCGTCGGTCAGAGTGACGCCGGCATCGGCAAAGTCTGGAGCGTCCGTCCCCAGGCAGTCCTCGATAACCCACTGCGTAAAGGCCTCGCGCTGGATCGGCCAGGCGTCTTCAAGCCCCGTCGCCAGCCTCACGCGGTCGCGCAGGGCGGAGTCCGTAGCGGGTGTGATGCTGTCGACCATGGTGCGCGGAAACCGTCCTTCAGCCTGGATCCAGGCCGCAAGTTGTGAGTCGCGTTTGGCCGCGAAGGCTGTGACCGCGGCTTTCAGGCGCCAGCCGTTGTCCGTGAGGTTGTCGCAGGCGACCACGGCAAAGGGAGCGAGGCCGCTCACGAAGCGACGCCTCAGGCCCTCAACCAGGTAGCCGATCGCGCTGACAGGGCTTCCGGGGTTGGCCAGGTCATGGACGATGTCAGGATGGCTCTCGTCCAATCCTCCTTCCGCCGAGAGGCAGTAGCCCTTTTCGGTGACGGTCAGCGTCACCATCCGCGTCTGGGGGGAGGCCATTCGGGCGAAAACTGCAGGCGGGTCCTCGGGCGCGACCAGAACCTCAACAATCGAGCCAACAAGGCGGAAAGTCGTGTCCCGATCCAGTTGGGCAAGGGTGTAGAGCCCGTCCTGCGGCTCCAGGGCATCGCGCACGCCCGGGCTTTTCAGCGAGACAGCACAGATCCCCCAGCGCGGGTCCTTTGCGAGAATCCGGTCGAAGTAGAAGGCCTGATGCGCGCGGTGAAACGCGCCGGGGCCAAGGTGCACGACGCCGACCGTCACCTTTTCCCGCACATAGGCGGGCTGTTCGACGTCCGGCAGGGCCGCGGGTGCGCTGGTCGCCCGCAGGCGGAGGGCAGGGGACGCGATCGTCATAGGGTCACACCCTGTTTCCAGATGGCGATCTCGCGCTCGCCGTTCAGTTCAGCTTTTGTGGCCTGGCCAGAGGCGGTGCTGATGACCAGGTCCATGAGATGGTGCGCCGCCTCGTCCATGGACTGACCGCTCAGCACCGCTCCGGCGTCAAAGTCGATCCAGCCGGGTTTGCGGGCGGCAAGGGCGCTGTTTGACGCGATTTTCAGGGTCGGAGCCGGGAAGCCAAGAGGGGTGCCGCGTCCTGTTGTGAACAGAATGACCGTCGCCCCAGCCGCTGTCAGGGCCGTCGAGGAGACGGCATCGTTGCCGGGAGCCTCCAGCAGGGTCAGGCCCTTCCTGCCGACGCGCTCTCCGTAGCGCAAGACCTGGACCAGGGGCGCGCGGCCGCCCTTCTGGACGGCCCCGAGCGACTTTTCCTCGAGCGTGGTGATCCCGCCGGCAATATTGCCCGGAGAGGGATTCTCGTGGATCGGTTGATTGTTGTCGATGAAGTAGCGCTTGAAATCATCGATTACGCGCAGGGCATCGTCAAAGACCGCCCGGCTTGCGGCACGATCCAGAAGCATCTGCTCGGCCCCGAAGATTTCTGGAATCTCGGTCAGCACAGGCGTTCCGCCTGCATCAGAGACCCTGTCGGCGATCCGGCCGACAAGGGGGTTGGCGGTGACGCCCGAGAAACCGTCCGACCCACCGCATTTAAGGCCAATGACGAGGTCGGAAACCGGACAGGCTGTCCGGCTATCGCGCTCGGCCTGGACAACCAGTGCTTCAATGGCAGCCAGACCGTCCTCGAGTTCGTCCTCAGCCATCTGGGTCGTGAAGGCCCGGAGCCTGGCAGGGTCCAGGCCCGGGGCGCTCTCGAGCAGGGCCTTGAGCTGGTTGTTTTCACACCCCAGACCCAGAATGAGGACACCCCCGGCATTGGGGTGGCCGGCCAGGGCGGCGATCAGCTTGCGGGTATTGACCAGGTCGTCCCCGAGTTGCGAGCAGCCGAAGGGGTGAGGGAAGGCGAAGACACCATCGGTGCGGCCAGCGAAGCGCACATTGGCCTTCTCAGCGATCCGCCGCGCGGTATTGGCCACGCACCCGACCGTGCAGAGGACCCAGATCTCGTTGCGCGTGCCGACCCGTCCATCGGCGCGTCGATAGCCCATGAAACTTGTCGTCCGGTCAGGCTGCACGCCGGTCGATGCGGCAGGGGCCCAGTCATATTGGTCCACGCCGGAGAGCCTGGTGCTGACATTGTGGACATGGACGTGATCACCGACCGCGATGTCCACCACGGCCCGGCCGATCGGCCAGCCATATTTCAGGACATCTTCCCCGGCGCGGACAGACTGGATGGCAACCTTGTGCCCTTTGGGGATGTCTGATCGGGCCGTGATCAGCGCGCCATTCCGTTGAAGCGTCTCGCCGGCCGTAAGGTCGCGAAGGGCCGTCGCGACATGATCACGAGGATCAACGCCGTGGATCGATTCGCCCTCAGCCTGGGTCGTTGAGGTCATGTCTTCCCCTGCCGGACTGCATTTCTTGCCACGAGACGTTTCCCGCCAGATATGGTAACCGGTGTCAAGCGCCCGACGGGTGCGTTCTTCGCCCATTGGTAGCGAGGTGCGCATCTGTAGAGTATTACAAAACAACGCGCCTGAAGCTGTATGGAAACGCCGTGAACCGATCGAAGCCGTCCGTGACGTCGCCTGGCGACCCTGAAGTTGAGAGCGGCATCGAGGGCGGTCGAAAGCGAGCGACCATTAACGACATCGCGCGTCTGGCCGGTGTGTCGAAGAAGACGGTTTCCCGGGTCATCAATCAGTCGCCCTTCGTTCGGGACGAGACCCGCGAGCGTATCGAGGCGGTGATTGCGGAGTGGGGCTATGCCCCCGATCCGCAGGCGCGCGGGCTGGCGTTCCGGCGGTCGTTCCTGATCGGCATGATATACGACAATCCCAACCCGCAGTATGTCGTAAACATGCAGCTTGGTTTGCTCGACGGCATGAGGGGCTCCGGCTTTGAGCTGGTGGTCCACCCCTGCAACCGCAGCAGTCCGACGTTCCTGACCGATATCCGAACCTTTGTCGAACGGCAGAAGCTTTATGGGGTCGTGCTGCCGCCGTCGGTTTCGGAGGATGAGCGCGTCGCAAAACTGCTCCGCGAAATCGGCTGCGAATACATCCGCATCGCGTCTGTCGAACTGGACAAGCCCGAGCACATGATCGTCGGCCATGACCGGCTGGGTGGCGCGGCCATGGGCGAGCACCTGATCGAACTGGGCCACACCCAGATCGGCTTCATCAGCGGCCTGCCCAGCTTCCGGTCTTCGCATGAGCGGCGCGGCGGGTTTGAGGATGCGCTCGGCAAGGCGGGCCTCAAGCTGGACGAAGCCTATGTGATCGAGGGGGCCTATACCTTCGAGTCTGGCCTGGCCTGTGGCGAAATCCTGCTGGCCAAGAGTCCGCGGCCGACCGCGATTTTCGCCGGCAATGATGAAATGGCAGCCGGTGTCCTGCAGGCGGCGCGCCGGGCTGGCCTGGATGTGCCCCGGGACCTGACCGTGGTCGGTTTCGATGACTTCCAGATCGCTCAGGCCGTCTGGCCGCCGTTGACGACCATCCATATTCCAACACGGGAAGTGGGCCGTATGGCAGTTGAGAAGCTGATCGGTATCGAGACGCGGGAAAAGAGGGATCCGTCGATTACGGTCCCGTATCTTGTGGTTCGCGAGTCTTCGGCCAAGGTCGCGGCGGGCTAGGGAGAAGTTCATCGACGGGTGCTTGCATCGGGCGATGACACCGGTTACCAAGCGCAGGTCAAAAGTGGCCGTTCGTGAAGCTGCAGGCTGGAGAGGAAGCGGGACATCCCCATGACCAGGCCCCTGATCTTTCACGATGACCGCCTGTTTCCGGCTGATGACCGGACCCGATCGATCGCTCGGGAGCTCTATGCGAGCGTCAAGTGCCTTCCGATCATCAGCCCGCACGGTCATACCGACCCGAGCTGGTTTGCGACCAACGCGCCCTTCCAGGACGCGACCGATCTGCTGCTGGCCCCGGACCACTATCTTTTCCGCATGCTCTACAGCCAGGGCCACGCGCTGGACGCTCTGAAGGTCCGCTCGAAAGACGGCGTGCCGGGTACCGATCCGCGTGAGGCTTGGCGGTTGCTGGCCAGCAACTTCCATCTCTTTCGCGGCACACCCTCCTGGATCTGGCTGAACCACGTCTTCAGCCAGGTTTTCGGGATGGAGGTGTTTCTGGGGGCCGACACCTCGGACCTCTATTTCGATACGATCAATGAGGCTCTGGCGACGGAGGCCTTCCGGCCGCGCGCCCTGTTTGACCGCTTCAACATCGAGACCCTGGCGACGACCGAGGGGCCGCACGAAAGCCTCAAGCACCACCTTGCAATCCGCGAGAGTGGCTGGGGCGGCCATGTGATCACCGCCTATCGCCCGGATGCGGTGATCGATTTCGAGGACGAGCGATCCGGGCGCGCGTTCGAGCGCTTTGCTGAGACCTCGGGCCAGGATGTCTTCAGCTGGCAGGGCTATCTTGAGGCCCACCGTATTCGCAGGGCGGCTTTCATTGAGGCTGGAGCAACCTCCAGCGACCATGGCCACCCGACGGCAGCCACGGCGGACCTGAGCGATGTGGAAGCCGAAGCCCTGTTCCAGAGCCTTGTCCGGGGCGAACTGACGCCGGAGAAGGCGGAGCTGTTCCGGGCCCAGATGCTCACCGAAATGGCCCGGATGAGTCTCGACGACGGGCTGGTCATGCAGATCCACCCCGGCTCGCACCGCAATCACAACGCCGGTCTGCTGGCCAGCCACGGGCGCGACAAGGGGGCCGACATCCCGGCCCAGACCGAATACGTCAAGGCGTTGAAGCCTCTGCTCGGCAAGTTCGGCAACGATCCGCGCCTGTCGATCATCCTGTTTACGCTGGACGAGACCACCTACAGCCGCGAACTGGCCCCGCTGGCGGGCCACTATCCGGTGCTGAAGCTCGGCCCCTCCTGGTGGTTCCATGACAGCCCCGAAGGCATGATGCGGTTCCGCGAGCAGGTGACCGAGACCGCCGGCTTCTACAATACCGTAGGCTTCAACGACGACACGCGGGCCTTCCTGTCGATCCCGGCCCGGCACGACGTGGCCCGGCGCGTCGACAGCGCCTTCCTGGCCCGCATGGTTGCCGAGCACCGCATGGACCTCGTCGAAGCCCAGGAACTGATCACCGACCTGACCTACACCCTTCCAAGGAAGGCCTACAAACTCGACCAGCGTCCGGACTGGGCTCGTCCCGCCGTGGCCCTGGCCGCCCGATAAGCGAACCCCTCCGGAGACACGCCGATGTTCACCAAGACCTACCATGCCACCCACCCGGACATGATGTTCGCCGTCAGCAATGACGACCTGCGCGAGCGCTACCTGATGGACGGCCTGTTCGCCGAGAACGAGATCGTCCTGCACTACAATCACGCTGAACGCTTCGTGATCGGTGGCGTCGCGCCGGTGTCGTCGGCCGTGAAGCTGCCGGACCAGACCGAGCCGGCCTCGGCCGCCGGTCATCCGTTCCTGGAGCGCCGCGAACTGGGTGCGATCAATGTTGGCGGCGGGGCCGGTAAGGTCACCGTGGACGGCGTCGCCTATGACATCGAGCCGCGCGACGGCATCTACGTGACCATGGGATCCAGGGACGTGGTGTTCGAGAGTTTGGACGCTGCCAATCCTGCCCGCTTCTACCTGACCAGCCTGCCGGCTCATGCCGCCTTCGAAACCAAGAAGCTGGTGTTTGCCGACGCCATTCCGCTGGAGCGCGGTGCGCTGGAGACCTCCAACGAGCGCACCATCTACCAGTACATCGTCCCGACCACCTGCAAGTCGGCCCAGTTGCTGCTGGGCATGACGGTTCTGAAGCCGGGCAGCGTCTGGAACACCATGCCCCCCCACCTGCACGACCGCCGTTCGGAAGCCTATTTCTACTTCGATCTGGGCGCGACTGACCGGGTCTTCCACTATATGGGCGAGCCGGACGAGATGCGTCACATCGTGATCGCAAACGAGGAAGCCGTTATGAGCCCTCCGTGGTCGATCCACATGGGTTCGGGCACCTCGAACTACACCTTCATCTGGGCGATGGGTGGCGAGAACCTCGACTACACAGACATGAACGTGCTGGACATCTGCCAGCTGAAATAGGGGCGGGCGTTCCTGCGCTCCCGGCCTGTCATCCCGGGCGGAGCGTAGAAAGGACACGGGACCGCCCAAGGCGCTCGCGCCTGCGGCGGTCCCGGCTTTCTCCGGGATGACAGCATTTTTTGACAGGAACACACCATGGCCAATCCGTTCAGCCTCGCAGGCAAGGTCGCGCTCGTTACCGGTGCCAATACGGGCCTCGGTCAGGCCATCGCTGTCGCCCTGGCCGAGGCCGGTGCCGACATCGCCGCCGCCGGCCGCAGCGAGCCCGTCGAAACCAGGGCTGCCGTCGAAGCGACCGGTCGCAAGTTCCTGTCGATCAAGGCCGACTTCGGCTCGACCGAGCCCGTCCAGCGCGTGATCGACGAAACTGTTGCCGCCTTCGGCAAGGTCGACATCCTGGTCAACAATGCCGGCATCATCCGTCGCGCGGACTCCATCGAGTTCACCGAAGCCGACTGGGACGCGGTGATGGACACCAACCTGAAGGTTGTCTTCTTCCTGACCCAGGCCTTCGCCAGGCAGGCGCTGAAGCAGGGCCCCGTCGATGGCGTTGCGGGCAAGGTGATCAACATTGCGTCGCTGCTGTCGTTCCAGGGCGGCATTCGCGTGCCGTCCTATACGGCCAGCAAGAGCGGCCTCGCGGGCCTGACCAAGATCCTCGCCAACGAGTGGGCGACCAAGGGCATCAACGTCAATGCCATCGCGCCGGGCTATTTCGACACCAACAATACTGAAGCCCTGCGCAATGACGCCGACCGCAATGCCTCGATCCTGGCCCGCATCCCGGCGGCCCGCTGGGGCAAGCCCAGCGACCTCGGGGGCGCGGCGGTGTTCCTGGCGTCTCCAGCCGCTGACTATGTCCAGGGGATTACTCTGCCCGTGGATGGGGGGTGGTTGGCGCGCTAACGGCAAAAACACGCGTCACTTTTCAATGTTAGCGCAACCATCGTGCGCGGCGGGTTTCGCGTAGCGTCAAACCACGCTAAGGGCGCCGCTGCGTCAGCCTGCAGTCGGGCGGGGCGCAAAGGTCCACCCTTCTGAAGCGGCGCCGCACGCGGCGTCAGCGGAGCTCGCTTATGCGTAACCCGGCCCTGTCGCTCGGCGGTGATCGTCCCACCAGCCGCCATGTCCGCCAGAATGCGAGCCTGCTCAGTGACCTCCTGTCTGAGGCCATCGCCTATCTCGAAGGCGACGAGGCCGCCGCCCTGGTCGAGACGGCCCGCAAGGCGGCCTATCGCGACGGATCCGACGGCGATGCGCCGGTTCTGGACCACCTGTTCGCCGACCTGACCAACGAACAGGCCGTCTTTCTGGCCCGGGCCTTTGCCAGCAATTCGTTGCTGGCCAATATCGGCGAAGATGTCGCCGGCCGCCGGCGCCATGCCGAAGCCGATGCCGGTCCCGGTGACGATCGCCCGCGAACCCTGGTTGATGCCGTCAAGGCGCTCAAGGCCACCGGCAAGTCCGACGCCGACATCGCGGCGACCTTCGCCGCGATGAATGTCGTTCCGGTCCTCACCGCGCACCCGACCGAGGTCCGTCGCCGGAGCATGGTCGATCGCGAGACCGAGATCACGCGGCTGATGGCGCTGCGACGTCACCATCTCCCGGCCGATCTGGACGCCGAGATCCGCGAGCGCCTGTTCCGCGAGATCGCCCTGATGTGGCGCACGCGGCTGTATCGTCCCGAGCGGATCACCGTGAAGGACGAGATCCGCAACGCCCTGTCGATCGTCCGCACCTCGATCCTCCCGGCCATCATCGACCTCTATGGTGACTGGACGGCGCAGATTGCCCACAATGCCGAGCTGGCTCCTCTGCTGAAGATGGGGTCCTGGCTGGGCGGTGACCGCGACGGTCATCCGGGCGTCAACGGCCAGACCCTGAAACTGGCTCTGAGCTCCCAGTCTCGCGTGATCCTTGACTGGTATGCCGGCGAGGTCCGCAAGCTGTGGTCCAACCTGGCGATCTCGACCGCCTATACGCCGGTTTCCGATGAGCTGATCGCCCTGGCCGCCCAGGCCAGGGATCCGTCTGTGCACCGGATCGATGAGCCCTACCGCCTGGCGCTGGAGCTGATCTTCGACCGGCTGTCGGCGGTATCGCAGAAGCTGACCAAGCAGTGGGTCGCCTTCGCCAACGAGCGTACTGACGTCGAGCCCTATGCCCATCCGGACGCCTTCGTTGCCGACCTGTCGGTGGTGATCGAAAGCCTGGAACGCAATGGCGGCGAGCGACTGGTCGGCACCAGCCTGCGGACCCTGGTCGAGGTCGCCAAGGCCTGCGGCTTCCACCTGATGAGCCTGGACCTGCGCCAGAACGCCGATGTGCACGAGCGCACCGTCCACGAACTGTTTCAGCGCGCCGGCACCAACGTGCGCTATCTCGACCTCGACGAGGCCGGACGCTGCAAGGTCCTGATCGACGAACTTTCGCACCAGCGACCGCTGGTCTCGCCGTTCACGGCCTATGGCGAGGAAACGACCAAGGAACTGGCGACTATGGAGGCCGCGGCCCAGGCCGTGCGCGACTATGGCCGGGGCTGCCTCGGGGCCTATGTGATCTCGAAGTCGGCAACCCTGTCGGACATTCTCGAGCCGCTGGTCCTGCTCAAGCAGGTGGGTCTGGTCTGGGGCGGGGCGGCCCCGCGCGCCTCGGTCAAGATCAGCCCGCTGTTCGAAACCATCGAGGACCTGGAGCAGGGCCCCCGGGTTCTGCGCCAGTGGCTGGAACTGCCGATCAGCCGCACGATCCTCGGCGACAAGCCGGTCCAGGAAATCATGCTGGGCTATTCCGACAGCAACAAGGACGGTGGCTATGTCGCCTCGCGGCGGGGCGTGGCGCGCGGCGCCTCGGCGCTCGCCTTCGAGGCCGACCGCATGGGCGTGGGCCTGCAACTGTTCCACGGGCGCGGCGGCTCGGTGGGCCGGGGCGGGGGGCCGGCCGCCGAGGCTGTGCTGGCCCAGCCGGCCGGTACCGTTCAGGGCCGCATCCGGTTGACCGAGCAGGGCGAGATGATCGCCCGCCGGTTTGGGGATCAGCCGACCGCGCGGCGCAATCTGGACGGTCTGGCGG
>NZ_QAII01000011.1:30224-58466 GCF_003060965.1 Caulobacter sp. HMWF025 | reverse complement strand
CCTGGCCTTCATTGGTGTGGCCATAGGCGGTGGCGTTCAGCTTGACCATGTCGTTGATCGGCAGGTTCAGGCTGGCACCGTAGAGATTGTCGTCACGGATGCCGGCACCGGAGTAGTAGGCGTCGTCGACCGTCGCGAACGGGGCGGGCAGGGTGCCGCCGGTCAGGTAGGCGCGGCCGGCAGCCACGGCCAGGGCCCAGTTGGGCTGGGTGTTGTCCCAGTTGCGACCCAGGCGCTTGATCATCTCGAACGAGAGGTCCTGGTAGTCCTGCTCGCGGCGTTCCGAGCGGTTGTAGAAGGCGGTCAGATCGCCTTCGCCCAGCGGCAGAACCGCCTTGATTTCGTACTGGCGCTGCTTCTGCTCGCCGCCGCCCTTCCACTTGTCGGTGCTCTGGTCCGCGACCGAGACATAGCCGCGCAGGCCGCCGAGGGCCTCGATCGCGCCGGTGTCGACCCGGCCGAACAGGCGGTACATGTTATCCGAGCCGACCGTCACATTGGTCTGGGCCCCGAAGGCCTCCGACGGATTGCGCGAGAAGAACTGCAGCGTGCCACCGAGATTGCTGGTCGAGGCGGTCGCCAGCGAACCGGCACCCTGGGCCAGTTCAAGGCGGCCGATGTTCTCGCTGGTGATGGCGCGGCTGATGTGCAGGCCGTTGTGGTTGCCATAGCTCATGTCGCCCAGCGGAATGCCGTCGAGCGTGAAGCCCAGCTGGTTCTGGTTGAAGCCGCGGATCGAGATGCGGGTCGACCACTCGTAGGACCCGAAGGCGTCCGACGACTGGAAGGTCACGCCCGGCAGCTTGTCGATGGCCTTCAGCGGGCTGCTGCCGGCGGCTTCCAGCGCGATGGCGTCGTCCTTCAGGGCCTGGACCTGGCGGCTCTGGCCCTGGCCGATGACGATGACGGCGTCGACTTCGGTGTTGGCGGCGGTGTCGGCGGGGGCGGCGGCGGCCGGTGCGGGCGCGTCAGCGGCGAAGGCCGGCGCGGCGGCCAGGGCGAGGGCGATCGAGGCCGCGCTCAGAAGCAGATGGTGTTTCATGGTCTATCCCCTTGTCGGTGCATCGGGAGCGGCACCGGATTAGGGGTCCCGTTAACAGTGACCCGCGACCGTTGGGCGACGGTTGGGTGTCGCTTTGCCGACGGATAAATGACAGGTTGATGACGAAAGGCCTGCGACTTTACCGCGCACCAAAGTCCGATCGGGCCCGGCCCTCGGAAAGGCTGCGGCGCGGCCTGTCAGGGGGAAGGTCCCCGCCGACATTGCGCAAATCGCCCCCGACAGCTATTTCAGCGCCCGTCCTCCCCCGAATTTAGACAGCGAGACCGACGCCCCCATGGCCCAGCAGTATATTTTCCAGATGCAAGGCCTGACCAAGGCCTTCCCGGGCGGCAAGAAGATCTTCGAAAACATCTGGCTGTCGTTCTATTCCGACGCCAAGATCGGTGTCGTCGGCGTCAACGGCTCGGGTAAGTCGACCCTGCTGAAGATCATGGCCGGCCTGGACGACCAGTTCTCGGGCGAGGCCAAGGCCGCCGAGGGCATCCGCCGGGGTTACCTGCCGCAGGAGCCGGTGCTGGACCCGACCAAGGACGTCTGGGGCAATGTCATCGCCGACTGCGAGGACAAGCAGATTTTCGACCGCTACAACGAGGCGGCCAACAAGCTCGGCGAGGACTATTCCGACGAGCTGATGGAAGAGATGACCAAGCTCCAGGAGATCATCGACGCCCGCGACCTGTGGGACATCGACTCCAAGGTCGAGATGGCCATCGATGCCCTGCGCTGCCCGCCGAACGACGCCAACATCGAAAGCCTCTCGGGCGGTGAAAAGCGCCGCATCGCCCTGGCGCGTCTTCTGCTCAGCAAGCCCGACATCATGCTGCTGGACGAACCGACCAACCACCTGGACGCCGAGTCGGTGGCCTGGTTGCAGCATCACCTGGAAAACTTCCCGGGCTGCGTCATCCTGGTCACCCACGATCGCTACTTCCTGGATCAGGTCACCAAGTGGACGCTGGAACTCGATCGCGGCAAGGGCATCCCCTATGAGGGCAACTACTCCGGCTGGCTGGAGCAGAAGACCAAGCGTGTCGTGCAGGAGCAGTCGGAATCCGACAGCCGTCAGCGCGCCCTGACCCGCGAACTGGAATGGGTCCGGTCATCGCCCAAGGCCCGTCAATCCAAGTCGAAGGCCCGTCTGGCGAGCTACGAGGAAATGGTCGCCGCGCAGGAAAACGCCCGCGCCGCCCAGACCCAGGCCCACATCCAGATCCCGCCCGGCCCGCGCCTCGGCAATCTGGTGCTGGAAGTCGAGGGCCTCGAAAAGGAGTACGGCGACAAGGTGCTGTTCAAGGACCTGTCGTTCCGCCTGCCGCCCAACGGCATCGTCGGCGTCATCGGCCCCAACGGCGCCGGCAAGTCGACCCTGTTCAAGCTGATCACCGGTCGCGAGCAGCCTGACGGCGGTTCGGTCAAGGTCGGCGAGACGGTCAAGCTTTCCTATGTGGACCAGTCGCGCGATGCGCTGGACCCCAACAAGACCATCTGGGAGGAGGTCTCGGGTGGCACCGACGTGATGATCGTCGGCAAGCGCGAGATCAACTCCCGCGCCTATGTCGGCAGCTTCAACTTCAAGGGAGCCGACCAGCAGAAGAAGGTCGGCCTGCTTTCGGGCGGTGAGCGCAACCGCGTCCACCTGGCCAAGACCCTGGCCACCGGCGGCAACCTGCTGCTGCTCGACGAACCGACCAACGACCTGGACATCGAAACCCTGCAGGCCCTGGAAGAGGCCCTGGAAGAGTTCGCCGGCTGCGCCGTGGTCATCAGCCACGATCGCTGGTTCCTCGACCGTCTGGCCACCCACATCCTGGCCTTTGAAGGCGACAGCCATGTCGAGTGGTTCGAGGGCAACTTCGAGATGTACGAAGAAGACAAGAAGCGCCGCCTGGGCGCTGACAGCCTGATCCCGAAGCGTATCAAGTTCCAGAAGTTCGCGCGCTGATCCGCAACGCCGGATCGACTGCAACAGAGTTCGGGGCGGCCGCAAGGTCGCCCCGTTTTCTTTTCGGGCCTCTCCCGATCGCGAGCGGCAGGCGTGTGTCGGTTGTCACTGGCGCCGGGCGAAAGGTGCGCTAGCTTGTCGCGCAATGACGGCCGCAGGACGGGCAGGGTGCCCCGCGCTGACGGCAGGAGGACAACCATGCCGCAAACCCCCGGCGAAAAGCCCAGCGTTTTGCTGTCCCACCAGATGCTGATGCCGTTGCAGCCCCTGCTCGAGGCGCACTACACCGTTTATCGCCTGTGGGAGCATCCCGACCATCTCGCATTCCTGGCCGGGCCGGGACTCAGCATCAGGGCCATCGTTCACGCCGGTGAGATGCTGCTGGGCAAGGACATGCTCGCGGAAATGCCACAGCTGGGCCTGATCGCCTGTGTCAGCGTCGGCTATGACGGCGTTGACGTGCCGTGGTGCAAGGGGCGCGGGATTTCCGTCACCCATTCGACGGGCCTCAATGCCGCAGACGTCGCTGACCATGCAGTCGGCCTCGTCCTGGCGGCCTGGCGCGGTCTCGTCGAGGGCGATCAGCGCCTTCGGGCGGGCCAGTGGTCGCATGCCGATCGAATGGCCCCGCGTCACGGGCTGCGAGGGCGCAAGGCCGGCATCGTGGGTCTGGGCCATATCGGCGAAGCCGTGGCCCGCCGGCTGGAGGCCTTCGACATGAAGGTCGCCTGGTGGGCCCCGCGTCCCAAGGACAGCGAGCGTCCCCGGGCCGAGAGCCTGATGGCCCTGGCGCGCGACAGCGATGTTCTGGTCGTCTGTGCCAGACCCGACGCCGACAACCGCCACATGATCTCCAAGGCCGTGATCGAGGCGCTGGGCCCAGCCGGCCTGCTGGTCAATGTGGCGCGCGGCTCTCTCGTCGACGAGGACGCCCTGATCGCGGCGCTGAAGGACGGCAGTCTCGGCATGGCGGCGCTGGACGTCTTCGAGCAGGAGCCGACTCCGGCCGAGCGCTGGAAGGATGTGCCGCGCACGGTCCTGACGCCGCATATCGCCGGGGCCACGCTGGACAGTATTCCCGCGATGGTCGGGCTGACCCTCGAGAACCTGCGGCGGTTCTTCCACGGCGAACCTCTGGCTTCACCCGTCGGAAGCTAGGGGCGCGGAAACGGTGTGGCGAACGGCTCCGGTTCCAATCTCAGACCGTTCACGAGCAAACTGACCGTCCGGTAGAAGCCGGCCAGCATCATCAACTCGATGCAGGCCGGCTCGTCAAAAGCGTCGCGCAGCCGGGCCCACAAGGCATCGTCGATATCGGCCCGGGCGTTGACCGCGTCGCAGAAGGTAATCAGCAACGCCTCGCGCGGTGACCAGCTATCGGCGACACCGGGGGTGACGGTCGCCGCCAGTTGAGAGGCATCCAGTCCGGCCTTGGCGGCAAAGATCGCTGCGTGCACGCCCCACTCATAGCCCGCGCCGTTCAGGGCGCAGACCCGATGGATGACGATCTCGCGCTCGCGCAGGCTCAGATGGCCCGGGTCAAGCAGTCCGCCGCCGGTAAAGCGCAGAAACAGCCGCTCGTCGCGCGCCAGGGTGCGGAACAGCGACAGGGGCTCGGTGCCGGGCGTGGTGAGCCGATTGAGAACCTTCTGGGCGGCGGGTGAATGCGGGGCCTCGGCGGGCGAGATGCGAGCGGACATCGGCGGCTCCTTATGCTACAGAATTTGTATCATGAAGCTTGATCGAGTTGCTACAAAAAATGAAGCGCCATTGCCGGGCAGGCCTGTGCGGGGCTCGTCCACCGGCAAGCCGGTCATGGCGGCGCTGGATCTGCTGGGGCGGCGGGGCAGCCTGCGGATCGTGTGGGAGCTGCGGGACGATGCGATCCTGACCTTCCGCGCCCTGCAGGCCGCCGCTGACCTGCCGCCAGGCACCCTGAATGCGCGCCTCGCGGAACTGCGCGCGGCGGATATTGTCTCGGCTGAGGCGGGCTACCGCCTGACGTCGCGCGGTGCCGACCTTGTGCTGGCCCTTGCACCGCTTCTGACCTGGTCGCAGACTTGGGCCGACGATCTCGCGATGGAGGATTGAAGCATGGCCAGGGTTCTGGGACTGGGCGGGATCTTCTTCAAGGCGGCCGATCCGGCGGTCGTGCGCGACTGGTATGCGCGCGTTCTGGGGTTCGAGATTCACGACTGGGGCGGGGTGATCTTTGACCATCCGAAGCTCGGCGTGGCCAACTGGTCGCCCTTCCCGGCGGACACCCAGTATTTCGAACCGTCAAAGTCGGACTTCATGATCAACTTCATCGTCGATGATCTCGACGGCGTGCTGGCCAGGGCCGCCGCAGAAGGGGTCGAGCCGACCGGCCGGCAGGATGAGGACATGGGGCGGTTTGCCTGGCTGATGGATCCGGCCGGGGTGAAGATCGAGCTCTGGCAGCCTGCTGAGGCCGCTTCCGGGGCATAAAGCTGTCGCCTCGACCGCAAAATCGGCTTGCCAAATCGGACATAAAGATATCTTTATGTCCTTATGAAGTTGTCCGCTGAACAGGTTGTCGAGATTCTGCGCGCGGCGGGGGAGTCCACCCGCCTGCGGCTGCTGGCGCTGCTGTCGCGCGAGGAGCTTTCCGTGCTCGAGCTGTGCCGGATCCTCGATCAGAGCCAGCCCCGGGTGTCGCGTCACCTGAAGCTGCTGGCCGAGGCCGAACTGGTCGAGCGCTTTCCAGACGGGGCGTGGGTCTTCTACCGGCTGGCCGGTAAATCGTCAGCCCATAGTCTGGCCTGGCAGGCGCTGGATCTGATCGACGAGGCCGATCCGGTCATTCAGGCCGATGTTGCCAGGCTGGACGCGGTGCGGGCCGAGCGCTCGACCGGAGCCCAGGCCTATTTCGCCCGCAACGCCGCCCGCTGGAACGAGATCCGCTCGCTCTATGTCGACGAGGCGGAGGTCGAGTCGGCGATCCTGCGCGCTGTCGGCGAGGGGCCCTTTGACGAGCTGGTCGACCTGGGCGCGGGGGCCGGGCGCATGCTGACCCTGCTGGGCGGCCGGGCCGGCAATGCCCTGGGTCTGGATCTCTCGCAGCAGATGCTCAACATCGCTCGTGACGAGGTCGCGCGGGCAGGGCTGATCCGTTGCGAACTGCGCCACGGCGACATCTTTGCCACCGGCTTGCCGGGGGGCTGCGCCGATCTGGTGACCGTACACCAGGTCCTGCACTATCTGGGCGATCCGGCGGCGGCCTTGGCCGAGGCGGCGCGGCTGGTCACGCCCGGTGGCCTGCTACTGATCGCCGACTTCGCCCCGCATGATCATGAGTTCCTGCGGGAGGTGCACCAGCACCGCCGCCTGGGCTTTGCGGACGCCGAGATCATTCCCTGGCTCGAGGCCGCCGGCCTTGAGCTTGAAAACAACATCGCCCTGCCGCCGTCTTCGGACGAGGGCCTCACCGTGAAGATCTGGACGGCGCGCCGCCGGTCCGACCGGTCCGCGCAAAGGAGCGCCGCATGACCCTTCCGCCCCTACCTCGCCGGGTGATCGGCCCCGTGGCCCGCGCCGGCGAGCGTGGTCAGAGCCAGGCCGGTGGCCGTCCGCGCGTCTCGTTCGAGTTCTTCCCGCCCAAGACTCCGGCCATGGAAGAGAGCCTGTGGCAGGCCATCACCCGCCTCGCGCCGCTGGATCCGGCCTTCGTCTCGGTGACCTATGGGGCCGGCGGCTCGACCCGCGAGCGGACCCACCGCACGGTCAAGCGCATCCTCGACGAAACCACGCTGAAGCCCGCCGCCCACCTGACCTGCGTCGGGGCCAGCCGGGCCGAGGTGGATGAGGTGATCCGTGAATACTGGGAGACGGGGGTTCGCCACATCGTCTCGCTGCGCGGCGATCCGCCCCCGACCGAAGGCGGCATCGGCGGGGTCTATGTGCCGCGCGCCGACGGCTATGCCAATGCCACCGAACTGACCCGGGCCGTGCGCGGCATCGCCCCGTTCGAGGTTCTGGTCGGGGTCTATCCCGAAAAGCATCCCGAGAGCCCGTCGATCGAGCACGACATCGAGGTGCTGAAGGCCAAGGTCGATGCCGGGGCCAGCCTGGCGATCAGCCAGTTCTTCTTCGATATGGATGCCTTCCTGCGCTTTGTTGATCAGGTCAGGGCAGCGGGGATCACCATTCCGATCCTGCCCGGCATCATGCCGGTGACCAATTTCAACGGCCTGAAGAAGATGTCGGCCGCCTGCGGCACGGCCATTCCGTCCTGGCTGGGCAACCTGTTCGAGGGGCTGGATCATGACGCCGAGACCCGCCGTCTGATTGCCTGTTCGGTGGCCGCCGAGATGTGCGCCAAGCTGCAGGAGCAGGGGTTCGAGGACTTCCACTTCTACACCCTCAACCGGGCCGATCTGGTCTATGCCATCTGCCGGGTGCTGGGCGTACGCGAGTCCATCGCCGCCGAGGAGGTCGCGGCATGAGAATCCTGGCCCTGATCCTCAGCGCCTTTCTGGTCCTGGCCGGCGTCGCGCCGGCCCGTGCCGACGGCTGGCCGCCGGCCTCCTGGAGCAAGCCGTTCAAGCCCTACCGGGTGGTCGGCAATATCTATTACGTCGGCTCCGAGGGGCTCTCGTCCTATCTGATCACCTCGTCGGAGGGCCATATCCTGCTGGATGCCGGGATGTCGGCCGAAGGCGCGAAGCTGGTCGAGCGCAATATCGTCTCGCTCGGCTTCAAGCTGGCGGACGTCAAGATCCTGATCAACACCCACGCCCACTATGACCATGCCGGGGGCCTGGCCCAGCTGAAGGCCGACACCGGAGCCAGGCTCTATGCCTCGTCGCAGGACAAGCCGGCCCTCGAGCAGGGGCGGCATTTCGGCGACAACGAGAACGGCCTGACCCCGTTCCCGGCCGTCAAGGTCGACCGCACCGTCGGCGACGGCCAGAAGCTGAAGCTCGGCGAGACCACCCTGGTGGCCTATCTGACCCCCGGCCACACCATCGGCGGCACCGCCTGGACGATGTCGGTCACCGAAAAGGGTCGGCCGCTGAACGTGGTGTTCTTCAATTCGATCTCGGTGGCCGGTAATGCCCTGGTCGGCAACAAAACCTATCCCCGCATCGTCACCGACTACCGGGCGACCTTCGCCAAGCTGAAGACACTGCCGTGCGACGTCTTCCTGCCGGCCCATGAGGAGCAGGGCGATCTGGTGGCCAAGCGTCAGCGCTACCTGCGCGGCGACCTGAACGCCTTTATCGATCCGGCCGAGATGGGCCGCTTCGTGGCCGCCTCCGAAGCGGCTTTCAACAAGGAGCTGGCGCGCCAGCAGGGAGCGGCCAAATGACCGACCTGTCCATTCGGGCCAACCGGGTCGCTGCCCTGAAGGCCGCCGCCAAGGAGCGCGTCCTGATCCTCGACGGCTCCTGGGGCGTGATGTTCCAGAAGAAGAAGCTGGTCGAGGCCGACTATCGCGGCGAACGCTTCGCCGACTACGACGGCCAGATGAAGGGCAATAACGACATCCTGTGCCTGACCCGTCCGGATCTCGTTGCCGAACTGCACGAGGCCTATTTCAGCGCCGGAGCCGACATCTCCGAGACCAACACCTTCTCGGGCACCACGATCGCCCAGGCCGACTACCGGCTGGGTGCGCAGGACGTCCGCGACATCAACTTCGAAGGTGCCCGCATCGGCCGGTCGGTGGCTGACCGCTGGAATGCCGAGAACCCCGACCGGCCCAAGTTCATCGCCGGCTCGATCGGGCCGCTGAACGTGATGCTGTCGATGTCCTCGGACGTGAACGATCCCGGGGCCCGCAAGGTGACCTTCGACCAGGTCTATGCAGCCTATCGCGAGCAGATCGCCGCGCTCTATGAGGGCGGGGTAGACCTGTTCCTGATCGAGACCATCACTGACACCCTCAACTGCAAGGCCGCGATCAAGGCGATCCTCGATCTGCGCGACGAGGGCCATGAAGAACTGCCGATCTGGATCAGCGGCACGATCACCGACCGCTCGGGCCGCACCCTGTCGGGCCAGACCGCCGAGGCCTTCTGGAACTCGATCAAGCACTGCAAGCCGTTCGCCGTCGGCTTCAACTGCGCCCTGGGGGCCGACCTGATGCGGCCGCACATCGCTGAGATGGCCCGCATCGCCGACACCCTGGTGGCGGCCTATCCCAATGCCGGCCTGCCCAATGCCATGGGTGAATACGACGAGGAGCCGCACCAGACCGGCCATGCCCTGCACGACTGGGCCGCCGACGGCCTGGTCAACATCCTCGGCGGCTGCTGCGGCACGACGCCGGACCACATCCGGCATGTGGCCGAGGCGGTGGCCGGCGTTAAGCCGCGCGCCATCCCCGAACGCCCCCGGGCCATGCGCCTGGCGGGCCTTGAACCCTTCGAACTGGCCTGAGACGCGACATGAAGACCACCATCCTGTTCGGCGGCGAGAACCGCGAACGTCTTGTCGCGGTCGCCAGCGCCCAGGCCCTGGCCCGGACCCTGCCGGAGGCCGACCTGTGGTTCTGGGCCCCGAACGGCCAGGTCCATCCGGCCAGCCGCGAGGTCCTGTTCGGCCATGACCGTCCGTTCGAGCTGGACCTGCCGACAGAGGGGGCTGCGCTCGGCGGGATCGAGGCGGCGCTGGATCTGGCGCGCGTCGAAGACCGTGTCCTGCTGCTGAGCCTGCATGGCGGCTTTGCCGAGGACGGCGGCCTGCAGGCCCTTTGTGAAGCCCGCGGCGTGGCCTTTACCGGCTCCGGTTCCGAAGCCAGCCGCCTGGCCTTCCACAAGGTTTCGGCCAAGGGCGTGGTCGCCAGGGTCGGGGTCTCGGTTCCCGAAACCCTGGATCTGGCCGATGCGCCGGCGGCGCTGGCCCGCTACGGCCGTCTGATCGCCAAGCCGGCCGAGGACGGCTCGAGCTATGGCCTGATCTTCGTCGACGCGCCGGCTGATCTCGAGGCCGTGGCAAGGGCGGCGGCGACCGAGGCCTATCTGATCGAGCCCTTCGTCCAGGGGCTGGAGGCGACCTGCGGGGTCCTCGAACGCGAGGGCGAGATCATCGCCCTGCCGCCGGTCGAGATCCGTCCGGCCGCCGGCAAGTTCGACTACGCCAGCAAGTACCTGGCCAAGGACACCGAAGAGATCTGTCCGGCGAGCTTCGCGCCCGAGGTCAATGCCGCGCTGCAGGCCCAGGCGCTGCTGGCGCACACGGCCCTGGGCTGCCGGGGCTATTCGCGCACCGACTTCATCGTCGGCGAGCACGGCCTGACCTATCTGGAAACCAACACCCTGCCCGGGATGACCGCCTCGTCGCTGTATCCCAAGTCCCTGAAGGCCGAGGGCATTGCCTTCGAGACCTTCCTGCGGGGCCAGATCGCCCTGGCGGTCGCCCGCAAGGCGGGTCAGGCATGAGCGCCTGGGCCCCCGGACCGTTCGACAACGAAGAGGCCGCCGACTTCATCGACGACCTGACCGAAGCCCCCGACTGGCGGATGGTCATCACCCTGATGGAGCATGCCGCCGGGGTCACCGGCTATCTGGAAGAGGCCGAAGCCGAACTGGCTGTGGCCGCTGCGGCGGTTGTGGCCTCGTGTGTCGGGACCGGCTCGGTGCTGCCCGACAACCATGCCGACCTGAAGGCCACCCTGGGCAAGCCGCCCGAGGGTGCCGCCAACCTCGCCCGACGGGCCCTGGCCCGCGTGGTCGGCCCCGCCTCCGAACTCGATGAACTCTGGCAGGAGGGCGATGACCACGATGCGTGGCTGACCCAGATCGCCGGGCTGCAAACCCTTTTGAACGGCCAATCATGAGACCCGTCTTCGTCAATATCGGTGAGCGCACCAACGTCACCGGCTCGGCCAGGTTCAAGAAGCTGATCGTCGAGGGCAATTACGGCGAAGCCCTGTCGGTGGCCCGCCAGCAGGTCGAGGCCGGGGCCCAGGTCATCGACGTCAATATGGACGAGGGCCTGCTGGACTCGAAGGCGGCCATGGTCACCTTCCTGAACCTGATGGCGGCCGAGCCCGACATCGCCCGCGTGCCGGTGATGATCGACAGCTCCAAATGGGAGGTGATCGAGGCCGGGCTGAAGTGCGTCCAGGGCAAGGCCATCGTCAATTCGATCTCCATGAAGGAGGGCGAAGACAAGTTCATCGAGCAGGCCAGGCTCTGCCTGCGTTACGGCGCGGCCGTGGTGGTCATGGCCTTTGACGAAGTCGGTCAGGCCGATACCGCCGCCCGCAAGGTCGAGATCTGCGAGAAGGCTTACCGCATCCTGGTCGACAAGGTGGGCTTCCCGCCGGAAGACATCATCTTCGACCCCAACATCTTCGCCGTGGCGACGGGGATCGAGGAGCACGACAACTACGCTGTCGACTTCATCGAGGGCACGCGCGAGATCAAGAAGCGCTGCCCCTGGGCCCGCATCTCGGGCGGGGTCTCGAACGTCTCGTTCAGCTTCCGCGGCAATGAGCCCGTGCGCCGGGCCATCCACTCGGTGTTCCTGTACCACGCCATCGCGGCGGGCATGGACATGGGCATCGTCAATGCCGGCGACCTGCCGGTCTATGACACCCTGGATCCCGACCTGCGCGAGGCCGTCGAGGACGTTATCCTCAACCGCCCGCAACGGACCAATGTCTCCAACACCGAGCGGCTGGTCGACATGGCCCCGCGCTACAAGGGCGACAAGAGCCAGGTCCAGACCGCCAATCTGGAATGGCGCAAGGGCACGGTGCATGAGCGCATCACCCACGCGCTGGTCAACGGCATCACCGAGTTCATCAACGAGGACACCGAAGAGGCCCGCCTGTCGGTCGAGCGGCCGCTGCACGTCATCGAAGGCCATCTGATGGACGGCATGAACGTGGTCGGCGACCTGTTCGGCTCGGGCAAGATGTTCCTGCCGCAGGTCGTTAAGTCGGCCCGCGTGATGAAGCAGGCCGTGGCCTGGCTGGAACCGTTCATGGAGGCCGAAAAGGCCGGCAAGCCCCGTGAGCAGGCCGGCCGCATCCTGATGGCCACGGTCAAGGGCGACGTCCACGACATCGGCAAGAACATCGTCGGCGTCGTTCTGCAGTGTAACAACTACGAGGTCATCGACCTCGGCGTCATGGTCCCGGCCGACCGCATCCTCGACGAGGCCCGCAAGCACAAGGTCGACATGATCGGCCTGTCGGGCCTGATCACCCCGTCGCTGGACGAGATGGTGTTCGTGGCCGCCGAGATGGAGCGCCAGGGCTTCACCATCCCGCTGCTGATCGGCGGGGCCACCACCAGTCGCACCCACACGGCGGTGAAGATCGAGCCGGCCTATTCCAAGGGCTCGACCACCTATGTGCTGGACGCCAGCCGGGCCGTGGGCGTGGTCTCGGGCCTGCTGTCGCCGAGCGAGCGCGACCGCCTGCAGGCCGAGACGCGGGCCGAATACATCCGGATCCGGGAGCAATATGCCCGGGGCCAGACCGCCAAGGCCCGCACCAGCCTCGCCGAAGCCCGCCAGAAGAAGTTCGCCATTGACTGGGACGGCTATGTGCCGCCGAAGCCGGCCTTCATCGGCACCCGCACCTTCGAGCCGAGCCTGGCCGAACTCGTCCCGTTCATCGACTGGTCACCGTTCTTCGCCAGCTGGGAACTGATCGGCCGCTTCCCACAGATCCTTGAGGACGACGTGGTCGGCGAGGCCGCTACCGAGCTCTATCGCGAAGCCCGCGAGATGCTCGACAAAGTGGTCGCCGAAAAGTGGTTCGGGGCGAAGGGCGTGGTCGGCTTCTGGCCTGCCCAGGCCCAGGGCGACGACATCATTCTGTATACGGATGAAGCCCGAGCCATCGAGCTCTCGCGCCTGCACAGCCTGCGCCAGCAGATGGACAAGGGGGCCGGCAAGACCAATGCCGCCCTGTCTGACTTCGTCGCGCCGATCGGGCAGGGGGCCGACTATATCGGGGCCTTCGCCGTCACCGCCGGCCACGGCGAGGACGAGATCGTCAAGCGCTTCAAGGACGCCGGCGACGACTACAGTGCCATCATGGCCTCGGCCCTGGCCGACCGTCTGGCCGAAGCCTTCGCCGAGTGGCTGCACTACAAGGCCCGGGTCGAGCTATGGGGCTATGCCCCGGACGAAGCCGCAGACGCCGATGTGATGATCGCCGAGAAGTACCAGGGCATCCGCCCGGCTCCCGGCTATCCGGCCCAGCCCGACCACACCGAGAAGGGCACGCTGTTTGCGCTGCTGGACGCCACCGAGCAGACCGGCATGATCCTGACCGAAAGCTATGCGATGAGCCCCGGCGCAGCGGTGTCAGGCCTCTATTTCAGCCATCCGAAGTCGCACTATTTCGGCGTGGGCAAGGTGGATCTGGATCAGGTCGAAGACTATGCGGCCCGCAAGGGCTGGGACCTGGCCAGGGCCGAGAAATGGCTGGCCCCGATCCTGAACTACGAGCCGGGGGCGAAGGGGTAGGGGGCTTCGAGACTCAATGCACACGACTTTCATGGCTGGATGCACTTGAAAGTCGTGTCGCCCTTCGTGCAAGGATCGCTCTGGTCGCTTGAACGAGGAGAAGTCCCATGACCCGCACGATGGGCCAGCGCCTGGGGGGGATGCTTCTCGCGTCAGTCCTGCTGATCAGTCCGGGGCTGGCCAGGGCAGACTGGCTGCGGGCCGAGAGCGAGCATTTCGAGGTCTATGGCCGCAGCGAGAAGTCGCTGCGCGAATTTACGACCATGCTCGAGGACTTCGACTCGTTGCTGCGGCGTCTGCACGGGCGGCCCCAGGACGAGGTGCCCTACCGCAAGCTGCCCGTCTATCTGACCCAGAACATCAAGCAGTTACGACGGGTCTTGCCTGAGGCCAAGGACGATGTGCGCGGCGTCTATTTCGCAACACCCCTCGACGTCTTCGTCGCGGCCATCCCCGACGGCGATGCCGAGTCTGACGATCAGAACCGCGGCGACGACGTCATCTTCCATGAGTACGTGCACCACTTCATGCTGCAGTACTATGCCAATGCCTATCCGGCCTGGCTGATCGAGGGGTATGCCGAATACTATATGACGGCCGACCTCGCGAACCGCCGGATGGTGGTGGGGGGCGTCAACAACGGTCGCGCCTATTCCCTGACCGTACCCGGCGGCTGGATCGACATGTCGGATGTCCTGACCAAGCGCCCCTCCGAACTCAAGAAGGAAAGTGTCCTCGCCTTCTACGCCCAGTCCTGGCTGCTGACCCACTACATCCTCTCGGACCCGGAGCGTAAGAAGCGTCTGGTGGTCTATCTGGATCAGATCCGCAACGGGGGCGAGCCCGTGGCGGCTTGGCAGAAGGTCTATGGCGACGACATGAAGGGCCTGACCGCCCGGCTCAGGGCCTATCTGAACCGGCCGCTGCCCGCTGGCATGCTGCCGCGCCAGGAAGCACTGGATGTGGCGATGACCATCACGCCCCTTCCGGCATCGGCCGATGACCTGCTTCTGGCCAACCAGCGTCTGAAGCTGCGCAATGAGGACGGTGTGCCGACCGGCCTGCTGGCCGAGATCCGGGCAGTGGCCAAGGCTCAGCCCCAGGACCGCTTCGCCCGCTTGGTGGCGGCGCGCGCCGAGATCGCCTACGGCGAGCGAGCCGTGGGGCTGACGACCCTGGAAGATCTGGTCAAGGCCAACCCTGCCGATGAAGAGGCCCTCGTCCTGCTGGCCGAAACCCGGCTGCGCACGGAAGACAAAGACCCTGCCGTCCAGGCGGCCAATATCGACCAGGCCCGCAAGCTTTTTGCCCGGGCCTTCAAGCTCAACCCGAATAATCCCATGACCCTGCACGGCTATGCCGATGCCCGCAGCATGACAGGTCCCATTGATGACGGTCTCGTCGACATCCGCCTTCAGACGGTGATGATCGCGCCACAGGTGGGCCACTTCCGCCTCGACGCAGCTCATGCGGCCATGGCGATCAAGGATGCCGACACTGCCCGGCTGATCCTGCGTCCGCTGGCCAGCGATCCGCACAGCACGGGCGAGTCCCAGGCCGCGCAGGCCCTGCTCAAAGAGATCGATGCGGCCGAAAAGAAAACCCCCTAAGCCCGGGTTCTTGTCAGCGGGGCACGGGAGAGGCGGGTCGCTTGAAAGGTTGACCGGTGCGACAAATCCCGCGACGGTTGCTCCAGACCGGCAATGTTACCGGTCCTAGTATGATTTTCGGGGGGACTTCATGGGGGAAGGCGGCGCGCCATCGCCCGCGCAGGGCGAAACGCTGACCTTTGGCCAGACGATTGATTCAAAAGCCTTTCTGGGGCTCAGCATCAAGAACGGCCTGCTCAACATCGTCACGCTGACGCTTTACCGGTTCTGGGCCAAGACGGAGGTCCGTCGCCGGATCTGGTCGCACATCAGCCTGAACGGCGAGCCGTTCGAATATACCGGCAAGGGCAAGGAACTGTTCCTGGGCTTCCTGTTCGCACTCGTGGTGCTGGGCGTACCCTATCTTGCGGTCATTCTGGCGGTTCAGTTCGTCAATCCGCTGTTTTCCCTGCTGTTTATTCCGCTCTACATCGGCCTGTTCGTGCTGATCGGGGCCGCGATCTTCATGACCTATCGCTACATCGCCAGCCGTACGACGTGGCGGGGCATCCGGTTCCAGCTCAAGGGTTCGCCGGCCGAATATGGCTGGTCCTATCTCGGCTATGGCCTGCTGACGAGCATCACCCTGGGCTGGTACGCGCCGGCCATGACGATGAATCTGGCCGAGAAGCTGTGGGGAAACCTGTCTTTCGGGGATCAGAAGCTGCGCTGGCAGCGCGCCAACGAAGTCGGCCTGTATGGACCGTTCGCCATTGCCTGGATCGTGGGCGTTGTCGGCTACATCGCCTTCATCGCAGCGCTTGTTCCGACCGCCATGGCGAACGCGAACAATGGTGCCGAGCCGAGCGTGACGATGATCGGTACGATCTACGCCTATGCGCTGGTCTTTGTGCTGGTCGTGGTTCTGGCTTCGGCCGCCTACCATGCGGCGGTGATGCGCGAGATCGCCCGGTCGCTGCACCTGGGCGAGGCCCGTTTCAGCCTCAAGGTCGGTGCGGGCGAACTGATCGTTCTGACCCTGACCAATATGCTGATCGTGATCTTCACGCTGGGCTTCCTGACGCCTGTCGTCCTGGCGCGCACGGCCCGGTTCCTGATCTCGCGCCTGACCAGTACGGGTGAGGCCCAGCTCGCAGCGGCCCTTCAGGCTCCCCAGGGGCCGAAGACCGGTGAGGGACTGGCCGACGCGTTCGACGTCTCGCCGTTCTAGGGTGGACGGCCTTCTGTTCGACGGCCTGACGTCCAGGCCCTGGCCGGTGACGGTCGGGGTCGAGGGCGGTCGGCTTGTGGCCCGGTCGGTTGAGGCCGACCCTGACGGCGTGCCGCTGGCCGGGCTAGACTGGCCGTTGACCGCCATTCGGGAAACGCCGCATTCGGATCAGCGCCTGAAGCTGAGCCGGGAGGGCGATGACGCCCGGCTCGTCGTCGAAGTTGCGGCCTGGCGGGCGCTGGCGGGCGAGACCCGCCCATCCGATCGTCGCCGGGAATTGGGCCTTGTCGCTGGACTGACGGTGGCAGGCCTCGGCCTGGCCGCCTTCGTGTTCGTTGGCGTGCCGATGGCGGCGGCTCCGCTGGCTCGCTGGACCTCGCCGGCCCTGGAAGCCCGCTTCGGGGCCAATATGGAAGCCCAGCTGACGACACCGTTCCGGCCCTGCAAGGGCGATCCGCAAGGTGCGCAGGTGCTGGCCCAACTGGGTCGGGACCTGGCGAAATCGTCGGACTCGCCGTTCGAGATCCGGGTCCGGGCGGTCCGCGCGCCCTTCGTCAACGCCTTCGCCCTGCCGGGCGGGGCGATTCTGGTCACGGACGATCTGATCACCCAGGCCCAGTCGCCGGATGAACTCGCCGCCGTGCTGGCTCACGAAATCGCCCACGTCGAGCGGCGCCACGCGATGCAGGCTGCCTGGCGGGCCATGGGCGCCGGGATGGTTCTGGATGCCGTGGTCGGTGGCGGTACCGGGGCCGGACAGCAGGCGGTCCTGCTGTTTGGCGGCTTCGCCGACCAGCGCTTCAGCCGCGATCTGGAGGCTGAGGCCGACGTACGGGGTATCGAGCTTCTCGCCGCGCGAGACATCTCGACCCAGGGGATGGCGGACTTCTTTGGCCGGATGGCCAATCGCAAGGATGATCCGCGCCTGCGCAAGGCGGCGGAGTGGTTCGCGACCCATCCGGATACGGGCGGGCGGGCCAACCGGGCGCAGGCGGCGGCGCGTCCCGGGCGACCAGCCCTGACCGACGCGGACTGGCGGAGCCTGAAGAGCGTTTGTCGTCGACAGGGGTGATGTGACGACCTTGAACCGACGGCGTCCGCCCCTCGCGGATGCACCGGGAGGAGGCCGTCGCGGCCCTCGAAGAACAATGTGCGGCAAAATGCCCAAAAATCTCGGTCAGTAAGGACTTCGGAAACGGGTCGCATGGACCAATGCCGCGTCTTCTGGGACCGGCGAATGAACCGCAACACCATCGAGCTGAAGATTTTCGGCCTGATCGTTGGCATGGCGACGGCAGTGATCCTGCTGGCGGCCGGCCTGTTGATTACGGCTGTCCGGCAGGCCGATCTGCGGGAACGGCTCTATGAGCAGACACTTGTCGCCAATGGACTGCGCCAGCGGGCAAAGGAAGTTCAGACCGCGCTCAATCCCTACGTCATCTGGGACGAGGCGATCCACAAGCTGGACAATGACTTCGACCTGCAATGGGCCAGCCAGAATGTCGGTGCGTCGATCGGCGGGGCCCTGGGCTACAATGCCGTGTTTGTGCTCGATGCGAATGACCAGCCGATCTACGGTCATCTGAACGGCACCGATGTCTCGCCCCAGGCCTATGCCGCCTACGCGGCCCAGACCCGCAGCCTGATTGACGAGATCCGGACCATCGAGAAGGACCCCGCAAGAGTTGCGGCCCTGCGGGCGGTCCATAAGGGCCGGGTGGAGCTGATCGGCAATGAGCCCGTGATGATCACGGTATCGCTGGTGCGCCCGGACCTTGCGGCGCGCACCCGCACGGACCGGGCTCCCCTGATCATCTCTGGCGTGCCGGTGGCCAAGAGTGTCGTGAAAGCCTTCTCGGACCGCTTCCTGCTCAAGGATGCGCGGATCGAGATCGTCCCGGCTGACGCGCTCAAGAGCCAGGATGCCCAGATCCAGATGGGTCGAGCCCCCGACGGTCGCGGCATTGTCCTGCGCTGGAGCCCGCGTCGCCCCGGGGCCGAATTGCTGAGGCAGGCTTCGCCGTGGCTGGCCCTCGCCGTTCTGGCTGCCGGATTTGGAGCCCTGCTGCTGTTCCGGGTGACGCGCCGGGCCGCCAAGAAGCTGCTGCTCAGCGAGGCTGAGGCGAAGCATCTGGCCCTGCATGATCCGCTGACGGGTCTCGCCAATCGCACGCTGTTCACCGACCGTCTGGTCCACGCCCATGCCCTGCTGCGCCGCAAGCCCGGCTATCTGGGTGTCCTCTGCGTCGACCTCGATCGCTTCAAGGAGGTCAATGACAGCTATGGCCATGATGCCGGTGACACGGTCATCCGCGAGGTCGCACGTCGTCTGACGGCCATCTGCCGGGAAACCGACACCATCTGCCGCCTGGGCGGCGACGAGTTTGCCATCATCCAGCCCGACACCTCGCCGCAGGGCTGCGCGGCCCTGGCCCAGCGGGTGGTCGAAGGCCTCTCCGGCGATCTGGACCTCGGTGTCGGCCGGGCCGAACTGTCCTGTTCGGTCGGTGTTGCGGTGGTGTCGGATGCCGGTCACGGCCAGGCCGAGATGCTGCGCCAGGCGGATGTGGCCCTGTACCGGGCCAAGGAGTCCGGCCGCGGCCGCTACTGCTTCTTCGAGCCCGAGATGGATGCGGCCCTGCGCCTGCGAAAGGGTCTCGAGCGTGACCTGCGCGACGCGCTCGAGCGCGACCGGCTGACGGTCGCCTACCAGCCTCTGACGGACGCGAAGGGTGTCGTGGTCGGCGTCGAGGCTCTGGCGCGCTGGCACGATCCCGAACGGGGCGATATCGCTCCGGCCATCTTCATTCCGCTGGCCGAGTCGACGGGTTTGATCTCCGAGATCGGCCGCGCGGTGTTCCGCCAGGCCTGCCGCGACAGCCTCCGCTGGCCGGGGCTGGAGGTCTCGGTCAATGTCTCGGCCCTGCAGCTGAGCGCGCCGGGCTTTGTCGGCGAGGTTGAAGCGATCCTGCTGGAAACCGGGGCCAGCGCCTCGACCTTTGTCCTCGAGATAACCGAGACCGTTCTGCTCAAGGACAGCGAAACCGTTCGCGATACCCTGCGCGATATCAAGCAGCTGGGCTTCCAGCTGGCGTTGGACGATTTCGGCGCGGGCTATGCCAGCCTGGCCTATCTGCGCCGCCATCCCATCGACAAACTGAAGATCGACCGCTCCTTCGTCGCCAGCCTGACCCCAGGTGAGAAGACCTCGGTGGCCGGGGCGATCATCGGTCTGGCAAAGTCGCTTGGCCTTAAGACCACAGCCGAAGGCGTCGAAACCCAGGACCAGTTCGAGACCCTGGCCCGGCTCGGCTGCGGCGAGTTCCAGGGCTTCCTGCTTGGTCGCCCGATGCCGGCCTCTGCGATCGCGGCAGCCTGCGAAGCTCGGGCCCTGGCCAGCGTGGACGCGATTACCGTAAAGCGGGTCCGTCGCAAGATCGGGTCCTGAAGCCGGGGCTGGTCAACCCGGCCTTTCCCGACGATGCTCTCCCCCAAGGGGGCGCTGACCCCTGCACATCGGGAGGGTTCGGCATGGATCAACACGGCATCAGCCGGCGCGCCCTGGCGGCGCTGGCCCTGGGCGGCGCGGGCCTCGGTCTCGCAGGGTGCGACACGGCCCCCGGGACGGACCTCTCTCCAAAATCACGGCAGTTTCCCCAGGACTTCATCTGGGGCGTGGCCTCGGCGGCCTTCCAGACCGAGGGCGGACAGACGGTCGATGGGCGCGGCCCCAGCGTCTGGGACGGCTTTGAGAAACTTCCCGGCAAGGTCGTGGACGGAACGGATGCGACCGTCGCCACCGACAGCTATCGCCGCTATGCGGAGGACATAGATCTGATCGCCGGCGCAAGGCTGGATGCTTATCGCTTCTCGCTCAGCTGGTCGCGGATCCTGCCGACCGGAGAGGGCCCGATCAATGCCGCGGGCCTCGATCACTATTCAAAGATGGTCGATGCCATGCTGGCCAAGGGCGTGACGCCCTATGCCACCCTGTTTCACTGGGATCTGCCCCAGGGGCTGCAGGACAAGGGCGGCTGGAAGAACCGGGATACGGCCCTGCGCCTGGCGGACTATGCCCAGGCCGTGGTCGCCGCGCTGGGCGACCGGCTCAAGCACTATATCATCCTCAATGAGGCGGCTGTGCATGCCGTGTTCGGCCACGTCCTGGGAGAGCATGCGCCGGGGCTTAAAGACATCAGCCTTCTGGGTCCGGTCATTCACCACATGAACCTGGGGCAGGGGCTGGCCATTCAGGCGCTTCGGGCCGGTGGCGGTGATCTTTCGATCGGCACGACCATGGCCCTGCAGCCCTGCCGTCCGGCCGGTGGCCCGCTGGCCATCTGGAACCGCTTGGCGGCTGACGGTCTGGACGGGCTGTGGAACCGGGCCTGGCTGGACCCGCTGTTCAAGGGCACCTATCCGCAGGCGATGGACGATCTGCTCAAGGGGGGTGTGGTGCAGGACGGCGACCTGGCCCGCATCCGCCAGCCCGTCGATTTCCTCGGGGTGAACTATTATGCACCGGCCTATGTGAGGCTTGATCTGTCGTCACCCAGCAAGATCGCGCCGGCCAGTCCGCCGAAGGGGGCCGAGCTCGATGCATTCGGACGTCATGTCGATCCCTCAGGCCTGTTCGAGGTGCTGGAGATGGTACGCCGCGACTACGGCGCACCGCCGGTCCTGATTACCGAGAACGGGGCCTCGGATCCTTTCGGCAAGGGCCCCGCCATCATCGACGATACCTTCAGGATCAACTATCTGCGCCGCCATCTTGAAGCGGTCCTGGCGGCTCGTGAGGCCGGCTCGAAGGTGGGCGGCTATTTCGCCTGGACCCTGCTGGATAACTTCGAATGGGCCCTGGGCTATACGTCCAAGTTCGGGCTGGTGGCGCATGACCGGGCGACCGGCGTGCGGACTCCCAAGGCGTCCTACCAATGGTTCAAGGCCCTGGCCGAGAGTGATGCCCTGCCTCTGAAACCCTGAGGACGTCTCTTACTCGGCGCATCACGTCCGGCTGAAGGCGCTGCCGGGCGTGGTGACTAATCCGGGCGGCAGATCAGGACAGCCTTGCCCCCGCGCCGGGCCGGCTCCAGGCGGCCGCTACAGGGCTTTGGATCCAGAGGATCGATGAGGATTTCCGCAGCCTTTGCACTGGGCTTCGAGCCCGGGTTCACCGGCACTGCCGGTTCGAGCGGCAGCGGAGGCACGGCGGCCTCTGGCGGCGATGCCGGGCTCTCGGGGATCGGAGACGCCGCAGCGACGGGATCGGAAGCCGGAGTCTCCGGCGCGCCGCTCTGAGGGGGCGGCGGCTCTGCGACGGTTGGTTCGGCAGCGGGTGGCGCAACGGCAGGCGGTTCGACCGGCCTGGCAGCGTTATAGATCAGCGCCTTGCCCAGAATATTGGAGCGCTTTTCGAGTGACTTGGCGCGGGTCTCGCAGTCATTGGGCGGCGACCAGCTCATCCACACCTGGGCGAGGCGGGCCTTGTTGGCGGTGTCTGATCCGGCCCAGACCGAGCGTCCCTTGTTGATCGCGGTGCGGCCATATTCGGCGATCGGGCGCGGACTGGCCTTCTCGGCCGCCGTAATCGCGCTGGTGAAGGTCTTCAGGTCCCCGCGGGCCTGGGTGCGCATCTCGGGATAGGTCTTGAGCGAGGCCTCGACGCCATCAGGGCCTGGAAAGGCCTTCTCGATGCGGGTGACCTCCGGCATCACCTGATCATACAGCTCCACATAGCCGCCCAGCGCGCCATAGCACCACGACACGTAGCCGTAGTCGTCGGCCGGCGGCGCGGAGATCGAGGCGGTGGTCGGCACCTGGCCGGCCATGGCCAGGGCGAGGAGGAGGGAGATCCCCATTCGATTGGGCGTCCTTCTGTCGTCAGTCAGGGCATGACTAGATCATTTCGCCGGGGAATGGGACCACAGCGTGGCGCCGTTTCCGGTTCAATCGGTCGCTGAACGGTTATCGGCGTTAAAAGCTCCAGCATGAATTACAGTTCATGCACACCCGAGTGGGTAGGGGACGCGACGGAATATGCTAGACATGAAGGGCTGGTGACATCCACGGGACGCGCCTGCGCGTACCTTTTCCTGTCCATCGCCGACAACCTGCAAGGGCTTCACCGACTGTCATGACCTTCTGGCGCAACATTGCAAAGATTGCCGCGCGCCGGCTGGATCTGGCGGAATGCCCTGACTGTCCTGCGGGCCTGCCGGGCGAAGATCCGGCGTTTTCAACGGCCGTCACGGCCCTGGGGGCCAAGCTGGCCAAGGCCGACGGCCGGGCTGACGGTCACGAGTTTGCAGCCTTCAGTGAAGTGTTTCATCCCAACCCTGCGTCGGAAGACAATATTCACCGGCTTTATGACCTTGCGCGCCAGACCACCCATGGCTTCGAAAGCTATGCCAAGCGACTGGCCAAGCGCTATCGGGGCTGTCCGCAGATCCTGGAAGACGTCGTCGACGGCCTGTTCCACATCGCCAAGGCAGACGGCGTCGTCACCCAGGTCGAGATCGACTATCTGGAGCGTGTCGCAGACCTGTTCGGCCTGTCGCCGCTGGCCTTCCGCCGGCTCCGTGCCGTGCACCTCGGAACCGAGGCCGACGATCCCTATGTGGTTCTGGATGTCCCGGCCGACGCCGATGACGCGACCGTCCGGGCTGCCTGGAAGTCGGCCCTTTCGGTGGCTCACCCCGACCGCGCCCGCGCCCGGGGCCTGCCGGCCGAGTTCATCGAGGTCGCCGAGGCAAAGGCCGCAGCGATCAATGAGGCCTTCACCACCGTCATGCGTGAGCGGCGCGACATGGGTCTTGCGGCGGCAGGCTAGGGCCGGCGCGGGGGCGTGAGTTGCATCCTCATCTTTCACCCAGAATCAGGCTTTTCTGGTTTTCGGCCCAGGTATTCAGTTGACGTTCAGCCTTGGTGATCCAACTTGTTTGGGACGGGGGCGATCGATCGGCCTTCGTGCCGGGAAAGGACGACGATGAACGCGCGTTCGACATCGATGGCCGGAGGATCTGCCCTTCGCAGCCTGGTCTGGCTGGCCGGGGCCCTGGCCACGTCGGCCGCCGTCGTCATCGGCTCGGTCCTGGCGGTGGTCTTTGCCGCAACCGTGGTCGTGATCGGTTTCATGGGCAGCGCCCTGTTTGGCCTCGTTGCCCTTGCCATGCGGGCCCGGCGTACGGTCAAGGCCGGCTCCCAGGATCCCACCCTGATCGAGGCCCGTAACGTGGGCGGACATTCCTGGGTCGCCTACGGCTGGAACGACCGCCCGTAGTCTGCGCCGTATCGGCCCGTGCTGGCCGGTTGCAGAACCCCTTACCCAACGTCGCCCTTGCGGCCGGCCTTCGACTGGTCGAGACTGCCTTCAAACAAATGTTTGGGAGGCTAGTATGATCGGTGTCGTCGCGACCTTGAAGGTCCAGCCGGACAAGACCGCAGAGTTTGAGGCGGTGTTCCTCGACCTGGCCGCCAAGGTAAAGGGCAACGAGGCGGGCTGCCTGCTTTACCAGCTCACCCGGTCCAAGACCGAGGCCGGCACCTACAAGGTGCTGGAACTCTACGCGACCATGGATGACCTGAAGGCCCATGGCGCGACGGACTATTTCAAGGCCGGCGGCGCGGCGATGGGGCCGTTCATGGCAGGCCGTCCCGAGATCGAATATCTGGACGCGGTGGAGTAGGGACCATGGATCTCGCCTTTTCCGCCGAAGATCTCGCCTTCCAGCAGGAAGTTCGCGACTGGATCGCCACGGCCTATGACGACGACCTGCGCAAGCAGATGAGCCAGTCCAAGAACGGCTATCTGGACAAGGCCGGTCAGGTGAAGTGGCAGAAGAAGCTGGCCGAGCGCGGCTGGGCTGCGCCGGACTGGCCGGTGGAGTGGGGCGGTTGCGACTTTACGGCCTCGCAGCGCTACATCTTCAACATGGAGCTGTCGCTGGCCGGAACGCCCAGCCCGTCGCCCATGGGCCTGAAGATGTGCGCGCCGGTGATCCTCGCCTTCGGAACCGAAGAGCAGAAGAAGCAGCACCTGCCGCCGATCCTGTCGTCGGACATCTGGTGGTGCCAGGGCTATTCCGAGCCCGGCTCCGGATCGGACCTCGCCTCCCTGCAGATGAAGGCCGAGCGCGATGGTGACGACTATGTCCTGAACGGGTCGAAGATCTGGACCACCCAGGCCCAGTGGGCTGACTGGATGTTCTGCCTCGTTCGCACGTCGAGCGAAGGCAAGCCGCAGAACGGGATCTCGTTCCTGCTACTGCGCATGGACAGCCCCGGTATTCAGATCAAGCCGCTGCCGACCCTGGATGGACCGTCTGACGGCCAGCAGGAAATCAACCAGGTCTTCTTCGACAATGTCCGGGTGCCTGTCGCCAACCGCATCGGCGAAGAGAACAAGGGCTGGACCTATGCCAAGTACCTGCTCGAGTTCGAACGCGGCAACGCCTATGCGCCGGGCCTGATGAACATGATCAAGAAGGTCAAGCGCATCGCCGCCCTTGAACGGGCCGATGACGGTGGCCGTCTGATCGACGATCCGGACTTCCGCAGCAAGATCGCCAACATGGAGATCTCGGTGCAGGCCCTGAACGCGGCTGAACTGCGGATCTTCTCCGGGCGCAGCGCCGGCAAGGCCGTGGGACCGGTCTCTTCCATGCTGAAATGCGTCGGCTCGGAAGCGCAGCAGGCGATTACCGAACTCACGCTCGAGGCCGTGGGAACCTATGCCGCGCCGTTCGTGCGCGACACCTGGACCCCGACCAATGAGGGCCGGGCCGGGCCGGACTACGCGGCACCTGCCGCACCGGCCTATTTCAACTATCGCAAGGCTTCGATCTACGCCGGATCCAACGAGATCCAGCGCAACATCATGGCCAAGATGGTGCTGGGGCTCTAGCTCAGCCGGACCGGGCTTTCGACGTGATCAGGCGGGCCAGCAGCGGCGGGCCCGCCAAACCCGCGACCGCCAGCAGCGCGAACCACAGCCGGTTTGCGTCGGTCCAGGGCAGGGAATAGCCGACCCAGGCCAACAGATTCAGGGCAGCCCCGAGACCCCACATCGGCCAGGCTCCTCTGAGATTGGTAGCGACCCTTTCCGCAGGCCAGATTGAGAGCGTCAGGGCTGTCAGGAACAGGGGAATGGCAATCAGCAGTTCGCCGACCTTGTGCTGGATGATCGGAGCCTTCAGCAGGCCGATCGGTCCGGCATGACCGAGATAGGCGTGCAAATAGTCGGTCAGGGAAAACATCAGGATCGTGAAGGCGAAGGCCCCGGCGGCAAGCATGATCCAGAACCTGAGCGGCTTGGCTGTTTTGGACATCGTGGCACCCTGTTCCGAATCCGCGGGCGCGATGGTGGACCGGACCGGGCGCAAGGCAACAGCAATCGGCAGCCTCACCCCTGCATCCTGGTTCAGACCTTTCAGATAACCGCAACCGTTGCAGTTTTTCTGCATGGCGCCGGGTTCGAACAAATGTTTGGATCATCGTCAAGTTTCCTCCTTCCGGAGCGCCCCTATGGCCCTCGACGCCCTTTTCAAGCCTTTTGAATTCAAGTCCCTGAAGCTGCCCAACCGGGTCGTCATGGCCCCGATGACGCGCTCCTTCTCTCCGGGCGGGGTGCCGACCGATGACGTGGCGGCCTACTATCGTCGTCGCGCCGAGAACCAGGTCGGCCTGATCATCACTGAGGGCACGGGCGTGGCCCGCGACGCGTCGCTGAATGACGCCAATGTGCCGCGCTTCCATGGCGAGAAGGAACTGGCGGCCTGGAAGACGGTCGTCGACGAGGTTCATGCCGCCGGTGGCCTGATCGCGCCGCAGCTTTGGCATGTCGGCGCCGCCAAGGGTAAGGACGTTCTGGGCAAGATCGACAGCCCCTCGGGCCTGTCCAAGAAGGGCGGCAACCCCTTCACCGAACCGATGACCGATGCCGAGGTGGCTGACACCATCGCCGCCTTCGCCGACGCGGCCCGCAATGCCAAGCTGCTGGGCTTTGATGCCATCGAGCTGCACGGCGCGCACGGCTATCTGATCGATCAGTTCTTCTGGGAAGGCACCAATGTTCGCTCGGACGCCTTCGGCGGTCCGACCATCGCCGATCGCAGCAAGTTCGCTGCCGAGATCCTGAAGGCCGTGCGCGCTGCTGTGGGCCCCGACTATCCGGTGATCATCCGCCTGTCGCAGTGGAAGCAGCAGGACTATTCGGTCCGCAATGCCGAGACCCCGCAACTGCTGGAAGCCTGGCTGCAGCCACTGGCCGATGCCGGGGCCGATATCTTCCACTGCTCGCAGCGCCGGTTCTGGGAACCCGAATTCGAAGGCAGCGACCTGAACTTCGCCGGCTGGGCCAAGAAGCTGACCGGCGCGCCGACCATCACCGTCGGGTCTGTCGGTCTGTCGGGCGAGTTCATCGCGGCCTTTGGCGGCGAAGGCAGCCAGCCTGCCTCGATCGATGGCCTGCTGGAGCGCCTGGAGCGCAACGAGTTTGATCTGGTCGGTGTGGGCCGTGCCCTGCTGCAGGATCCCGAGTGGGTCGTGAAGATCCGCGAAGGCCGCAACGATGAACTCAAGAGCTTTGAACGCGAAGCGCTGGGCGTCCTCTACTAGGTCCGGCGGAACGTCGGGCTTCGGGCCCGATCCCCCCTGTTCCGGGGCTGTCCGGCTGGACGGCCCCGGCGCATGGTCTGGCTGAAGGGCCCCTCGTCATCCTGTGGTGCCCAGGAGACCGAGCCTCATGCAACTGCTACCCATTCTGGCCGGACTGTTCGGACTGTCGGCCCTGGTCCTGCTCCTCGTCGGGTCCATTCTGCGGGACTGATCCGCAAACCCTCCCCCGAAGGGGAGGGCGCTGATCTCAGGCATTGAAGTTCAGCTTCAGGCCAGGCCGCGGCCAGCGCGCCTTGTAGAGCTTGCCCGTGCCCGAGGCCGTGATCCAGGCGTCGCGCATGTCCGGTCCGCCGAAACAGATGTTGGTGACAATCACATCCGGGAACGCGAAGTGCTCGGTGGTGCCGTCGGGATCAAACACTGTGATACCGCCATTGATGATCGTCGCCACACAGACCTTGCCGCCGGCCTCGACAGCAAGGCTGTCCAGCAACTGGTAGCCTGGCAGGTTGCAGACGACATTGCCGGGCGCGAAGCCGGCGGGCGCGGCCAACTGGCCCGGGGCCTCGATGTCGAAGGACCACAGGCGGCCCAGCGTGGTGTCGGCCATGTAGACGGTCTTCTCGTCCGGCGAGAGGCCCACCCCGTTGGGTGACACGAAGTGATCGCGGGCCCGGACGATCTTCGAGCCGTCCGGCAGGGCATAATAGAGCGCCCCGAACTTGCGGCCTTCGGGCGTGCTGCAGCCATGGTCGGTGAACCAGAAGCCGCCCTGGCGGTCGAAGACCAGATCATTGGGGCCGACCAGCGGCTTGCCGTCGCATTCGGTGTAAAGGGTCGTGATCGCGCCCGTGGCGATGTCGATCCGCTGGATGAGGCCGCCCGTGTGACTGACCGGGGTCGGGCCCGGCACGTTGAGGCCGCCCATGTCGATGAACTGGAAGCTGGCCCCGTTATTGGTCACATAGATCGCGCCATCCGGCCCGATCGCAGCTCCGTTCGGGCCGCCGCCGGTTTCGGCCACGGTTTCGCGCCGGCCGTCGGGCGTCACCCGGCTCAGCCTTTGGCCCTGGATCTCGGTCAGGATCACTGAGCCGTCGGCCATGGCGATCGGCCCCTCCGGAAACAGCAGGCCTTCGGCGACGAGTTCGATGTCCATATTGTCTCTCCCTGTTCGCCTCTGCCGGGCGAGTGGAAGGACTATAAACGGGCGTTTGAATGCGGCTAGTCATCTCGTTGGCAGTGGTCTGCGATGTTGAGGATTCGCGGTTCGCTGAACCGTGTCGTTCCGGCAACATCAACCCCGACGCGTGTGGTTTCAGGCAATCGCGTACTTGTTGCCGGCTCC
>NZ_QAII01000011.1:29499-30211 GCF_003060965.1 Caulobacter sp. HMWF025 | reverse complement strand
CCCCGCCGCAACAACGCTCCGGAGACGATCCACCCTATGACCTTTGACGCCGCACAGCCTGACAAACCCCCGATCATGGCGGGTCGGCGCGCGCCGTTGGAGGCGTGGTCGCCAGTTCGCCTCATTCGCACGTCCCGCTAGCGCGGCCGCTCCGGCCGTCGCCGGAGCTTTTTCAATGCACGCTGTTTCCCTGGTAGAGCCGACCTCGGTCGCCTCGCCGCTTCTGCGCCTGATCGCGCCTTCCTATGCCGATGTGGTGGCCGCCCTGTGGCCTGCACCGCACGCCGCCTTCCTGACCGCTCCGGCGGCCCGACGTCATCTGGTCTGCCTGCTGCTGGCCAATGTGAGTGACCCTTCGGTGGTCGAGGTCTCGCGCCTGCTCGACCTGCCTCTGCGCAAGGCCATCCCCCTGGTGGTCAAGCCTGCCCCCGAAGGGCTCCGTCGCGCCCTGGAGCGACTGGGCGAGATCGCCTGGGCGGCCGAGGACTATCGCGCCCTGGTCAGCCTGCTGGCCGATGCCGAACCGGCCAAGACCCTGCGCCATGCTGTCCAGATCACGCCTGAGACGGTACGGACCCTGTCGGCCTTGCCGCGCCAGCTTCGCGACGCCGGGGGGCTCGCCCTGCGCGTGACGCCGGCCCAGGCGGCGCTCCTGGCCGAAGCCCATGCCCTGCTGGCGCGGCGGCTTCCAGCGCCGGTGCTGGCCGAGCGT
>NZ_QAII01000011.1:25160-29489 GCF_003060965.1 Caulobacter sp. HMWF025 | reverse complement strand
GTGCCTGGGGCCGGGCACCGGTGGCCAAGACCCTGTTCAGCCTGGTCGCCGAGGACTTCCGTCGCGACCTGCCGCCTCCGCCCCATCCGGGGACCGAGCGCCTGCGTCCGCTGGAGACGGCTGCGGCGATCCGCGATGCGGCCCGCCGTTACCGTAACTGCCTGGCCGGCTATCTGGACCACGCGGTCGACCAGCGCAGCGCGATCTATGAATGGCTCCCGGCACCGGGAGCCGTCATCGAGCTGACGCCCGACACCTATTTCGGCTGGCGTCTGGATCAGGCCCGGCTGGAGAACAACAAGGCGGTCGACGAGGTCACCCGAACGGCGATCGTCGACGAACTGCGTGGCATCGGGGTGCACGTCGGACGCAGCGCCTGGCAGGTCCGCCGGGCGCTGGATCGGGCGGCCTCGCCGTCCTTCGCCCTCGAGACACTGGATGCGACCATCGCCGACTATTTCACCGACGACTGAGGGCTAACGCCGCTCAAGGACCCGGAAGCTGAAGGCATGGTCGTCGCCGTCGCCGGCGGGGTGTTCCTCGCGGCGCACCTCGATCCAGTCGGCTTCGTTGAAGTCAGGGAAGGTCACGTCGCCCTCGACCTCGGCGGCCACTTCGGTGAGGTAGAGCCGTTTCGCCTTGGGCAGGGCCATTTCGAACAGGGCGTGGCCGCCGATCACGCAGACTTCGCCGACGCCGTCTTCCTCGGCCTGTTCGCGGGCCATCTGGACGGCTTCCATGAAGCTCTCGCAGACCACGGCGTGCTCGGCTTCGAAACTGCCGTCGCGGGTCAGAACCAGGTTCATGCGGCCGGGCAGGGGCTTGCGGGGCAGGCTGTCCCAGGTCTTGCGACCCATGATCACGGGCTTGCCCAGGGTGTTGGCCTTGAACAGGGCCAGGTCTGACTTCAGTCGCCAGGGCAGGTCGCCGTCGCGACCGATGACCCCGTTAGCGGCGCGGGCGACGACGAGGGCGAGAGGAATGATCATGGGCCCTGCTTAGCGCCGCCCCGGGACGGACGCCAGACGTCAGGTCTTGCGCGTTATCTGAACGGCGTTAACTTGTTGCGAAATCGTGGGGAGCTGACCATGGGCGATACGGCGTTCGAGATGCACATGGCCCGCACGGGCGGCGTCGAGGTTCTGCAAGGCCGCAAGGTTGTGCTGCCGCCGCCTGGACCGGGGGAGGCGCGGGTCGTGATCGAGGCCTCCGGCGTGGCCTTCGCCGACATCGTCATGCGGACGGGACTCTATCCCGGGGTCAAGGCCCCGGTGACGCCGGGCTATGACCTCGTCGGGCGGATCGAAAGCCTGGGCACAGGCGTCGAGAGCTTTGCCGTGGGGCAGCGGGTAGCGGCGCTGACGGTGACGGGGTCCTATGCAGACCGCCGCAATGTTGAAGCCTGCTATCTCGTCCCTGCGCCGGAAAGCGTCACGGCCGAGGCACTGGTGGCCGGTGTCCTGAACGGCCTGACCGCCTGGCAGATGTTCCACCGGGTCGCCTCGGCGAAGGCCGGTGAGTGGATCCTGGTCCATGGCGCGGCCGGCGGGGTCGGCGGCCTGTTGCTGGACCTGGCACGCCTCTCCGGGGTGCGGGCGATCGGCACGGCCTCGGCCGGCAAGCGGGCCGTGGTTGAAGCCAAGGGCGGGTTCTATGTCGACTATCGCGCCGAACCGGTAGCCGAGCGGGCGCGGGCGATCTCGGGCGGCGGCGTGGTGGCGGCCTTCGATCACGTCGGAGGGCCGCACCTGAAGCAGGCCTCGATCGCCGCCCTGCGCGACGGCGGCACGGCGGTGCTCTATGGCGGCTATGACGCCACCAAGGGCGGCAAGATGCGGCCCGCGGCCATGATCCGGATGCTGCTGGCGGATCGGCTGTCGGCGCTGAAGCTGTTCTCCGCCAGCCAGGGCGTGGTCGGCTACAACGTCACCTCGTGGCGCGATGCCCGGCCGGACGTCTATCGCGAGGACCTCGCCGCCGTGATGGCCCTGATCGGGGCCGGGAGCCTGGATCCGCAGATCGGGGCGACCTTCCCCCTGGCCGAGGCGGCCAAGGCCCAGGACCTGCTGCAGTCGGCGGGAACCGCCGGGAAGATCGTGCTGAAGCCCTAGGCCTGACCGAAGGGGACGATGATCTGTTGGGCGCTGGCGCGGGCGATCAGTTCGCCATCGGGCCGGACAAGGTCTGCCTCGACGTGGATGACCGAGCGCGTTTTCGCCACAACCCGCCCCTCCAGGCGCAGGGGTTCGGCCTTACCCACGCGAATGAAGTCGATCTTCAGATGGCTGGTACGAAACATGGCGTCTGACGGGGCTGCGGTCATGGCCGCGAAGGCGAGGATCTGGTCAGCGAGGGCGGCCAGATAGCCGCCAAACATAGAGCCGTCGCTATTGAGCAGTTCCGGCGAAGGATGCCAGGTCTTCCTGGCCCAGCCCGGGCCCCAGTCATCCAGTCCGCCCAGTTTCAGGGTCTCGACAACGGGCGGCAGGGCCGTGTCGTCGGCCTTCAGCTGGTCAAGACGATCGGTGGCCCAGGTCAGACCGAGACCTCGGCCTTGATATGCGGATGGGCCTCATAGCCCTCCAGCCTGAAGTCTTCATAGGTGAAGGCGAACAGGTCGCGCTTGTCAGCGATGGTCAGGGTGGGGAAGGGGAAGGGCTCGCGGCTCATCTGCTCGCGGGCCTGGTCCAGGTGGTTCAGATAGAGGTGGGCGTCGCCGAAGGTGTGGACGAACTCGCCGGGTTCCAGTCCGACCACCTTGGCGACCATCAGGGTCAGCAGGGCGTAGCTGGCGATGTTGAACGGCACGCCCAGGAAGACGTCGGCGCTGCGCTGGTAGAGCTGGCAGGACAGCTTGCCGTCCGCGACGAAGAACTGGAACAGGCAGTGACAGGGCGGCAGGGCCATGTCCTCGACATCGGCCGGGTTCCAGGCCGACACGATATGGCGGCGGCTGTTGGGATTGGTCTTCAGGCTCTCGACCAGGTTGGCGATCTGGTCGATGGACTGGCCGTTCGGAGCCGCCCAGGACCGCCACTGCTTGCCATAGACGGGGCCAAGGTCGCCGTTCTCGTCGGCCCATTCGTCCCAGATCTTGCAGCCGTTCTCCTGCAGCCAGCGGACATTGGTGTCGCCGCGCAGGAACCACAACAGCTCAATGAAGATCGAGCGCAGGTGCAGCTTCTTGGTGGTCAGGACCGGGAAGCCCTTGGCGAGGTCAAAGCGGATCTGGCGACCGAACACGCCGAGGGTGCCGGTGCCGGTCCGGTCACCGCGCTGCACGCCGTTCTCGAGAATGTCGGCCAGCAGGTTCAGGTACTGCCGCTCCGGGTGGTCGGCGGCGGCTTTGGCGGGGGCGAGAACGGCGGTGGTCATGAACCCAGAATGGGCGCGAATCGCCGGCTTGCCCAGTGCGGCGCAGGCGCACGGATGGCCTAACCGGCGAATCCGCCCTCATCGAGAAAGGCCTGCTCCTCGGGCGTTGTCTCGCGACCGAGCAGCGGGTTGCGGTGCGGGAACCGGCCGAAGCGGGCGATGATGTCGCGATGCTCGATGGCCGAGGTCATGGCCCTGGCGTCCCCGCCATCGGCCTGTAACGCCGCGCACAGTTCGACGCAGAACTCCTGGTCGGCCAGGGTCTCGGAGTGCTCGAACGGCAGATAGAAGAACAGCCGCATCATCGGATCGGTGGCCTGATCATGACCGGCGGCCAGGGCCTGACGGGCCATGGTCCTCGCCAGGGGATCGGTGGCGAAGGCGTGGGCGGTGCCGCGGTAGAGATTGCGCGGGAACTGGTCGAGCAGGATCATCAGCGCCAGGGCTCCGTCCGCTGCCTCAAGCCAATGATCATAGCGGCGCATGGCTGCCCGGTAGTGGGTCTGCTCGAACCTCAGGGCGATCATCGAATCAAAGGCCGGGTCCTTGGCGAACCACTTTCTCGGGCCTGCCGAACGCCAGAAGCCGACAATATCCTGGGGGTGGGCGGGCATAGGCAACTCGTCGCTTCGTTCAAACGCGGTTCATCCTGGAAGGACGATCTTGCTATCAAGGGACAAAGCCCGGGCCTGGCACAAGGCCTTTTGGAGCAGGAAATGAAGCGTCTGATTTCGACCGCCATGGTGTTGTCGCTGCTGGGCGGAGCAGCGGCGGAGGCCGGTTCGGCCGGAGCAGTGGCTGCGCAGCGCGAGCAACAGCAGCAGCAGGAGCGTCAGCAGGCCCCGCGCGAGGCGCGCGGCGACCGTGGCGATCGCGGAGGTGACCGTGGCGGAGACCGCGGTGGCGAGCGCCCAGGCGGCGGCTGGCAGGCCGACCGTGGCGACCGGGATGATC
>NZ_QAII01000011.1:12683-25125 GCF_003060965.1 Caulobacter sp. HMWF025 | reverse complement strand
TGCGGAGCCTGGGGCGCCGGCTCCGCCCCAGGCCCCGCCGGCACCCCAGGCTCCGCAGGCCCCGCAGCCGCGTCCTTCGGACGGCCGCGACTGGGGCCGCGATGACCGGGGCCGTGATGACCGTGCCGGTCGTGACTGGGGCCGTGGCGATCAGGGCGGCCGTCCTGATCAGGGCCGTCCCGACCAGGGCCGTCCGGGCGGCGACCGCAACGACAATCGCAACGACAACCGTGGCGGCCAGGACTGGAACCGTGGCGACCGTGACCGCGATGGACGAGACCGGGATGGACGGGGCGGTGATCGCTACGGCGGATGGGATCGCGGCGGCTGGAATTCCGGCGGCTGGGATCGCCGGCACGAAGATCGCGGCCGGCCCGGCTATGGCGGCCAGTATCGCGACCGCGACCGTGGCCGCTCCTATTATGACCAGCGTTCCTACCGGCCCAGCTTCCACTCTTCACAGCGGTTCCGGCTCGGGGCCTACCGCTATCCGCGCGGCTGGTATGTGCGCAGCTGGACGTTCGGCGACTATCTGCCGGGCGGCTGGTACTCCAGCGCCTACTATCTGGACTGGTATCGCTACGGCCTGCCCCAGCCGCCGATCGGCTGCGAGTGGGTCCGGGTGGGCGATGACGCCATTCTGGTCGATGTCTGGAGTGGCCAGGTGCTGAGCGTCTATTACAGCCTCTTCTGGTAGCCGGACCTCCCGGATGATGACAGGGCTCCTCCATGCGGGGAGCCCTTTTTCATGGGCGAAACTACGGGATCTGGCTGCCCGGCGTGGCGCCTGCGCCGCGCACGCGCTAAAACCTGCGCGGGGGAGCGTCGCTGTCCTGGCAATGGTGCGCCGCACCTTGACGAAACGGCAAAAAAACGCTCAAACGCCCGGCCTTTGTCGCTCCGCCGTTGCGCGGTTCGGCCTGATTGACCAGTCCTTGGAGAAAAAACATGCGCGTCTATTATGATCGCGACGCCGACCTCGCCCGCATCTTGGACAAGAAGATCGCGATCGTAGGCTATGGTTCGCAAGGTCACGCGCACGCCCTGAACCTCCGGGACTCGGGTGCCAGCAACGTCGCCGTCGCCCTGCGCGCCGGCTCGGCCACGGCCAAGAAGGCCGAAGGTGAGGGCCTGAAGGTCATGACCGTGGCCGAGGCCGCAGCCTGGGCCGACCTGATCATGATCCTGGCTCCCGACGAGCACCAGGCCGCGATCTACAAGAACGACATCGCCCCCAACATCCGCGACGGCGCAGCCCTGCTGTTCGCTCACGGCCTGAACGTTCACTTCGGCCTGATCGAGCCCAAGGACACCATCGACGTGCTGATGGTCGCGCCCAAGGGCCCCGGCCACACCGTGCGCGGCGAATACCAGAAGGGCGGCGGCGTGCCCTGCCTGATCGCGGTGCATCATAACGCCACCGGAAACGCCCACGACCTGGGCCTGGCCTATGCCAGCGCCATCGGCGGCGGCCGCTCGGGCATCATCGAGACCAACTTCCGCGAAGAGTGCGAAACCGACCTGTTCGGCGAACAGGCCGTTCTGTGCGGCGGCACGGTCGAGCTGGTCCGCGCCGGCTTCGAAGTGCTGGTGGAAGCCGGCTATGCGCCAGAAATGGCCTATTTCGAGTGCCTGCACGAACTGAAGCTGATCGTCGACCTCATGTATGAAGGCGGCATCGCCAACATGAACTACTCGATCAGCAACACGGCCGAGTACGGCGAGTATGTCACCGGTCCGCGCATCATCACGCCGGAGACCAAGGCCGAGATGAAACGCGTTCTGGAAGACATCCAGTCGGGCAAGTTCGTCCGCGACTTCATGCTGGAAAACGCTGTCGGCCAGCCGAGCTTCAAGGCGACCCGTCGCCGTTCGGCCGAGCACCAGATCGAAGAGGTCGGTGGCCGCCTGCGCGACATGATGCCGTGGATCGCCAAGAACAAGCTGGTCGACCAAGCCAAGAACTAGGCCACGCAATCCAGTTAGCGACTCTGAAGCCCCCGGCCTTGCAAGGTCGGGGGTTTTTCATTTTCGGGCTTGCATCGGGGCGGATCGGGCCCAATAGTGAACCGAATGGTTCAGTATAAGTTCGCCCCGCTAGATGCCACCTTTGCCGCGCTTTCGGACGCCACCCGTCGGAGCGTGCTGGAGCAGCTCGGGCGCGGCGAGGCCTCGATCACGGATCTGGCCCAGCGGTTCGGCATGACCCTCACGGGCATGAAGAAGCACGTCGCGGTGCTGGAAAACGCTGGACTGGTGGTGACGGAAAAGACCGGCCGCGTCCGGACCTGTCGGCTGGCCCCGGGCGGGCTGGAGGCCGAGGCGGCATGGATCGAGAAGTACCGGCAACGTTGGGCGCTGCGCTTCGATGCGCTGGACGAGGTCGTCACGGAACTGAAGGCGCGGGAGGAAGCCAATGGCCGGAATGAACAAGACGGTGGTAGTACGGAAATCTGACCTGGAACTGGTCGTGACCCGGCTGTTCGACGGCCCGGTCGAGCTTGTGTTCGAGGCCTGGTCCAGGGCCGACCTCTTCCAGCGCTGGTGGGTGCCCAAGGCCCTGGGCGTGCCCCTGCGGGCCTGCGAGATGGATGTCCGCACCGGCGGCGGCTATCGCCTTGAGTTCGGCCTGGACGCGGCCAATGCGATGGCGTTTTACGGCACCTACACTGACGTCACCCCGCCCTCGCGCATCGTCTGGACCAATGAGGAGAGCGGCGAGATCACGGTGACGACCGTCATGTTCGAGGATCAGGGCGGCAAGACCCTTCTGACCCTCAGCGAGCTCTATCCCAGCAAGGCGGCCTGCGACGAAGCCCTGCAGGGCTCGGCGGCGGGCTTGCCGCTGCAGTTCGAGCAACTGGACGAGCTGCTCGCCGAAGGCGTGGCCTGAGCCCCGGCCGCGCCCGGTTTGGAACACAGACCCCGTTTCCGGCTTGCAGAGTCTCCGACCGCGCGGGAAGGTCCGCGCGGTCCCGTCCGGGAATGACGAAGGAGACGCCCCATGAAACGCCTGCTTGCCGCCCTGTTCGCCGGTGCCGCCCTGTCGGCCGCCGCCGCGCCGTCCATGGCCGCCGAGGTCGCCTACAAGCTCGACGAGGCCCATACCGAAACCACCTTCGTCATCGACCGCTTCGGCTTCAACTCGGTGATCGGCATCTTTGCGAAGTCGGAAGGCACGATCTGGCTGGATGAAGCCGCGCCGGAGAAGTCACGGGTCGAGGCGACGGTCTATGTGGACAGCCTGCTGTCTGCCAACACCACCCGCGACGAGCACCTGAAGGGCGAGCGCTGGCTGAATGCGGTCAAGTCGCCGACCATGACCTTCAAGTCGACCAAGGTGGAAAAGACCGGGGCAGACACTGCCAGGGTCACCGGCGACATGACGATCATGGGTGTGACCCAGCCGGTCACCCTCGACGTCAAGCTGAACAAGATCGGCAAGTCGCCCAACAGCCAGAAGCAGCAGGCCGGCTTCACCATCACCGGCACGGTCAGCCGCAAGGCCTTTGGCAGCGCGTCGGCCGCCGGGATGATCGGCGACAGCGTGGCCATCCGTATCGAGGCCCTCGCCGTCGCCCAATAGGGCCTGAAGCCGGACGCAGGGGCCGCTCTGCGTCCGGCCGGCTTGTCAGTGTGTCTCGTAGGCGCTCTTGCCGCCGCTGATGGCGAAGGCCTCCTCAGGCGACAGCACCAGCTTCTTGCGGCCGAAGGCGGCGAAATAGGCGATGCCGATTGCAAACCACACGGCGACGCCGATGACCCCGGCCCGATAGATGGGGTCTTTCAGCTGGTAGAAGATCGTTACCAGCGAGATCACCACCGTCAGGCCCGCACCCGCCAGGCCGAACTTGCTCCTGTACGGGCGCTCCATGTCCGGGAAGTTCCGGCGCAGCAGGATGAACGAGGCCCCCTGGGCCACATAGGACAGCATGGCCCCGAACACGGCCATGTTCAGCAGGGTGCCGCCGATCACGGCCGCGCCCTTTTCGGCTCCCATGATGAACCACACGGCCAGCAGGACGCCCAGGCCTGCGAGCGAGCCGGTGATCACCGCAACGTCCGGCGTCTTGCGCACCCCGTGGGTCACTGAGAGGGCACGGGGGAAGTAGCCGGCGCGCGACAGCGAGTAGATCTGCCGGCCATAGGCGAAGATGATGGCGTGGAAACTGGCCACCAGGCCCGCCACGGCTACTGCCGCGAGAACCTTGGCCAGGGCCCCGCCGCCATAGATGGCGCGGAAGCCGTCCAGGATCGGCTCGCCCGACTTGGACAGGGCAAAGGTTCCAGCCGGGATCGAAGCATTCAGCCACAGCACCAGCAGGGCCGAGACGATCAGGGTCAGCATGCCCAGGATAATGCCCTTGGGCAGGTCGCGCTGGGGCGTGTGGGATTCCTCGGCCGCCAGGGGAAGTTGCTCGATGGCCAGGAACAGCCAGACAGCAAACGGCAATTGAGCCAGGGCCCCACCAATGCCGGCCGGCAGGAAGGGGCCATGCCCCTCCGGCAACTCGGTTCCGCCGGGACCCACATTGAGGGCGTATCTGGCGAAGTCGGCGTGAGGCAGGGCGCTGACCCAGAACACGACAAGGCAGGCCAAGGCCAGCAGGGTGATGCCCACGGTGAACCGGAATGACATCGCCACGCCGCCGGCGTTCAGGCCGACGAAGACAACATAGGCCCCGATCCAGTAGAGCGGCTGGGCCCAGGCGGGAGTCTCGAAGATTCCGCCCAGATAGCTGCCGATGAAGAAGCACACGACAGCGGCCGTCAGCACATATTCGACATTCTCGCAGAGGCCGGTAATGAAGCCGCCCCAGGGGCCCATGGCCGAACGTGCGAAGCTGTAGGCCCCACCGGTATGGGGCTGGGCCGCCGCCATTTCGGCGATGGAGAAGGTCAGGCCCAGATACATCACCGTGATGATCAGCGTGGCTACCAGCATGCCACCCCAGCCCCCGACGCCCATGCCCAGGTTCCAACCCGAGAACTGGCCCGAGATCACCGCGCCGACGCCCAGAGCCCAAAGCGAGAATACGCCCGCGTATCGCTTCAGGCCCCGCTTGTCGAAATAGGCCGCATCGACCTTTTCATAACTGACGCCGCCCCCGGCTGCTGGTTCGCTCATCGTGGTCCCCCTGAATGCGAAGCTTCATCCAAGGTTGCGCGCGGGGCCGGGGGGCGGCGACTCCGGCAGGGCGGTAAACCGGCTTTCGGCGATTGGCGTTTACAATTTCGGCACCTGGAGCGGGCGGCGTGCAAAACCATGTCATCTCTGCCCGCGCCGCGGCGACCTTTTCGGTCCCTGCGCTAGGGCTGGGGCGAGAGCGCAGGCCTTGGCGGGGCCAGTTGGGCGGTGTCGCTCTCGTCCTTCAGGGCCACGCCGCTTTCGCCCAGGCGCAGTGCCTCACGCGCCAGCCACACCAGCTTGAAGGCAGCCTGTTCGTAGGACAGTCCTTCGGTGCGGATGTTGGAGACGCAGTTGCGGGCTTCATCGGTCAGGCCCACGCGCGGGGCGAAGGTCAGATAGGCACCCAGGCTGTCGGGTGAGGACAGACCCGGCCGCTCGCCGACCAGCAGCAGGACCAGTCGCGCACCGAAGATCTCGCCGACCTCGTCGCCCAGTGCCACCCGGGCCTGACGGGCTATGACGACAGGCCCCAGGCACCAGCCTTGCTGATGGACCTGGGGTAGCAGGGCGGCGATCAGGGGCGCGGCGTGGGTGTGGACAGCAGTGCTGGACAGGCCGTCGGCGACGACGATGACCAGATCCGCCGGCCCACGCGTCTGCAGTTTGAGAGCGTCGCGAGAGGTTTCCAACAGTCGCCGGCCAAGGTCAGGCCGACGCAGATAGGTGGCGCGATCTGGCGCAGCGCTGGCGACCTGCAGCGTCTCCAGGCCGAGGGAGGCGATGGCCTCGCCGACCGCCTGGGCCTCAAAGCTCGTATGCACCGCGTCGCGGGCCTGGGCGTGGGCCAGGGCGAAGGCCAGCACCTCTTGGGTGGGCAGGCTGGCGCCGCTGCGGCCCAGAGCAATGCGGGCGGGCGTGTGGGCGCGCAGGGCGCTCCATGGATCGGGCGGCACATTTGACGGTGGCCTGTTCATGCGCGCGCCGTCAGCAGGGGATGACCGGCGCTGGCCGGTGCCAGTCGACCGTCCGGGCCGGTGATCCGCAGGCGCGCCAGCCAGGCCTCAAACTCGGGTGCGCGGGTCTTGCCCAGCAGTTCGCGCACATAGAGGGCGTCGTGGAACGAGGTGGACTGATAGTTCAGCATCACGTCGTCGGCCCCCGGCACGCCCATGATGAAGGTCACTCCCGCCGTGGCCAGCAGGGTCAGCAAGGTGTCCATATCGTCCTGGTCGGCCTCGGCGTGGTTGGTGTAGCAGACGTCCACCCCGAGCGGCGCGCCCAGCAGCTTGCCGCAGAAATGATCCTCCAGCCCGGCCCGGATGATCTGCTTGCCGTCATAGAGGTACTCGGGGCCGATGAAGCCGACCACGCTGTTGACCAAAAGCGGTTCGAACGCCCGGGCTACGCCATAGGCACGGGCCTCAAGGGTCTGCTGGTCCACGCCGTGGTGTGCGCCGGCCGACAGGGCCGAGCCCTGACCGGTCTCGAAATACATGACGTTGTCGCCGATGGTTCCGCGCTTCAGCGACCGCCCTGCGTCGAGGCCCTCCTGAAGCAGCGAGAGGGTCACGCCGAAGCTGGCGTTTGCGGCCTGTGTCCCGGCGATGGACTGAAAGACCAGGTCAACCGGTGCTCCCCGTTCGACCAGTTCGATGGCGCTGGTCACATGGGTCAGCACACAGGACTGAGTGGGGATCTCGAAGCGCTGGATCAGGTCGTCCATCAGGCGCATCAGGTCACCCAGAATCGAGAGATTGTCGCTGGCCGGGTTGATACCGATCACCGCGTCGCCACAGCCATACATCAGGCCGTCCAGCATCGAGGCGGTGATCCCGGCGGGATCGTCGGTCGGGTGGTTGGGCTGCAGGCGAACCGCCATGGTCCCTGGCAGGCCGATGGTGTTGCGAAACCGCGTCGTCAACTGACACTTGCTGGCCGCCAGGATCAGGTCCTGGTTGCGCATGATCTTGCTGACGGCGGCCGCCATCTCAGGCGTCAGGCCGGGTGCCAGCCGGGCCAGGACGGCGGGCGTGGCGGCCTCTGACAAGAGCCAGTCGCGAAAGCCGCCGACGGTCAGGCCGGCGACCGGGGCGAAGGCGGCCGCGTCATGGGTGTCGAGAATCAGCCGTGTGACCTCATCGCGCTCGTAGGGGACCAGGGCTTCACTCAGGAAGGTGCTCAGCGGGGTGTCGGCCAGCACCATGCGGGCGGCGATATTCTGCTGGGCGCTGGTCGCAGCAAGGCCGGCCAGAACGTCGCCCGAGCGCAGGGGGGAGGCCTTGGCCATCAGATCGGCCAGGCCATCGAAGACGAAGCGGGTTCCAGCCACGGCGCGCGCATAGATCATGCTCAGACCCTGCCTGCTATCCGGCCCACCGACAAACAAAAGCGGGGGCGTGATCGCCACGCCCCCGCTGATGCCACACGGATGTTCAGCTGTTGCTACCAGACCCGCGAGCGGGCCTCCGGCGACAGATAGTAGGCCTCGCCCGGCTTGACGCCGAAGGCGGTGTACCAGGCATCGACATTGCGCGTCGGGCCGATCACACGGAACGACGAGGGCGAGTGCGGATCAGAGGCCATCTGCTGCTTCAGCGAGTCCGGACGTGACTTTTCCTGCCACGCCTGGGCGAAGGCCAGGAACAGGCGCTGGTCGCCGGTCATGCCGTCAATCACCGGCGCAGGCTTGCCGCCCAGCGAGGCGTGATAGGCGTCGATGGCGACCTGCAGGCCGGCGAGGTCGGCGATGTTCTCGCCCATGGTCAGCTTGCCGTTGATCTTGGCCCCCGGAACAGGCTCGTACTGGTCGTACTGCTTGCCGAGGATATCGGCCTGGGCCTCGAAGCGCTTGGCGTCTTCGGCCGTCCACCAGTCGCGGAGGGCCCCCTTGGCGTCGATCTTGCGGCCCTGATCATCAAAGCCGTGGCTGATCTCGTGACCGATCACCGCGCCGATGGCTCCGTAGTTCACGGCCGGGTCGGCTGCGGGATCGAAATAGGGGGCCTGGAGGATGCCGGCCGGGAAGACGATCTTGTTCTCGAGGCCGCCGTTGTAGGCATTGACGGTCTGCGGGGTCATCGCCCACTTGCTGCTGTCGACCGGCTTGCCCAGATCGCCGAGGGCATAGGCCCACTCAAAGGCGCTGCTGCGCTTGACGTTGCCGTAGAGGTCGGTGGCGTCGATCTTCAGACCCGAATAGTCGCGCCACTTGTCGGGATAGCCGACCATGACGTCCATCTTGGCCAGTTTGGTCTGGGCCTCGGCCTTGGTGGCGGCGGCCATCCAGGGCGCGCCGTCGATGCGGGCGGCCATGGCCTTCTTCAGATTGGCGATCAGCTCGACCATCTTGGCTTTGGATGATGGCGGGAAGTACTTGGCGACATAGGTCTGGCCGACGACCTCGCCGAGGCTGCCGTCCACCAGGACGACGCCGCGCTTCCAGCGGGGGCGCTGGGTCGACTGGCCGCTGAGGGCCTTGGTGTATTCAAAGCGGCTGTCGACGAAGCGCTTCGAGAGGTAGGGCGACATTTCCTGGATGGAATGGAAGGTCTGCCAGGCCTTGAGGGTCTCGAGCGGGGTCGCATTGTAAAGGGCGGCAATGTCGCGCACGGCGGTCTTTTCGCCCAGCACCGGCTTGGCGACATCCTTGATCCCGGCCGCGGCCAGATAGGCCGTCCAAGGGAAGTCCGGCGCATAGGCCGCGAGTTCGGCTTGGGTGACCGGGTTATAGACCTTGTCGATGTCGCGGCGATCGGCGACGGCCCAGCTGGCCTTGGCGATGGCCGTCTCAAAGGCCACGACATCGGCGGCGCTCTTGGCCGGATCGGCATAGCCGACCATTGTCAGGGCCCGCGCGATGAAGGCCGTATAGGCCTCCAGCTGCGGCTTGAAACCGTCGGTCAGATAGTAGTCGCGGTCGGGCAGGCCCAGGCCCGACTGGCCGATATAGAGGGTATTGATCTCGGGGTTCTTGGCGTCCGGATAGATATCCAGCGAGAAGATGTCGGACCCGACGCCGCCGTGCGCCCGGCCCATGGCCAGGGCGAAGTCGGCCTTGGTGGTGATCGCGGCGATCTTGGCCAGGTCAGCCTTCAGCGGTGCAGCGTCCAGCGCCTCAAGCCGGGCCTCGTCGATGAAGCTCTTGTAGAGCCCGCCGATCTGGGTCGAGGCATCGGCCGTTTCGATCAGGGTGCGCAGTTGATCCTGCGAGCGGTTGTAGACGTCGTAGCCTGCACCCGCCGAAGCCTGGTCAGAGGGGATCTCGGTGCGGGCCTCCCAGGCCCCGTTGACGTACTTGTCAAAGTTGTCGCCCGGCTTCACCGACTGATCGCGCGCCGTGAGGTCCACGCCCCAGGTCCCGTACATTGGCTTGGCCGGTTCAGCGGCAAAGGCGGCCGGAACGGCCAGTGACAGAACGACGGCCGAGCTCGCGGCCAGCAGTATCAAACGCATGATTATAGTCTCTCCCCGGATTGGCGCGGATGCTGCCCCAAGCGGGCCCGCAAAGCAGATGAAAACGCTGTAATGTGCGTGGATTCAGGCGAGAGCCTTGCGCAGTCCGGCCCAGGCCTGAGCTTTTTGTTCGAAGGTCACGGCGGCATGCGCCGGGCTGGAGGAGGGCAGGGCGAGGGTGCTCAGGGGGCGACCGACGCTTGCCAGCCCGCGCAGGCCCAACCGGGCCGCTGTTGCGCCGTTGAAGGCCACCGTCTCGAGCTGCGGCAGGGTGTCGATCAGGGCGGGCAGGTCATTGGCGGCGGGATCGAGAATTGCCGCATCCAGGCTGCCGCGGCGCTCGGCCTCGGCAATCACGTCCCACAATCCGACCTGCCGCTCCAGCAGGGCCTGCAGGCGGTCGGAATAGGGCAGAACCACCAGCGGCCGCTCAAGTACCTGTTCAAGCAGCCGCCAGAAGGTGTTGCGCGGGTTGCCGTAGTACTCGCCGGCGGCAAGCGAAGCCTCGCCGGGCAGGCTGCCGAGGATCAGCAGGCGGGTCCGGGCATCGACGACGGGCGGAAAGCCGCGCTTGCGCTCAGCGGCCATTGGGCGGGTCGTTCCGCAGCCAGCCGGTAACGGTCAGGCGCGGCGCGCCGGCATAGGGGGCTACGGGCGCCACCGAGTGGGCGCGTGGCACCCTGAACAGGGTCAGGACATTGAAGGCCGGGGCAAAGCCGCGCTCGACGTCGCCGTTGGCGTCATGGAACAGCAGCTGCCCGCCCCAGTCGGGCCGCCAGTGGCGGGTCAGGCCCAGGGTATAGGCCGCCAGCCGCTCACCCACGCCGGTATCATCGTGCAGGGTCAGGAAGTCGGCCGGACGATAGAGGGTGGCCTGGGCGTCGACCTTGGTGATCGTTGTCTCGCCGGTCACCGCTGCGCCGAAGGCGATGAAGTCGGGACTGTTGAGGAACGCCGTCAGGGCGTGGATCGGGTGCCCCGGATCGCGGCCGTCGACATAGGCGTTGATCATCGGATAGCCGAGATAGACATAGGCAAAGCCGCTGCGGGCCTTCAGCGTCGCTGCATGCAGCCGGCCGGCCACCGCATCCGGACCCAGCTGGGCCCGGCGCGCACGATCCATGATCTCGGCCCCACCGGTCTCGGTGGAGCAGATGACATCCCAGTCGAGGGTCTGTTCCAGGATACCGGCCAGACGGTCGACGACCGCCGGCTCGAACACCTCGGGGATACGCACCAGCCCGTCGCGGGCATAGGCCGGGGCAAAGGCCGCCGGATCCAGCGCCGGATTGAGGCGAAGGACCGGCGGTTCGCTCATCCTCAGCCCTGTTCGCCGAACACGCGGCGGAAGATCACGTCGACGTTCTTGGTGTGATAGCCGTAGTCGAACAGCTCTTCGAGAACGCTGTCCGACAGGGCCTTGGAGACTACGGGATCGGCTTTGAGGAAGTCGATGAACTTGCCTTCGCCACGCCACACCTTCATCGAATTGCCCTGCACGGCGGCATAGGCGTCTTCGCGGCTGACGCCTTCTTGCGTCAGGGCCAGCATGACCCGCTGCGAGAACACCAGGCCCCCGAGCTTGTCGAGGTTCTTGGCCATGTTCTCGGGATAGATGTTGAAGCGCTCAATGACGCTGGCCATACGGCGCAGGGCGAAGTCGAGGTGGACGGTGGCGTCCGGGCCGATGCCGCGCTCGACCGACGAGTGACTGATGTCGCGCTCATGCCAGAGGGCGACGTTTTCCAGCGCCGGGGTCACGGCCGAGCGGACCAGCCGGGCCAGGCCGGTCAGGTTCTCGGTCAGGATCGGGTTGCGCTTGTGGGGCATGGCCGAGCTGCCCTTCTGGCCCGGATCGAAGGGCTCTTCGGCTTCCAGAACCTCGGTGCGCTGCAGGTGGCGGATCTCGGTGGCCAGGCGTTCGATCGACGAGGCCACTACGCCGAGGGCGCAGAAATAGGCCGCGTGGCGGTCGCGGGGGATGACCTGGGTCGAAACCGGCTCGACCGTCAGGCCCATCATCTTGGCGACATGTTCTTCGACGCGGGGATCGACATTGGCGAAGGTGCCGACGGCGCCGCTGATGGCGCAGGTGGCGACCTCGAACTTGGCCATCGCCAGGCGCTCCTTGGCGCGCTGGAACTCGGCGTAATAGCCGGCGAGCTTCAGCCCGAAGGTGACTGGTTCGGCATGGATGCCGTGGCTGCGACCGACGCAGACCGTCATCTTGTGTTCCATCGCCCGGCGCTTGAGAGCGGCCAGCAGGAGGTCGACGCCCTCGATCAGCAGATCGGTGGAGCGCGACAGCTGGACGGCGAAACAGGTGTCCAGCACGTCGGAGCTGGTCATGCCCTGGTGCAGGAAGCGCGCCTCGGGGCCGACGATTTCCGACACGTGGGTCAGGAAGGCGATGACGTCATGCTTGGTGACGCGCTCGATCTCGTCGATGCGGTCGCTGTCCCAGACCGCGTCGCGACCCTTTTCCCAGATCGTCTCGGCCGACAGCTTGGGGATGACCCCCAGCTCGGCCATGGCGTCGGCGGCATGGGCCTCGATCTCGAACCAGATCTTGTACTTGGTCTGGCTGGACCAGATGGCGGCGGCTTCGGGGCGGGCGTAACGGCTGATCATGGACGGGGCGTTTCGGCCGATGGGGCCGGTGAGTCAAGGTAGTCTGGCGGAAACTTGCCCCCTCCGGGCCTTTCGGCCCTCCTCCCCCAGAGGGGGAAGATGACGTCAGCGCTTCTCATCTTCCCCCTTTGGGGGAGGAGGATGCGCAGCATCCGGAGGGGGCGAGTATCGTCCTGCCCTCAGGCCTGGGCCACCGCCCGTTCCTTCATGTGCTTGACCATGCCGATG
>NZ_QAII01000011.1:0-12673 GCF_003060965.1 Caulobacter sp. HMWF025 | reverse complement strand
GCAAGGTCCGCCGCTGAGCCTTTGGGGGCGACGCCGCCGGGGCAGGTGGCTGCGAAGCTCGCGGCCGAGTCCGGCAGGCCGAACGAGCCGACCAGAGACGAGATCAGGCCTCCGGCGTTGGGCGTGTTGAAGTTGTACTGGGCCAGGTGGTCGATCAGCCAGCCGGTGAAGACGGGGCCGCCGCCCAGGGCGATCAGATTGAGGAAGAAGAACAGGATGGCCGTGGCCGTGGCGCGACGGCGCGGGTCCACCGAGTTTTGCACCACGCCGAAGGTCGGGGCCAGATAGACATAGTGGAAGATGCCCGGGATCAGCAGGATCAGGGCCGTGGCCTGCCAGTTGGTCTGCAGATAGGCCAGGATGTAGATTGGCGTGCAGATGGTCAGGCCGATGGCCGGGGTCAGGGCGTACCACTTGGCGCTCTTCTTGCCGGCCCAGTCGCTGAGGAAACCGCCGACGAGGGTGCCGATGCCGGCCGAGAAGCCACCGATCAGGCCGGTGATCAGCCCGACCTGGGCCAGATCGAGCCCAAAGGCCCGCACGAAGTAGGACGGCACGAAGGCCCCCGAGCCATAGGAGCCGAACGAGGCAATGGTCACACCCAGCACCATGTGCAGCACCGGCCACTTGCCGAACAGCACCTTGGTGACGGCCCACATTTCCGCGAACTCGGTGGCCATCGAGAAGGCCGGTTTCGGCGGCTCGACCACGACGTCCTCGGCCTCCAGCGGAGATTCCTTCATCTCGGAATGGCCGCGCGGCGGTTCCTTGACCACCAGCTTGACGATCAGGGCCAGCAGGATGCCGGGCAGGCCGACGATCACGAAGGCGACGCGCCAGCTGAACTCCTGGGCCAACCAGCCACCGGCCACCGCGCCGAACATGGTGCCCAGCGGAATACCGAACGAGTAGATCGACAGGGCCGTGGCCCGTTGCTTGGGGGCATAATAGTCGCTGATCAGCGAGTGGCTGGGCGGCGAGCAGCCGGCTTCGCCGATCCCGACGCCGAAACGGTAGGCGGCCAGTTGCGCGAAGCTGGCGGCACTGCCGCACAGGGCCGTGAAACCCGACCAGATCACGAGGGAGACCGAGATGATCGTCACCCGGTTCCAGCGTTCGGCCAGGCGAGCGATGGGGATGCCGAGCAGGGTGTAGAGCAGGGCGAAATAGAGACCACCCAGCAGGCCCAGCTGGGTGTCGGTGAGTTTCAGGTCCACCTTGATGGCCTGGCCGATGGTGGCGATGATCGTCCGGTCGATGAAGTTGAAGGTGTAGGTGGCGAGCAGCAGGCCCAGCACCGTGGCCTTGTAGCCGTTGGAATAGACGGGTTTTGACCCGCCGGACGCGATCGCCTCGGCCATTGAAGACTCTCTCCCCTCAAACATTTGTTCTAATTCTTGAGGCGACTGTAGACGTAACGGAAGTCAGTGCGCCAGTAGGGAAATAGGTGGCGGGATCAGGCCACCATGTCCTCGCGGATGGTCTTGCGGGCCTGCCAGAACAGGCCGAACGCCACCAGGCCCAGAAGGGACGAGATGATCAGGGCCCAGCGGACACCCTCCGCCGATCCCAGCCCCACCGGTCCGGCCAGGATGTCGCTGAGCGCGCCCACGGCGACGGGTCCCAGTCCCAGCCCGATCAGGTTGATGATGAACAGCAGGACCGCCGAGGCCGTGGCCCGCATGGCCGGGTCCACGATGCTCTGGGCCGTGGCATAGACGGGGCCGTACCAGAGGGTGCCCAGCAGGGTGGGGATGGTCAGCAGAACCATGGCCGGGACGGCCGAGGGCAGGTTGATGGCGGCGATGTAGAACGGAATCGCCAGGAAAGAGGCAATGGCCGGCACCACGACATAGGCCCGCAGATCCTTGGCCCCCAGTCGATCGGCGAGTACTCCGCCCAGCCAGGCCCCGATCACGCCGGCGGTGCCGCCGATCAGACCGAGGGCGAGGCCGAGGAATCCCGCCGACTTCAGGCCGAACAGCGAGGCCAGCTGGGCCAGTTCTGCAGTGTGGTTGCGGAAGAAGAACGAGGCGGCGAACGGGGCCTGACCATAGCCGATGAAGGCCTTGATCGCGGCGGCCAGGGCCACCAGCCAGAAGGTCTTCTTGGCGAGCAGAACGGCGAGGGCTGCCCCGAAGCTGATCTGCTGGCTGGCGCGGGCGGCGATGTCTGCGGCCAGCTGCCGGCGGGGCTCCACGAGCGTGAAGATCGAGATCAGGGCGAAGATCACCCCCGGCGCGCCGGCCACCATGAAGGCCACCCGCCAGCCATAGGCATCGGCGACCAGGCCGCCCATGGCCATGCCGGCCAGGGTGCCGAGCGGTGTGCCGATGGAGTAGAAGGCAATGGCGCTGGCCCGCTTTTCGCGGGGCACATAGTCACTGATCAGCGAATGGGCTGCCGGCGTGCAGCCGGCCTCGCCGACGCCGACCCCGATGCGGGCCAGAACCAGCTGCCAGAAGTTCTGCGCGAAGCCGCACACGACGGTGAAGGCGCTCCAGGCCGCTACCGAGAGCCCGATGATCATCGGCCGGTTCTTGCGTTCGGCGATGCGCGCGATCGGGATGCCCAGGACCGTGTAAAAGATCGCGAAGGCCAGGCCGCTCATCATGCCCAGCTGCCAGTCCGCCAGGCCCAGTTCGGCCTTGATTGGCTCGGCCAGGATATTGATCACCTGCCGGTCGAGAAAATTCAGGGTGTAGATGATCAGCAGAACCCAGAGCGCATAGCGTCGATAGCCGCTCGAGACAGGATTGATGACCGGCGACGGTGTTGCCGTGTCCGCCATGGGCGCACTCCCTGATGGTATTGTTCTAATCGTTGTCGCCACCTTAGCCGCAGGTTAATCGGGATGACTACCCGTCATCCGTCCACGCAGGAGCCGTCCCATGGAGATCGTCATCGGCACCCGGGCCTGGTCCAGCTGGTCGCTTCGGCCCTGGCTGGCGCTGAAGCGCACCGGTGCAGACTTCCGCGAAACCGTGGTCGAGCTGCGGCAGGGCGAGGCGACCGCCCAGGCCATTTCGCCCCACTCGCCGTCGGGCCAGGTCCCGGTGCTTAAGGACGGCGACCTCGTGATCTGGGACTCGCTGGCCATCTGCGAGTATCTGCACGAGCGCTTCCCCGAAGCGGGTCTGTGGCCGGCCGATCCGGTACTTCGGGCCCTGGGCCGCTCGGCGGCGGCCGAGATGCATGGCGGCTTCATGGCCCTGCGTCGCGAGTGCGCCATGGCCCTCGATGTCGAGCCGTCACCGACAGAACTTTCCGAAGAGGTCAGCAGGGACGTGCGCAAGATCGTGGCGCGCTGGAACCAGCTTCTCGACCGTTCGGGCGGGCCGTTCTTGCTGGGCGACTGGTCGATCGCCGATGCCTTCTTCGCCCCGGTGGCGACCCGATTCCGCACCTACGCCATCGACCTGGCCGCCCACGGCGACACCGGCCCGGCCGCCGCCTACGCCGCGCGGCTGCTGGCGATGCCGGACTTCCTGGAGTGGGAGCGGGCGGCCAGGGCCTGAGCCGGGCAGGGCGCGCGGCAATGCACCGGCTGTCCCGACGCTCGGCTCTGGTCACCGGCATGGCTCTGCTGGCCACGGCCTGCGCCACCCGCCCCGAACTGTCGCTGTCGGACGAGGTCTGGCCCGGCTTGGAGACCCTGCTGGCAGTAACGGCCGGACGCGAGGGGCTGACGGTGCGCGTGGTCTCAAAGGGCTGCGCGATGCGGGCGGACTTCGTGTTCCGGGTTGACCGCAGCAACGGCCGGGCGGTGGTCGCCTTCGCGCGGCGGCGGCTGGAGACCTGCCAGTTTGGCGAGCCGGGGTTTGTCGACCTGGTGTTCAGCTATGCGGAGCTGGGTTTGCGGCGCGGCGAACGCGTCATGGTGGCCAATCCGGTCAGACCCTGAGCGAGAAACGTTCGACCATCCAGGGCAGCACCCGAGCCGGGCGCTTGGCGGCGATGTCGATCAGTACCCAGTCGGTACGGCTCTGCGCACACATCTGGCCATCAGGGCCGTCGATCCGGACATGGCGCTCAAAGCGAGGCCCCTTCAGCTCGCCCACCCAAGTGTAGCCGCGGGCCGTTTCGTGCAGAAGCAGTTCGCGCCGGTAGTCGATCTCGTGCCGTCGGGCCACCCAGCTCCACGGCGCGCGTTCCTCGGGCGAGGTGCGGGCATCCCAGTGGGCTGTCGCCAGGTCCTGCGCCCAGGCCAGATAGACCACGTTGTTCACGTGGCCGTTGGCGTCGATGTCTTCAGGCCGGGGCGTGAAGGTCAGGGAAAAGGCGTCAGCCGGTGGGACGAAGATCCGGCTCACGCCTGGATAAGGCCCTGCTCAGCCAGGAGGGTCTTCAGTTCGCCCGACTGGAACATCTCGCGCACGATGTCGCTGCCGCCGACGAACTCGCCCTTCACATAGAGCTGGGGAATGGTCGGCCAGTCGGTGAAGGTCTTGATGCCCTGGCGTAGTTCGTCGTCCTGCAGCACGTCGACGCCGATGAACTCGACGCCCAGGTGATCCAGGATCTGCACGGATACGGCCGAGAAGCCGCAACGGGGCTGGTCAGGGACGCCCTTCATGAACAGCACCACGGCATGGTCGGCCACGGTCTTGGCGATGAAGTCCAGGGCGGGGGAGGCGGTGACGTCGTTCATGTCGGCAGGTCCTTGCAAGGCCCTTCAGCTAGGCGCCGGGCACCGCCGGGTCAAGGCCCCTACTTTTTCCGCTCGGCTTTCTCGCGTTCCTGGGCCGAGAAGCGGGCCATTTCGATCTGGGCGCAGACGCCGTTGGGCAGATCGCGCTCGACGACCGCAGCGAGCCGCTCGATTTCGGCGCGGCTTTCGGCCGTGACACCGATAGTGGCCAGCGACGGCTCGGTCAGGGCATAGCCGAGCGCGATCTCCTCGCCGGTCCAGCCGTGAGTGCCGGTCAGGAATTCGTAGCTGCCGACATCGGCCAGGGGATCTGTCCGCCGCCGCCACAGGGACGGCTTCTGGAAAACGGGCTTTACTTCCAGGTCCCGCAGGGCCTGGGGCCAATAATCTTCGCCGATCACCGCCAGATTGCGGGTTACTGCACCCCGGATGCGGTTCCGCTCGGCCCAGCCCGACGACAGGTTGAAGGGTGAAGAGAGGGCGGTGAGCAGGTCGGAGGCCTGCAGTCCGGCGGGCAGGTCGTCGCGGCTGGCGACACCCAGACCCCGCAGGGCTCCATCGCTCCGCAGGGCCCGGAGCGTCCTTGTGGCCCCTTCGGCCAGATCTTCGCCTGCCGGGGCATTGATCAGGATCAGGTCCAGATAGTCGAGGGCGAGGCCATTGAGGGCCTTGGTGACCAGGGTCCCGACGGACTCGGCCGTCAGTCTGTCGCTCTCGTCGCGCACCCGCAGGGTCACGAACAGCAGGTTCCGCTCAAGGGCCGCGAAGGCTTCGGCCGCGCCCTGCATGAGGGCCGGCGACTCGCCGTCGACCTGAAAGCTGTTCACGCCACTTTCGAGGGCGGCGAAGATCAGCGACCGCCAGTCAGCCGCCCGCAGGCGCGGCGAGTCAGCCAGGCGAAGCGTGATCGCCGAGACCGCCATGCCCGAATTGCCGAACGGCCGGTAGCGCATGGGCCTAGTCCGCCGGTGAGGCGGTTTCGAGCGCCAGGGCGTGCAGGGTGCCGCCCAGGACGTCGGCCAGGGCGCGGTTGACCATCTGGTGCTGCTTGACGCGGTTCAGGCCACGAAAGGCCGGCGACACGATGCGCGCCTTGTAGTGATCCCCGTCACCGGCCAGGTCCGTCAGGACGATCTCGGCGTCGGGGAAGGCCGCCTGCAGGCGGGCTTCAAGGTCGGCGGGAGACATGGGCACGAGGCAGAAACTCCGATCGTTGAGCGAAGGGAATCGCTCAGGACTCCTGTGAAGGAACGTGCACGCTTAGATAGCGCGACTTGGCTATTTGTGCAGGCTTAAGTGAATTTAACCTCAATTCAACGCAGTCTCGCGGCATAGAGGCATCATGCTCGTTCGAACCGCTCTCCGCCTCGCCCCTCTCTTCCTCGTCCTGGCCCTGGCTGCCACGCCCGTCTTCGCCGCTCCCGGCGACAAGGCCCTGGAGGATGTCCGCATCCTGTCGGCCGACGACATGCAGGGCCGGGCCCCCGGAACGCCGGGGTCAGCGATGGCCCGCGCCTATATTCTCAAGCGGTTCGGCGAGATCGGCCTGGAGCCGGTTGGGACGGTGTTCGAGCAGCCGTTCAGCTACACCAAGCGTGACGGGACGAAGGTGGAGGCCACCAACCTCGTGGCCCGGATCCCGGGGACGGTGAAGGGCGGCAAGGTTCTGGTCGTCACCGCCCACTATGACCATCTGGGCGTGCGGGCCGGCGAGATCTTCAACGGGGCCGACGACAATGCCTCGGGCGTCGGTGGCCTGCTGGCCGTCGCCGAGGCCTTCAAGGCCAAACCGCCGCGCCACGACGTGATCTTCGCGGTCGTCGATGCGGAGGAGGGCGGTCTGCGCGGAGCCCGGGCCTTTGTCGCGAGCCCGCCGATGCCGCTGGCGACCATCGGGCTGAACGTCAATTTCGACATGCTCAGCAAGAACACGAAGGATGAGCTCTATGCCGCCGGAGCGAGCCCGTTCCCGGCTCTGCGACCCATCCTCGAGTCCGTAGCCAAGATCGCGCCGGTGTCGCTGAAGCTTGGCCATGACACCGACATCAACGGTCCTCGCGACAACTGGACCAACCAGTCCGACCACTATGCTTTTGCCGAGAAGGGCGTGCCCTGGGTCTATTTCGGCGTCGAGGACCACCCCGAGTATCACCAGGCCACGGACGAGTTCGCCACGATACCCCAGGACTTCTATCGCCGCTCCGTCGCAACCGTGATCCTGGCGACACTCGCCCTGGAGACCGCGCTGGACGGATTGCCGCCAGGGCGCTGATGGCTAAGGTGCGGCGAATTGGCGCACCCATGCTCTTGCCTCACACGCGATCTTAATCTTCCGGAGTAAGGGATTGTAGCCATCAAGGGCCCCGCTGCGATCGGCATGTCCATGCTGCGAGACAAGTTTGTCAGTGCCCTCAGCACGGTTGTAGCCCTCGTGGCGACCGCCGTTGCTCTCGACTTTGTCGTCAACGTCGTGATTCAGCGGAATCCTGCGGGCTTTACGCCGGTCGCCACCCTTGTGATCACGGCGGCTCTCGGCGCGCCGCTGGCCTGGTTTCTGGCGTCCCGGAAGCAAAGCCTAGAGCTCCTGCGCGCCGACCTCACGCAAAGCCTGGAGGCCAAGCAACGGGCCATAGACGAAGCCGAGCGCCGGCATGCCGAAGCCGAAGACGCCCTGAAACAGTCCCGCGAGAGCGATCGTCTCTACCGGCTCTTGGCTGACAATCTCACCGACAACGTCAATCTTTGGTCCCGCAAGGGCAAGCCGCTCTACATGTCGCCCTCGATCGAGAAGCTGACCGGCTTCACCCCTGAGGACTATGTTCACCTGTCCCCGAGCGCCAATGTCAGTCCCGAGGTCTATAATCAGGTCCAGGCGCTGATTGCGACGCTGGAGCCGGGGGGAGAGGCCAAGACGCTGGAGTATGAGAGCGTCCACAAGCTTGGCCATCCGATCTGGGTCGAGAGCACCTATTCGCGACTGGCCGGAGAAGACGGCGAACTCCTGGTGGCTTCGCGGGTCATCACCGAACGCAAACGGCTCGAGCTGGATCTCAAGCAGGCCCTGGAACTGGCTCAGGCCGCCGCTGCGGCCAAGTCTGACTTCCTGGCCAACATGACGCATGAACTGCGGACGCCTCTGAACGCCATTATCGGCTTTGCCGGGGTTCTGCGGGGGTCGAGCAGCCTTTCGGAGCGCGATGCGCGCCACGTCGGGCTGATTGAGGACGCCAGCAATACCCTGCTCAATGTCGTCAATGACGTCCTCGACTTCTCCCGCCTCGAGGCCGGTGGCGTTGAACTGGATCCGCAGCCCCTGGACCCCCGGGCCATGGCGGCATCCTGTGCGGCGCTCGTCGAGGCCCAGGCCCGCGATCGCAGGCTGTCCCTGGCGGTCAATGCACCCGAAAGCCTGCGTCCCATGCTGGTTGACGGTCCGCGCCTGTCGCAAGTGGTCCTGAACTTCCTGTCCAACGCGGTGAAGTTCACAAGCGTCGGTCGCATCGATCTTGATCTGCAGCAGGTTCTGGATGGACCGGAAGGTCGGCTGCGGGTGTCGGTTCGCGACACCGGCATCGGCATCCCGAAGCCCCAGCAGGACAGCGTGTTCGAGCGCTTCTCACAGGCCGACGCAGCGGTGTCACGACGCTTCGGCGGCACGGGGCTGGGCCTGGCCATTTCCCGCCGGATCATCGACCAGATGGGCGGCCGGATCGGCGTCGACAGTGTCGAAGGTGAAGGTTCAACCTTCTGGTTCGAGATTGCGGCACCGCTCTGCGACATGGTCCCGGCGACCCGGGTTGATCAGGCCGTGCAGGTCGATACTGGCGACGGCATTCGTCTCCTGCTGGTCGAGGACAATGCCGTCAATCGCGAACTGGTCCGCACCATGCTGGAGCCTTTCGGGATCGAGGTCGAAACGGCCAATGACGGCCTGGCCGGTGTCGAGGCCGTGCGCGGCGGAGGCTTTGACCTGGTCCTGATGGATGTCCAGATGCCCGGCATGGATGGCCTGACCGCGACGCGGCATATCCGGGCCATGAGCCATGCCGACGATGCCGCGACGCCGATCATCGCCATGACCGCAAACGTCCTGTCCGAGCAGATCGCCAATTGCCTCGCAGCCGGGATGGACGACCATCTGGGCAAACCCATCAATCCGGCCCGCCTTCTGGAAGCCGTAGCGCGCTGGTCGGGACGTCGCCACGGCGAGGCAACGGTCGACTGAGCCACCTTGCCGGAAAAAATTCAGTGGGCTCGCATCTTCCTCCGGGGATGCGGCGTACTTCCTGATGTCCCAGCAGAGGACCAGTAACTCCCCCGGAGACGACCCAATGAACAAGTCCCTGATGCTCGCCGCAGTCGGCGTGCTTTCGCTTTCGCTCGCCGGTACGGCGTATGCGCAAATGAATCATTCGAATATGAGCCACGGCAAGACTGTGATGGTCGGCGGTGCGGCCATGTATCCGTCGAAGAATATTATCGAGAACGCCGTCAATTCAAAGGACCACACGACCCTGGTCGCGGCCGTCAAGGCCGCCGGTCTGGTTGAGACCCTGTCCAGCCCGGGCCCCTTCACCGTGTTTGCACCGACCAACGCCGCGTTCGCCAAGCTGCCCGCCGGTACGGTCGAAACCCTGGTGAAGCCGGAGAACAAGGCGACCCTGACCACGATCCTGACCTATCACGTGGTGGCAGGTCGCCTGACGGCCGCAGATATCGAAGCCATGGCCAGGGCCGGTCACGGCAAGGCTGTGCTGACGACCGTGCAGGGTGAGCCGATCACCGTTGCCAAGGGTCACCATGGCTGGACGATCACCGATGCCAAGGGCGGTGTGTCCAACATCACCATCGCCGATGTGCTGCAGTCGAACGGCGTGATCCACGTCATCGACGGCGTGCTGATGCCCTGATCCCGCTGTGACCCGGGCGGCCGCCAGCGGCCCGGGTCCGCTCACTTCTCCGGCGGCGCGGCCCCGGCGGCTGCGTCGCCCCGTGAGTCCGGCACATAGAGCTTGGTGATGATCTTGGCGGCCAGGCCGGCCGGCTGGAACCTGTCTCCATAGGCCTTGCAGGGATCGGCCTTGCCCTTGATGTCACGGGCCTTGTGCCCGTCCGGCGTCATGGCAGCGGCGGCCGCATCGGCGAAGGGTTCGGCAAACTGCAGGGCATCTCCCAGGCGCGAGAGTGAGGGGTCATCCGTGCCGACGGCCATTGCCCTGCGCGCCCAGGCAATCGCGGCGATCTGTCGGTCATCGACCGTCGTCCGCATCTCGGCCTCGACGCCAAGCCCGCCCAGGGTCCCCGGAACGCGCAGGCCGATGGGGCCTGGAATCAGGAACGCCGAAGCCGCCGACGCCGCCGAGGCCATCCGTCCGGTCGGTTCAAACCAGGTGACGGCGGCCCGCACATCAGCATCGGCCGGCTCGGCACCGACGATCTCGAACCGCTCGGACAGTTCGAAACACAGCTGGGCATCGACCTCGCGCAGCACGGCCAGCCGCTCCTCCGGCGTCAGGGGAGAGCGGCTGTCGGCCCCCTCTGACAGGACGGTCGGCGTCAATCGAACCTTCTGAACGGCCTTCAGTGACGCCGCGTCGCGGTATTCGCGAACCTCGGCCCGGCCTGGATTTTTCCGGGCCTGGAGGGTGTCATAGCCGCTGAGAAACCCAGATCGCTCCGGCGCGGTGGTGGCGCAGGCGCCGAGCGTCAGGGTCAGACCGATCAGGGCGGTGGCGTGAAGGGCTTGAAGCGTCATGAATCCTGCCTGACGGGGATACCGACAGGTGGGACGCTCGCGCCGAACCGCAAGGGGCCCGGCGCGGCGCTTTGTATGTCTCAGCCGGCCATGAAGCCGGGCAGCCAGGCCTCATGGGCGGTCCGCAGGGCGTCCAGCGAGACGCTGAACACACCGTCGGCTGCAAGGGCGTCGCCCCCCGCCTGACCCACGATTGACGCCGAAATGCCCGCCGCCTTGGCAGCGGCCAGCACGGCCTCCGGATCGGGCGTGGCGATCAGATAGCGGGCCTGGTCCTCGCCCAGCAGCCAGGCGTGGACGGGCAGGGTGGCTTCGACGGCCAGGGTGATCCCGACCTTGCTGGCCAGGGCCACGTCGGCCGCAGCCACCAGCAGGCCGCCGTCCGACAGGTCGTGCAGGCCGGCCACCAGACCGGTGGGGATCAGGTCGCGGACGAAGTCGCCGTGCTTGCGCTCGACCCCGAGGTCAACCGGCGGCGGGGCCCCGTCCTCGCGGCCGAGGATTTCGCGCAGATAGATCGAGGCCCCCAGTTCGCCGCGGGTCTCGCCGACCAGCACCAGCGTGTCGCCCCCGGTGACATTGCCGAAGCCCATGCGCAGGTCATAGTCTACCAGCAGGCCGACGGCACCGACGGTCGGGGTCGGCGGAATGGCGACGCCGTTGGTCTCGTTGTAGAGCGACACGTTCCCCGAAACGACCGGGAAGTCGAGGACGCGGCAGGCCTCGGCCATGCCGTCGGTGGCGCGGACGATCTGGCCCATGGTCTCGGGCTTTTCGGGACTGCCGAAGTTCAGATTGTCGGTGATGGCGATGGGGAGGGAGCCGGCGGCGGTCAGGTTGCGCCAGGCCTCAGCCACGGCCTGCTTTCCGCCCTCATAGGGGTCGTTCTGGACGTAGCGCGGGGTGACGTCGCTGGTCACGGCAATGGCCTTGCCGGTGCCGTGGATGCGGACGATGCCCGCATCGCAGCCGGTAGCGCTGTCTTCCAGGGTGTCGGCCATCACGTGACGGTCGTATTGCTCCCAAAGCCAGCGCTTCGAAGCCATGTCGGGGCTGCCGACGATCTTCAGCACGGCCTCGTTCCAGTCGCCCGGCGCGGCCAGGCTCGCCGGGTCGAGGCGCGGGTGCAGGGCGGGCTGGACCCACGGACGGTCATACAGCGGCGCATCGTCGAACAGCGGGGCCAGCGGCACGTCGCAGACGGTCTCGCCGTGATGATTCAGAACCAGACGGCCGGTGTCGGTGGTGTAGCCGATGACGGCGGCGTCCAGGCCCCACTTTTCGAAGATGGCGTGGCCTTCGTGCTCGCGGCCGGGCTTGAGCACCGCCAGCATGCGCTCCTGGCTTTCCGACAGCATCATCTCATAGGCCGACATGCCGGTTTCGCGCTGCGGGACCATGTCCATGTTCAGCTCAATGCCGACCCCGCCCTTGCCGGCCATCTCGACCGACGACGAAGTCAGGCCTGCTGCGCCCATGTCTTGGATGGCGGCGACCGCGCCGGTGGCCATCAGTTCCAGGGTGGCTTCGATCAGCAGCTTTTCGGCGAAGGGGTCGCCGACCTGCACTGTGGGGCGCTTCTCTTCGGAGTCCTCGGAGAACTCCGCCGACGACATGGTCGCGCCGTGGATGCCGTCGCGGCCGGTCTTGGAGCCGAAATAGACCACGGCCAGACCCGCGCCCGGCGCGGCCGAGTAGAAGATCTTGTTGGCTTCGGCATGGCCCACGCACATGGCGTTGACCAGGATATTGCCGTTGTAGCCCCTGTGGAAATTGGTCTCGCCGGCGACCGTGGGCACGCCCACGCAGTTGCCGTAGCCCGCAATGCCGGCCACTACGCCGTCGACCAGGCGCCTGGTTTTTGGATGCGACGGATCACCGAACCGCAGGGCGTTCAGCAGGGCGATGGGGCGCGCGCCCATGGTGAAGACGTCACGCATGATGCCGCCCACGCCCGTCGCCGCGCCCTGGTAGGGCTCAATATAGGAGGGGTGGTTGTGGCTCTCCATCTTGAAGATGATCGCGTCGCCATCACCGATATCGATCACGCCGGCGTTCTCGCCCGGGCCGCAGATCACGCGGGGACCCGTGATCGGGAACTTCTTCAGCTGGTTCTTGGAGGACTTGTACGAGCAGTGCTCGGACCACATCACCGAGAACACGCCCAGCTCGACCAGATTGGGCTCACGGCCCAGGCGGTCGAGCACGACAGCGTACTCCTCCGCATTCAGGCCAAATTCGCGGGCCGTATCGGCCATGGACTTCGT
>NZ_QAII01000094.1 GCF_003060965.1 Caulobacter sp. HMWF025 | reverse complement strand
AGCACGATCTGGTCGCGCTTGCCGGTCTTCTGCAGCCACGAGCCGATATGACGTTCGGTATTGCCCTGGGTCTCGGGGGTGGGCGGGCTGGAATACATCTCGGCGGTGTCCCAGAAATTGACCCCGCGCTCGAGCGCGTAGTCCATCTGGGCGTGGGCCTCGGCCTCGCTGTTCTGCGACCCCCAGGTCATGGTGCCCAGGCAGCAGCGCGAGACCTTGATCCCCGTCCGTCCCAGTTCCGAATACGTCATGCGTCCCACCCTGTTATGAGTCTTGTTGTCCTGCCTATCTAGGGTGTCCTGAAAAGGGCTCAACCGCCACCCTTGCGCAAGTCTGCGCGCACACCGATATTCGAGGGGCGTCCAGATCGGACGCGCCAACAATCAAGGGGCTTACCCTCAATGAACGACCTCAACCGCGGCTATGCGCGCTCGATCCCGATGGATCGCGCCGACATGTCGGTTGACGCCGGCCTGCGCAGCTTCATGCTCGGCGTCTACAACAAGGTGGCCCTGGGCCTTCTGCTGTCGGCGGCCCTCGCCTTCCTGACCAGCGCCTATGCGCCCGTGACGAACCTGCTGTACCTGACCACCGCAGACGGTCGCTTCGCCGGCTTCACCCTGTTGGGCATGATCATCAAGTTTGCCCCCCTGGCCATGATGCTGATCGCCATGTTCGGCATGAAGAACCCCACGGCCCAGTCGTCGGGGATCTTCTACTGGGCGCTGGTCGCCACCATCGGCGCCGGCTCGGGCGTCTGGCTGCTGGTCTATACCGGGGCCTCGGTGTCCTCGACCTTCCTGATCACCGCCATCGCCTTCGGCGGTCTCAGCCTGTTCGGCTACACCACCAAGAAGGACCTGACCGGCTTCGGCAGCTTCCTGATCATGGGCCTGATCGGCCTGATCCTCGCCTCGCTGGCCCAGGTCTTCCTGCAGCTGCCGGGCCTGAGCTTCATCATCAGCATCCTGGGCGTGTTCATCTTCGCGGGCCTGATCGCCTACGACACCCAGAACCTGAAGATGAGCTACTACCAGATGGGCGGTGACCAGCAGTCGATGGCCGTGGCCACCAACTACGGGGCGCTGAACCTCTATCTGAACTTCATCAACCTGTTCCAGTTCCTGCTCAGCATCTTCGGCGCGCGCCGCTAAGACCTGACGTCAGGTTTGCAGTCCAGAAGCCCCGACGGGAAACCGTCGGGGCTTTTTCGGTATGGGGCCCTCCCCGATACGGGGAGCCCTCTCGAGAATTCCGCGCCGGGCCAAACGGGTGAGTAACCGTAGTTCTGTAGATATGTCCGGGACTGCCAATGCTCGGGAGCACTCAGGGCTATGCTGCGATACTCCGTACTGAGTGCCCTGTTCTGTTTTGGCACAGCTGTCTCAACTCCGGTCCTGGCCGCGGATGTCTTTCCGACGACCAATCCCAATGCCGGCGAATGGGCGCTGATCAAGCTCACGCCCAGCCTGGTCTCGCAGGCCAAGGGCGGGGCCGGCGTCACGGTGGCCGTCCTCGACGGCTTTGCCGACTGCCGCCACGCCGATCTGGCGGGCCGGTGCAGCGTTCTCTCATTCACCGGCGGCACTTACACGACCTACAGCAGTCACGGCAGCCACACGGCCGGGACCGTGGCCGGATCGCGCTACGGCGTGGCGACCGGGGCGAGTGTCGTCGACTACGCCGTCTTTGACGACAAGGCCTATGTCGCCACCGGTACCCGCCTGATGGACGCCTGGACCAATGCGGCGGCCCGCAAGGCGTCGGTGGCCAGCATGAGCTTCGGCTGTACGGGCCGGGCCCTGTGTTTCACGGCCGCCGAGGTCAAGGCCATGGCCGGCAGCAGCCTCAGCGGCATGCTGTTCGTCAAGGCCGCCGGCAATGATGCCCTGGCCCTGGCAAGCGAGCGCCTCGCCATCACCGACGCCGAGTCCCGCACCGCCCTGAGCCGCCTGATCCTGGTCGGCAGCGTCAGTGAAAAGGGGACGATCAGCAGCTTCTCGAACCGGGCCGGAGACGGCTGCCTGCTGGCCACCGGGATCACCGGCTGCTCGGCCACCAATCAGTGGAAGTACCATTTCATCGTCGCGCCCGGCGAGGCGATCTATGCCACCCAGCCGAACGGCAGCTATGCGATGATGTCGGGGACCAGCATGGCGACCCCGATCGTCGCCGGCACGGTCGCCCTGCTGGAAGCCCGCTGGCCGGCCCTGAAGGCCCAGCCGGCCTCGGTCGCCAGCCTGCTGTTCAAGACCGCGACGGATCTCGGCGCGCCGGGCGTCGATGCGGTCTACGGGCAGGGCCTGCTCAATGTGACCAAGGCCTTCCAGAACTACGGCACCACCACCGTCACCAGCCCCGCGGGCACCACGGTCGTGGTCAGCAATGCCACGCTCTCGGGCGGTTCGACCTTCGGCCAGACGGCAGCGGCCATCGGCGGGGTGACGGCCTTCGACGCCTTCGGACGCGATTACCGGCTCGATGAAGTCAGCGATTTCAGGGTTCGGCGCACCGCGCGGATCAGCGGCCTGCTGCCGGCCGGCCGGCTGAGCGATCTCGGGTCCCGTGCGGCCTGGACTTCGGACTTCTTCGCTGAAGCCCCGGCCGCCCGCGCCTGGGCCCGGTTCGGCGGCGATGCCCTGGCCCTGACCGAAAGCGGCCTGCCGGACCTGTCCCTGCGGGCCGGGCTCAGCCTTCCGGCCGGTACGGGCTCCGTGCAGTTGCGCCTGACCGGAGCGGCCAATGTCCGGGCCGACCTGGCCAATGATCCCGCCCTGCGCCCGCTCAGCTTCTTTGCGTCATCCGACCTGCTCGGCAGCTCGGGCCTGGCCGGCCTGACCCTGCCGGTCTCGGATCGCGGCCGCCTGATGTTGTACAGCGCCGCCAGCGCCGGCGGCCACCTGTCGCCGGCCTGGGATGATCGCGCACCGGGCCTGACCCCGCGGCGGGCCGTTGACACCGTGTCCCTTCTGCAGACGGACCGGACGACACGGCGGCAGTCCATGATCGGCGTCGGCTACTGGGCCCAGCCCGACGCCCGGACCGTGGTCGGAGTCACCGCCTCGGCCTTCCGGCAGAAGCACGGGCTCTATGACCTCAGCTCGACCCTGGCCCTGTTTGACCGCAACAGCGGCCTCTACAATCTGGGCGTGGCCGGCAGCCGCAGCTACGGGACCTGGGACCTTTACGGCTCGGCTGAACTGACCCGGCTGAAGACCCCGGTACAGGACGGCCCCCTGGCCTTCACGGACGCGACCCTGGCCTCGGCCGAGATCGGGGCCCGGAAGAATGGTCTGCTGTTCCGTCACGGTCCGCGACGGGATGCCCTGTCGGTCAGCCTGGCGGCCAAACCCCACGCCCTCTCCGGCCGCCTGTCGCTGTCCTATCTCGGGGCCTCGGCCGACGGCCTCTCGGTCGAGACCGTCCGGCGCGAGATCCCGCTGGCCAAGCTCACCGGGCGGGTCCTGCGTCTGGAGGGTGGCTACAGCGTACATGAAGGTCGACGCTGGTCGGCGGGCCTGGCCGGCGGTGTCGACCTGACGCGCGCGCCCGAAGCCCAGCTGGTGGCCCGCATGAGCCGGTCGTTCTAAAGGCCGTCTTCAGGCCCCGTAGCCTTAGTCGACCACCGAGAACTTGCCCTTCTCGAACACCTTCAGCACCTGGGCCAGGTCGTGGCCGCGCTTGAGGATCATGCCACCCTGGCCGATCACGGCCCAGGCCCCCTGCTTGCGGGCCAGGGCCGGCCGCTTCTCGACGCGGTACAGCGGGGCCTCGGCCGCGTGGCGGAAGATTGAAAAGACGGCGTAGTCGGATAGGCCGGCAATGCCGTAGTCGCGCCATTCGCCGGCAGCGACCATGCGGCCATACAGGCGCATCAGCTGATCCAGCTCGCGCCGCTCGAAGAAGGTCACCCCGCCCGGGGCCGGGGGAACGGGAAACTGCGGATCCAACGCCATCGGACGAATCCTAACCCCAGTTCGGCGGGTTTGCGAGCGTCACATCACGGCCACGCTTTCGGCAATTGCGACACTGCGGTCACAGGCGGCCCTGAAAGGACCTTAATTTCGACCTTCGCC
>NZ_QAII01000093.1 GCF_003060965.1 Caulobacter sp. HMWF025 | reverse complement strand
CCCCTGGTTCCGCTGACACGTGAAGCGCCTTGGCGCGCCAGCGCGCCACCCAGCCGCCCCTGCGGCGGATGGAGGGGCGCAAAGAAAATGCATTCGGTTTCCCATCTCTTTGGGACCGATTTTTCACTCGGCACCGGAAACGCCTGATTTCTGTTGGCTTTCCAATTGTTCTATTCAGGAACCGGAATGCCCATCGATCAGCCCTGATGCTAGCCAACTCTCGAAATGCTCCCCGCCGTCTAGCCCTTCGTGTAACTGGAGCTCTGGGACGCAGTCGCGGCTTCGATCGATGATGCGGGCGGCTTAGGAGGCTTCAGGTCTCGACGGGATAGCCGCTCTCGCGCCAGGTCTTCATGCCGCCGTCCAGGGCGGTGGCGCGCATGAAGCCAAGGCCGCGAAGCGTCGCCGCCGCGAGCGTGGAGATCTTGCCGAACTCGCAGTAGGTGACGATGCGCAGCGTCGGATCCGGGATCTCGTCATTGACCCGCAGCTCCAGCTGGCCGCGCGGCAGGTGGTGAGCGCCCGGAATATGGCCGGCCTTAAAGGCGCCCTCCTCGCGCACATCCAGCACCAGCAGGTCGTTGGGCCGCCCGGCCAGCCGTCGGCTCAGTTCGTCCAGTCCGATATGGGGCACCTCGGCCGCCGCTTCGGCCAACAGCTGGCCGACCGTCTTGCCGCCGGTCATGTTGGTGCGCAGCGCCTCGGTCATGTGGGTCGGCGCCGCCAGATTCAGATCGCGCATCATCTGGATGAACGCCTCACGCTCGCGCTTCTGCAGCCGGGGATTGTCCGCGATCTCGGCGCCCAGGGTGGAGTGTGATCGCCCCTTGTAGTCGTGCGCAGGATAGACCAGCAGCGCGGGATCCAGTGTGAGCAGCTTGCCAAACAGGCTGTCGTACAGCTGATCCGGATCGCCGGTCGGCAGGTCCGTCCGGCCCGTGCCGCCGATCAGCAGAGTGTCGCCCGTGAATACGCGATCCCCGACGATCAGACACATCGAGTCCCGCGTATGGCCCGGCGTATGCAGCGCCTGGATGCGCAGATTGCCGACGATCAGCATTTCACCATCGTCCAGGCGACGGCCAGCGTGCGGCGCGGGGCTGGCGACATGCATGACCGTGGGCGCGCCCAGCAGTTGGCTCATCTGCTGGGCGGCCGAAAAGTGATCCGCATGGGTGTGGGTATCGATGATGAAGCGGATCTGCAGGCCATATCGGGTGGCCAGGGCCCGGTAGCGATCAATCTGGCTGATCTCGGGATCGATCACCACGGCACCCAGCGTATCGGGACAACCGACCAGATAGGACAGGCAGCCGCCCGTGACGACTTGTTCGAACAGCATGGCGGCTCCCCCTTTGCCCTAGTCTAAACGCGAACGCCCTGCGCCGTCAGCCCTTCGGCTGGGCCACGACCCGGAGGTAGGGCTTCAGGGTCTTCCAGCCATCCGGATACTTCGCCTTGGCCTGCTCGTCGGTGACCGACGGCGGAATGATGACGTCCTGGCCCGGACGCCAGTTCACCGGAGTGGCCACGGTGTGCTTGGCGGTCAGTTGGCAGGAGTCGAGCAGCCGCAGCACCTCGTCGAAATTGCGCCCCGAGGTCATCGGGTAGATCAGCATCGCCTTGATCTTCTTGTCGGGGCCGATGATGAACACCGCGCGCACCGTGGCGTTGTCCGCAGCCGTTCGACCTTCCAACGTGGTTCCAGCCCCTTCCGGCAGCATGTCGTACAGCGTCGCGACGTTCAGGTCGGTGTCGCCGATCATTGGAAAATTGACCGCGTGGCCTTGGGTTTCCTCGATATCGGCCGCCCAGCGCGCGTGGTTATCCACAGGATCAACGCTGAGGCCAATGACCTTGGTGTTACGCGCGTCGAACTCCGGCTTCAGGGCGGCCATGTAGCCCAACTCGGTGGTGCAGACCGGGGTGAAGTCCTTGGGATGGGAAAACAGGATGGCCCAGCCATCGCCAATCCAGTCGTGGAAGTCGATCACGCCCTGCGTGGTCTGCGCCGTGAAGTTCGGGGCTTCGGAATTGATCCGCAAGGTCATCGACTCTGTTTCCGTTCCAGATGGACTATGCGGGGTTGTCCTATACCTGTTTCCCGGTCCGCCGCCTAGTTACTCGCGTTAAACTAGGCGCTCGCCTCCAAATGATCGGAGGTGGTGATTGGCCTGGAAGCCTCCAGGGCGAATATCGCCGCAGGTAATGGCTAGTCCTCGTCGTGGTTCTCAGCGTTCTGCACCGGTTAAGCGATCACCGGCTGGTCCTTGCGCTTCAAGAACCGCAAGGCGCTGTGGGTGCTGTCAAAACAGGGACACGTACCCTCTATCGCTAAACGAAAAATCGTCCGTCGATAAAGATCGCCCCCTCAACACCCCCAAGACAAGCATCCCTCGGGATGCTCCCCCGCCCTGAAACCCTTCGTGGAATTGGAGCTCACGTCCAAGGTTTTAAGGCGCTGTGTCGGGCTGCGCGCGCCAAATCCCTCTCCTTCTGGGCGAGGGAAAGG
>NZ_QAII01000092.1 GCF_003060965.1 Caulobacter sp. HMWF025 | reverse complement strand
CCCGACACCCGCCCCCTCCAGGCCTGCGGCCCTCCTTCCCCGGAGGGGGAAGATGGGAGGCATCGCGGCACAGCCGCACGCGCCGTTCTCCCCATCACCCCTGCTTCTGGGACATGCGCCGGGCCAGCACGATGGCCAGAACGGCCGGGACGATAAGGGTCAGGACCGTGTCCTTCACGGCGCCGGTCATGCCGCTGCCGGTGATGTTTTCCAGCAGATCGACGGCCTCGTTCAAGATCTGGATCGCGGCGACGATGCCCAGCGAGAGCCACGGCCGTCGGGTCAGGAGGACCAGGGCCAGGAAGATCGCCGCGCCGATCACGGCGTGCAGGGCGTTGTCGTTCAGGCCCGACGCCTGCTTGATGGTCTCTTTGACGTGGTTCCACATGGGCCGCTTCTTCCCCACCGCCTGTGTCAGGCCTGCCCCTGACCCCTGCACCATAGGACGGGGTGCGGCGATCGTCAGCCCGATCCGGGCCTTTACCGGTGGCGATGACGGTGCGGCCGGTCCGGTGGGGGGGCTGCGGCGGTTCAGATCCAATCCACCCGGCACCTGCCCCCTCCGGGCCTGCGGCCCTCCTCCCCCGGAGGGGGAAGAGGGGAGCCCCCCACCAGCTGCCGTTTGACTCCCAACACACTGTATGTCACACAGTGTGCGTCACACACCATGTGGCGCACACGATATGGCGCACACCATGCCGAACGAGACGGACATCTTTGAACAGCTCCGCCAGGAGCTCCGGCGCGGGACGCTGATCCTGGCCGTGCTGGCCCAGCTGCGGGTCGAGCGGTACGGCTATGGCCTGCGCCAGGCGCTGTCGGCCGTCGGCATCGAGATCGACGAAGGGGCGCTGTATCCGATGCTGCGCCGGCTGGAGGGGCAGGGCCTGCTCGCCAGCGAATGGCGCGAGGAAGACAAGCGCAAGAAGCGCTTCTACCGCCTGTCCAGCGAGGGCGAGGCCGTGCTGGCCCGGCTGGCCGACGAGTGGCGCGCCATCAATTCCACCCTGCAACCCCTGCTCTGAAGGAGGCTCCCATGGACCTGCTCGACCGCTACCTGGGCGCCGTCGCCGCCCTTCTGCCCGCCGCCCAGCGCCAGGACATCGTCGCCGAGCTGCGCGACCTGCTGGAAAGCCGTATCGACGACAAGGCCGCCGAGCTGGGGCGTCCCTTGAGCAAGGCCGAGATGGAGGCCCTGCTGAACGGCTTTGGTCATCCGCTGGCCGTGGCTGGTCGCTATGGCCCGCAGAGGGCCCTGATCGGGGTGGAGCTCTATCCCTACTGGCTGTTTGCCCTGAAGGCGGCCCTGGCCGTCGCGGCCTTTGTCAGCCTGATCCCGGCCCTGGTGCAGATGGCCACCACAGACTGGGATGTGAGCCGGGCCTTCAGCCATGCGCTCGCGGGCTTCCTGCCCTTTGCCCTGCAGCTGGTCGGGGTAATCACCCTGATCGGCGCGGCCGTCGAGCGCGGCTGGATCAAGACCGGTGACTTCGGCCAGTGGCGGGTGTCGGACCTGCCGCCGGTACGGCCCAAACGCGGCTGGTTCCCGCCGCCGACCCGCTTCGAGGCCCTGTTCGAGCTCGTGGCCTGCGGGGTGTTCATCCTCTGGTGGGTCGGGCTGGTCGAGTTTCCGGTCGCCGAGATGGCCCTCACCCGCCACGACGGGGTGACAATGACCGTCGGCACGATCTTCAGCCAGCTGCACCTGCCGATCCTGCTGCTGGCCGTCGGTCAGGTAGTGTCGAGCCTGATCATCGTCCTGCGACCCGCCTGGATCGCGCCACGTGCGGTGGCGGAAATCGTGCTGGCGATCGGCGGCCTGATCCTGGCCGGCCTGCTGTGGCGGGCCATGCCGTGGCTGACCTTTAGCGGTCCTGACGGCCAGACCGAAGCCCTGGCCCGGCTGCAGGCCTGGCTCGACCTGACCCTCAAGGTGACGCTGGTGGTCGCCGCTTCGGTCAATGCCGGCAAGATCCTGATCGAGGGCTGGCGGCTGGTCCGCGCGGCGCGCGGCTGAGGC
>NZ_QAII01000091.1 GCF_003060965.1 Caulobacter sp. HMWF025 | reverse complement strand
GGGTGGGGATTTGCCCGTAGGGGAACGGGGATAGAGGCGCTTCTCCCTTCCCCCTTGATGGGGAAGGGTTGTGGTTTGGCGGCTCGGGTTTTGGTGAAGCCTTCTCGCGCAAGGGGCGAAGGCTCTGGGCCTGCTTCCGACCCTTGTCGAACACCGCTTGGGTGTGGCTACGTGCCGTTGTAACTGAAACGCGCATTGATGCGACAGGCCGATGGAACCAACGCGGTGCCTACATCTCTATTTCGCGTGATCGCCATCGTCCTTGCGGCGCTCTTACTTCAATCGTGCGCCACTTCTCCTCGCTGCAACCGCGGTATGGAGAAAATTGACTTGATTTTAGGGCACGAGGACCTTGGTAGCGGCGTAGATGGCCTCATGGTTGGGTCTAGTTGCCGGCCAAAGCCGTCTCCGAAACCCCGAGGTCGAAAAGAACCCTAGGGTTTCGCCTTCCACCCATGACTGCACCCCCGAAAGTTCCGCATCGGAAGCTTCCACCTGAACTCAAAAACCTTGTCATCCCGGCCGGACGCCCTTGAGGGCGGGAGCGCCGGGGTCCGGCCGGGATGACAGATGGGATGGGTTGGGCGTAGCGCGGCCAGGTCCGCCCCCCCTCACCCCCCATTGCAGACACGGCCGGCGTCAACACTTCGCTCTTTCATCCGCTCTCCCCGGCGAAAGCCGGGGCCCAGATTCAGCCTGAGCCTCTGGAGATGATGCGCCTACGCGCCTGGCCGAGCGCTTCTAGCGTTCGGGGTTCGATCTGGACCCCGGCTTTCGCCGGGGAGAGCGGGGATGCACATAAGGTCCGCGCCCCGGCACGCCACGCCACGGCCGGTGCCGGATCGCGATGCACCAGATGCCGCCCCAAAGCAAAAGGCCCCGGAGATTGCTCTCCGGGGCCTTCGCTTGTCGTTCTAGCCGAAGCTAAGACGGTCGACTACTCGACGATCTTGGCCACCACGCCGGCCCCGACCGTGCGGCCGCCTTCGCGGATGGCGAAGCGCAGGCCCTGGTCCATGGCGATCGGGGTGATCAGCTCGACGTCCAGCTCGGCGTTGTCGCCCGGCATGATCATTTCCACGCCTTCGCGCAGCTTGATGATCCCGGTGACGTCCGTCGTGCGGAAGTAGAACTGCGGGCGATAGTTGGTGAAGAACGGGGTGTGACGGCCGCCTTCTTCCTTGGTCAGGATGTAGGCCTCGGCCACGAACTTCGTGTGCGGGGTGATCGAACCCGGCTTGCAGAGAACCTGACCGCGCTCGACGTCTTCGCGCTTGGTGCCGCGCAGCAGAACGCCGACGTTGTCACCGGCCTGGCCCTGGTCGAGCAGCTTGCGGAACATTTCGACGCCCGTGCAGGTCGTCTTCTGAACCGGACGGATACCGACGATTTCGACTTCTTCGCCGACCTTCACGATGCCCTTTTCGATACGGCCCGTGACCACGGTGCCGCGGCCCGAGATCGAGAACACGTCTTCAACCGGCATCAGGAACGGCAGGTCGACCGGGCGGTCGGGCTGCGGGATGTAGGCGTCAACCGTGGCCATCAGCGCCAGGATCGACTCTTCACCGATCTTGGGGTTGCCACCGTCGATGGCGACCTTGGCCGAGCCCTTGGTGATCGGAATGTCGTCGCCCGGGAAGTCGTATGAGCTGAGCAGCTCGCGCACTTCCATCTCGACCAGTTCCAGCAGTTCTTCGTCGTCGACCAGGTCGACCTTGTTCATGTAGACGACCAGCGCCGGCACGCCGACCTGACGGGCCAGCAGGATGTGCTCGCGGGTCTGGGGCATCGGGCCGTCAGCGGCCGAAACCACCAGGATCGCGCCGTCCATCTG
>NZ_QAII01000090.1 GCF_003060965.1 Caulobacter sp. HMWF025 | reverse complement strand
GTGGTGAGGCCACCTCTGGTGTTGGCGGCGTCGGCGGAGCCGGCGGCTTTGGCGGCGGCGGGGGTGGCGGCAAACAGGCCGGCGTCGGTGGCTTTGGCGGCGGCGACGGCTCCGCCACCAAGTCTGGCTCGGGATGGGCCGGCGGCGGCGGTCTTGGCGCCGGTGGCGACATATTTGTCCAGCAGGGCGCATCCCTGACCCTGATCGGCGGCCAGTTGCTTGGCGGCACTGCGGCCGGAGGCTCCGGCGCCAATGCCGGCGCCGGCTATGGCGGGGCTCTGTTTCTTCAGGGCAATCAGTCGATAAGCTTGGCGCCTGCGGCCGGCCAGACCCAGCTCATCGCAGGCGTCATCGCCGACATGACAGGATCAAATGACCGCAGCGGCCAGACTGGCGCGGGGGGTCTGGTCATGAACGGCGCGGGCCTCCTGGTCCTTGGTGCCCGGAACACCTTCACCGGGGGGCTGACCCTGAACGGCGGCCAGACCGAACTGGCGGCAGCCGGTGCGGCCGGCTCGGGGGCCATCACCTTCGGCGGCTCCGCGACCAACCCTGTCGGCCTCAAGATCAATGCCACAGCGACGCCGGCCAATGGCGGGATCTTCTCCAACACGCTGGTCGACTTTGGCGCTGGCGAGAGTCTAGCCCTGGCCGGAATGTCCTACACGAGCAACGCCACAAGCCGGTTGAGCGGCGGCGTGCTGACCGTCTCCAGCGGCGGAGCCAGCCTGAGGTTCAACCTGGTCAATCCCGGGGCGGCCGAGTACGTCCTGTCTCCCGACGGCGCGGGCGGTGTGCTGGTCTCGGCCGGCATCGCGCCGACCATCCAGTTCGGCTCTGCCGTGGCGCAGCTGTCGGGACAAACGCTCTCGGTCAGTGGCCTGGCGATCGCCAACAGCGACGCAGTCACCTATGGCAAGCAGTTCACCACCACCATCAGCAATGCTCAGGGCCTGTTCAGCGCGGTCGCCTCGGGCTCCGGGACGGTTCAGGGCGTCGGCACGACCAGCCTGACGCTGACCGGCAGCCTTGCCGAATTGAACGCCGAGCTGGCCAGCCTGACCATCGTCAGCCCAACCTTTGTGGGCGCCGCCAGCAACAGCCTGACGATCCTGACGAGCGACCAGTTTGGCGGCACCGCCAGCCAGACCTTCGCCCTGCCGATCAACCAACAGCCGTTCCTGAACTTTTCGTCGAGTGCGCCGCGGATCGCCCAGGTCGGCCAACCCCTGCTGGTCGATGGTCTTTCGATCTCCGTGCCGGCGGGCGGGGGCGTGCCTCCGGTCATCACCGTGACCCTGACCGACCAGGCCGGTCTGCTGTCGGCCACGCCGGTCGGCGGCGGAACGGTGAGTGGCGCGGGAAGCAAGACCCTCATCCTGAGCGGCACGCTGGCCGAGGTGAACGGCGGACTGGCGAGCCTGACCTATACCGACCCCGTCACCAACCTGGTGATCTTGGACGAGATCAAAGCCATGGTCGGCCCGGGCGGCGACCGCGGCTCGATGATCATCCTGGTGAACGACCCCACAAAAGTCGTGGGTCCGGCCAGTCTGGCTGCAGTGGCCGGACAGACGGCCTCGTCCCTAGGGTTCAGTCTGCAGGGCTCAGTCGTCGGACATAACAACGTCACCGTCACCCTCACAGCCGCCAGCGGTCTGTTGTCCGCTACGGCGCCGACCGGCGATACGGGATCAGGGGTCAGTGGGGCAGGAACCCGCAGCGTGATCCTGAGGGGCGACTATTTCAAGGTCGCCGCCGAACTGGCCAGCCTGACCTACACCGCGCCGGGATCCGGCAGTGGCGCGGACAGCCTGTCGATCACGATCGACGATGGACGTGGCGGCCTATCCTCAACCACCACCGTGATCTCGATCGCCCCGTCACCCGGGGATACCAGCGATCTGCAGCATATCGTCCTGACCGTGCTGGCGGATCTCCAGTCCTACGAGACCCAGACCCATGGCGTTTTCGTGGAAGCGCTGGCGGGAGCCGACGCCATTGTGGGCACGGCCCTGGCCGACCGTCTGGATGGCGGTGAAGGCGACGACACCCTGACCGGCGGTCTAGGTGCTGATACCCTTGTAGGCGGTGCGGGTTTCGACACCGCCGCCTATTCGGATGCGCGGGCCGGGGTCACGGTGGATCTCGCCAGGGGGGCGGCTGAAGGCGGGGCGGGGAC
>NZ_QAII01000089.1 GCF_003060965.1 Caulobacter sp. HMWF025 | reverse complement strand
GGCGAAGTGCGCGCGCACTTCGCCGGCATTTCACGGTTCAGCTGAACCAGGGGTTCCCGCCACAAGGGCGGGAATGACGGTGGAAGTGTGAGACACTTGCCCCCTACGGGCTGCTACGCAGCCGTCTTCCCCCGGAGGGGGAAGATGAGATCATCCGCCCCCGCCGGGGGGAGGACGACCGGCGAAGCCGGTCAGGAGGGGGCCAGCGGCGTCGGCCGGTTTGCCCGGCACGCTCCCCCTCTAGTCCTCGTCGTCGTCCTTGCGGCGGCTGGGCTTGAGGATGACCTTGTCGATGCGCGAGGCGTCCATGTCGACGATCTCGACGTCGAACGGGCCCAGTTCGAGGATCTCGCCCTCGCGCGGGATACGGCCGAGGCGATCGAGGATCAGGCCGGCCACGGTGTGATAGCCGCCCTCGGCCTCGAAGGCCTCGCCCAGGGCGTCGTTCAGTTCCTGGATGTCGAGGCGGGCATCGACCAGCCACGAGCCGTCATCGCGGCGCAGGATGCGGGTCTCGGTCTCGTCGTGATTTTCCGGGAAGTCACCGGCGATCATCTCCAGCAGGTCCAGCGGCGTGATCACCCCCTGCACCGAGCCGAACTCGTCGACCACCAGGGCCATGTGCAGCGGGGTCTGCTTGAACACCGCCATGGCCCGCAGCAGGGACATGGTCTCGGGAATGGCGATCGGCTGCTGCACGTGAGCGGCCACGTCGATCGGACCGCCGCCGAGGCAGGCGTCCAGCAGGTCCTTCTTGAGGACCACGCCGATCTCGCCGTCGAGATCATCATCGGTGGCGACCACGATGCGCGAATAGGGGCAGCCGCGGATCTCCCGCAGGATCTCCTCGGGCGTGTCGGCCAGCGAGATCCAGAACAGGTCGCGGCGCGGAGTCATGGCCACGCGCACGGGCCGGTCGCCCAGGCGCAGGACCTCCTGGATCATCGAGCGCTCTTCCGGCTCGATCAGGCCGGCATCGGCACCCTCGGCCAGCACGGTCTCGACCTCTTCGGCGGTCATGTCGTTGGTCCGCTCGTCACGCACGCCCATCAGCTTGAGGATGCCGGCGGTCGAGACGGTCAGGATGGTCACGAACGGCCGCAGGACAGCGGCGACGACGGCCAGGAAGGGCGACATGCGCCGGGCGATCGCGTCGGGGAACAGCAGGGCCAGGCGCTTGGGCACCAGCTCGCCGAGAATCACCGAGACATAGGTCAGGCCGATGACGACGACCGTAGTGGCGATGGCCTCGGAATGGGGCCCGATCACCGGGAAGGGCTCCAGCCAGACGTCCAGCGCCGCAGCGATGGTGGCCTGGCCGTAGGCGCCGGCCAGAATGCCGATCAGGGTGATCCCCACCTGCACGGCCGACAGGAAACGCGTCGGATGCTCGGCCATGGCCAGGGCCAGACGGGCCCCCTTATCGCCGCGATCGGCAAAGGTCTGCAGGCGGGCCCGACGGGCCGAGACCACCGCAAGTTCGGACATGGAGAAGATCCCGTTCAGAAGAACGAGAAAGAAGACGACGGCGAGCGCGAGGAGGATCATGGCCCTACTGGGTCGATGACACGGCACCGGACGGCGACCGCGACCCCGGCTTTCTTGATGCGGCGAGGGCGAACCGCAGGGACACTATACAAAATAAAACGCCGCGGCCCATAGGGCCGCGGCGCGGTAGCTCAATTGAAGTCCGTTTCGACCGTTTAGGCGGCCGGACGGGCCATGGTGGTCTTGGCCTTGATGACTTCCTTGTTCTTTTCGTGCTGGCCGGGGGGCAGCGGGATCAGACCGCGGCCCTGCAGGTAGCCACCACGACCCGTGGCGGCGTCCGAGGTGAACTCCTTCACGAAGTCTTCGAGGCCCGGCGTGACGCCGAGGTTGGCCTTCTTGACGTAGATGTAGAGCGAGCGCGACAGCGGGTAGGAGCCGTCCGAGATCGTCTGGGCCGACGGCTTCACGCCGTTGACCGAGGCGCCCTTCACCTTGTCCATGTTCTCTTCGAGGAACGACCAGCCGAAGACGCCCAGCGAACCGGGGGTCTTGGTCAGGGTGCCGACGATGGCGTTGTCGTTCTCACCGGCGTCGATCCAGCCGTCCGCGCGCAGCGGGTCAACCTTGGACTTGAACAGCTTTTCGTTGTCCGAGCGGATCGCGTCGATCGACGGGAACTTGCGGGCGCCGGCCTCGATGGCCAGTTCGACGAAGGCGTCGCGGGTGCCCGAGGTGGGCGGCGGGCCATAGACCTGGATGCGGTTGCCCGGCAGGCCGGCACCGACGTCATCCCAGCTGTTGGAGGTGTTCTTCACCCACTGGCCGTTCTTGTAGACGTTGGCCGACAGGCCCAGGTACAGGTTCTCGGTCTTGAAGTTGTAGTCCGCGCCGTCCTTGTCGGTGGCGATGACGATGCCGTCGAAGCCGATCTTGATCTGGATGATGTCCTTGACGCCCTTGGCGGCGCAGGCATCGAACTCGGACTTCTTCATCGGACGCGAGGCGTTGGCGATGTCAGGGAAGCCTTCGCCCGAACCCGAGCAGAACAGCTTGATGCCGCCGCCGGTGCCCAGCGATTCGACCTTGGGGGCCTTCTTGCCGGTCTTCTTGGCGTAGTTCTCGGCCACGCGGGTCGAGAAGGGGAAAACGGTCGAGGAGCCGGCGGCCCAGACGTAGTCGCGGGCGGCATAGGCGGGGGCGGCGGCCATGCCCGACAGGGCGATGGCGGCGGCCGCGCAGGAAAGCAGCTTCTTCATGGGAGAACTCCAGGGAGTCGTGGGAGCTTGAAGGGTTTGGCCGGGCCGGCTCCACGGGGAGCCGGCCCGTACGACTTAGAAGTCCAGTTGCGCGCGCAGCTGAAATTGCTTGACGTCGAAGTCCTGGTTCACGCCGTAGTTGTCAGCCTTGCCGTCGGTGTAGTTGGCCTGGAAGCGGACATACGAGGTGGGGTAGTAGTTCGCGCCCAGGGTCCAGCCGGTGTATTCGCCGGCTTGCGACGTGGCGGGCTTGGTCTTCAGGGTGCTGTAGGCGTCGGTCAGGTCAGCGAAGTCATAGCGCAGGGCCAGTTCGACGCCGCCGAAGCCGCCGGCATTGATCGGGTTCAGGATCTTCGGACGCTTGAATTCGCCGGCGACCTGATCGTAGTTGCGGGTCTCGCCCGTCGGCCAGAAGCTGACGAAGGCATAACCGACCTTGATGGTCGGATTGCTGCCGGCGGTGCCGGCGCGGGTCACGTCGATGTTGGAGTATTCAGCCTGGACCGACAGCGGTCCGTGCATCCAGGCACCTTCGACGGCCACGGTGGCGTCGCGGTTGCCGATGCCACCGGTCGTGTAGAAGGTGGCGTTGCTGTAGGCGGTGTTGGTACGGCCGGTATAGGCGAACGTGCCTTCGTCACCGCGGTTGCGGTAGCGATACGAAGCCGCGACGTGCACCTTGTCAGCGTCGGTCGAGATCGGAGCCCAGTGCGCACGGCCGGTGATGACCAGGCGTTCCTTGGAGTCGGCGCTGGCGTTCGAAACGTCGGCGCTGTTGATGCTCGCGCCCTGGACGCCCAGGGTGAAGCTGTAGTCCGGGCCGAACTTCTTGGCCACGACGCCCAGCTGGTAGCTGTCGACGCCGAAGTCACCGTACGGACCACGGTCCATGAAGGTGGTGAAGCGGGTCGATGTCAGGTTTTCGAGGCCGGCGACCTTGATGTTGCCGAACAGGAGGCTGGTGTCTTCGGTGGGCTTGTACTCGATGACCACGTCATCCCAGCCCCAGGCCCCGCCGTTCACGGCGCCGCCTTCAGCCTTGTAGGCGATGTAGTTGTTCAGCTTGCCCTCGATACCGAGGAAAGCCTGACGACCGCGGGTGTTGCGGGTCTGGAAATCACCGCCGGGACCCGCACGGGTCACGTCCTGGAAAACGGCGTCGAGCAGGATCCGGCCACGGACCTTGAAATAGACGTCATCGTTCGTCCACTGGGGCGCGCCCTTCCAGGCCACGGTGGTGTCTTGCGCATGAGCCGTGACGCCCAGGCCGAGCGCGAGCATCACGCCCAGCGCCGACCCGCCGACCAGCGAGGTCTTGTTCCGCATTGTAGAATTCCCCTTAAGGCTGCCCCTGGCCTCTCGCCCCCTT
>NZ_QAII01000010.1:46940-64223 GCF_003060965.1 Caulobacter sp. HMWF025 | reverse complement strand
GCCCAGACCCCGGCCCCCGCCGTCGTGGTGATCCAGGAGATCTTCGGCGTCAACAAGGTGATGCGGGATATCTGCGACGGTCTGGCCGCCCAGGGCTTTGTCGCCGTCTGCCCGGATCTCTTCTGGCGGATCGAGCCGGGGATCGACATCACCGACCAGTCGGAAGCCGAGTGGAAGCGGGCCTTTGAGCTGTTCAATGCCTTCGACGTCGATGCCGGTGTCAGCGACATCGCTGCGACCATCGCTGCGGTCCGTGGACTCGAGGGCGTTTCCGGCAAGGTCGGGGCCGTAGGCTATTGCCTCGGCGGCCTTCTGGCGTTCCTGACCGCCACCCGCACCGATGCCGATGCCTGCATCTCCTACTATGGCGTCGGGCTGGAGAAGCACGTGGGTGAGGCCGACAAGCTGGCCCGGCCGCTGCTGATGCACATCGCCGAGAAGGACCAGTTCGTTCCGCCCGAAGCCCAGCAGGTCATCCTGAGCGCCCTCAAGGACCACCCGCAGATCCAGATCCATACCTATGCCGGCCGGGATCACGCTTTTGCCCGCGAAGGTGGGGCCCACTACGACGCCGAAGATGCGGCCCGTGCCAACGGCCGTTCCCTGACCTTCTTCCAGACCCACCTGGCCTGAACCCATGCTGGCGATCCAGGCAACACGCACAGGCGGTCCCGAGGTCCTCGAAGCGGTCGACCTCGCCCTGCCCTCACCCGGACCCGGCCAGATCCGGGTTCGACATGCGGCCGTCGGTCTGAACTTCATCGACACGTATCACCGCTCGGGTCTCTACCCGATGCGGATGCCCGCCGTGCTCGGCCTCGAGGCCGCCGGTATCGTGGACGCAGTCGGGGATGGCGTAAGCCGTTTCGGCCTTGGTGACCGGGTCGCCTATAACGGCAGCCCAGGAGCCTATGCCGAGGCCGCCATTGTCCCGGCCGATCGGGCGGTCGGGGTGCCGGACGGTGTCAGCCTTGAAACTGCGGCCGCTGTTTTGCTCAAGGGCATGACGGCCGAGTTCCTGGTCCGGCGATGTTTTCACGTGAAACCCGGCGATGCTGTGCTGATCCATGCCGCTGCCGGTGGGGTAGGCCAGCTCCTGGTCCAGTGGTGCAAGGCCCTGGGTGCCACGGTCCTGGCCACAGTGGGAAGTCCCGCCAAGGCCGAGATCGCGCTTGGGCTCGGCGCGGACCACGTCATCCTCTACGGAACGGAAGACGTCGCCGTCAGGGTGGCCGAGCTGACCGGCGGCAAGGGCGTGGCGGTCGTCTATGACGGTGTCGGCAAGGACACCTTCGAGGCGAGCCTGAAAAGCCTGGGTCGCCGCGGCGTGCTGGCCACCTTCGGCAATGCGTCCGGACCGGTGCCGCCGTTCGCGCCGCTGGAACTCGGCAGCCGCTCGCTTTATGTCACACGGCCGCGGCTCTTCGACTATATCGCCACGACCGAGGAACTGGACGAGAGTGCAGAGGCCCTGTTCGCAGTCCTGGCCACGGGGGCCGTCAAGGTCGAGATCGGCCAGACCTTCCGCCTGAGCGAGGCCCGGGCAGCGCACGAAGCCCTCGAGGGCCGCAGGACGACCGGTGCAACCCTCCTGATCCCGTAGGGCCAGACCCGGTCTGACCCACAAAAAAGCCCCGGGTCACCCCCGGGGCTTTTCATAGTGGCAGTGAGTCTGGTTGGACTCAGGTGTTCATCGACTGGAAGAAATCGCCGTTGGTCTTCGACTGGCGCATCTTCTCGAGCAGGAACTCGATGGCGTCCGAAGCGCCCATCGGGTTGAGGATGCGGCGCAGGACGTAGGTCTTCTGCAGCTGGTCGCGCGGGGTGATGAGCTCTTCCTTGCGGGTGCCCGACTTGAGCACGTCAATGGCCGGGAAGATGCGCTTGTCGGCGACCTTGCGGTCGAGGACGATTTCCGAATTCCCGGTGCCCTTGAACTCTTCGAAGATGACTTCGTCCATCCGGCTGCCGGTATCGATCAGGGCCGTGGCGATGATCGACAGCGAGCCGCCCTCCTCCACATTACGGGCCGCACCGAAGAAGCGCTTGGGGCGCTGCAGGGCGTTGGCGTCAACGCCGCCGGTCAGCACCTTGCCCGACGAGGGAACGGTGGTGTTGTAGGCCCGGCCCAGACGCGTCACCGAGTCCAGAAGGATCACGACGTCGCGCTTGTGTTCGACCAGGCGCTTGGCCTTCTCGATGACCATCTCGGCCACCTGGACGTGACGGGTCGCCGGCTCGTCGAAGGTCGAGGCGATCACCTCGCCCTTCACGGTGCGCTGCATGTCGGTCACTTCTTCCGGGCGCTCGTCGATCAGCAGGACGATCAGGTAGCACTCGGGGTGGTTGGTCTCGATCGACTTGGCGATGTTCTGCAGCATCACTGTCTTGCCGACCCGCGGCGGGGCGACGATCAGGCAGCGCTGGCCCTTGCCCAGCGGCGCGACGATGTCGATGACCCGGCCGGAGCGATCCTTGATGGTCGGATCGGGCAGTTCCATGTTCAGGCGCTCTTCGGGATAGAGCGGCGTCAGGTTGTCGAAGTGGATCTTGTGCTTGACGTTGTCCGGGGCTTCGAAATTGATCTTGGCCACGCCGGTCAGGGCGAAGTAGCGCTCGCCTTCCCGCGGAGAGCGGATGGCACCGTCCACGGTGTCGCCGGTCCGCAGGCCGTACTTCCGGATCTGTGAGGGCGAGACATAGATGTCGTCCGGGCCGGGCAGGTAGTTCGCTTCCGGCGAGCGCAGGAAGCCGAAGCCGTCCTGAAGCACTTCCATGGTGCCCGACCCCGAGATCTCCACGCCTTCTTCGGCGAGGGTCTTCAGGATGGCGAACATCATGTCCTGCTTACGCATGGAGTTGGCGTTCTCGACCTCGAAGGTCTCGGCGAACGCCAGCAGGTCAGCCGGGGATTTTTCCTTCAGCTCCTGCAGCGACATGGTCTTCAGGCCCAGGGCTGCGACGGCGTCGGCAATGCCGGTGTCTTCAGCGTCGCCGTTGTCCTCGGCGTCCCGAGCGCCAGGCGCTTCAGCAGGAGTGGTGGTGTCGATGACGGGTTCCAGGTCGGCGGAAACGTCGTGTTCGGTGTCTTCGGTCATGAGCAGACTCAAGGGTGGGCACGGACCCGCGAAGCGCAGACCCGGCCGAAAGGATTTCAGTTCATCGCACTGCGTCGGGAGACACGGTGAGCGCGCCAGGGAACGACGGCGCGGATCGTTTGGGGGACGGACCTTCGAGGTCTTGAGCCTCGGGGGGCGCGCCAGGACGGGCGCCGGTCCGTGAAGGAGATCAGGCCGGACGCGCGGCGTCAGGCCCTTTGGGATGGGAACCACATGCGGGAAGGCGGGTCAAGCGTCCCGCCCCACAGAGACGCCGTTCCTAGGCGTTCAGGAACTTGGTCGTCACCGAGATGACGATGATGATCGCGGCGATGAAGGGCAGCTCATTGGTCATGCGCCAGAACTTTTCCGAGCGCGTGTTCTGGTCACTGGCAAACTTGCGGCGGGCTCCGGCCATGAACCCGTGCCAGGAGAACAGGAAGACCAAGGCCGCGATCTTGGTCAGCATCCAGGGCTTGAGCAGGAAGTCCCAGCCGCGAATGGCCCCGTCAGCCATGATAAGACCCAGGCCGAAAACCAGGGCCAGGATCATCGCCGGATTGATGATGATCCGCAGGATGCGCAACTCGGCCGACTTGAAGACCGCATCCATCTTCGAGCCCGGTTCGGCGCTCATGTGATAGACGAAGATGCGCGGCAGCATCAGCATCCCGGCCATCCAGGCGATGACCGCCAGGATGTGCAGACCACGGATCAGGTTGAAGTTCTGGACCAGAAAATCGGTCACGTCGTGGCTCCCGCGCGGTTGGGACACTGGCTGCGATCACCGCCGCATTTCCACGCGCAGGCGGTAACCGTCCGGGCCTGAGCCTCAAGGGCCCCGATCACCGTGGTTCCGAGATCACTGACAAAGCCAGGTGTGACGCCGAGAGCGGGCACCCGCACATAGGCCGGGCAGCCATGTTCGACAGCCAGTTCGCGATATTCGTGATCCAGCTCGACCAGGGTCTCGATATGCTCGGAGACAAAGGCGATCGGGGTGATCACCAGGGCCAGGCCGTCCTGGCTGGCGGCGCGGATCTCGTCATCGGTCGACGGCCCGATCCATTTCAGCGGCCCGACCCGGCTCTGGTAGGTCACGCGCCAGTCCCAGCCTTCGCCCAGGCGGGCGGCGACAGCGGCGGCCGTGGCTTCGATCTGGGTCTGGTAGGGGTCACCGCCCTCGATGACCTTTTCAGGCAGGCCGTGGGCCGAGAACAGCAGGCGAGCCGGACCCGGCCGGCCCGCAGCCTCATAGGCCTGCAGGATCATGTCGGCATGGGCCTGGATCAGACCCTCGGAGGTCGGATAGCAGCAAACCGACGACACCCGACCCGAGCCCTTATAGGCCTTGGTCCAGGCCTTCAGCGAAGAGCCGGTCGTGGTCGTCGAGAACTGCGGATAGAGCGGCAGCAGCACCACCTCGTCCGGTTCAAAGGCCGCCACGGCCCGCGCGGCCTCTTCGGTAAACGGCTTCCAGTAACGCATGGCGATGAAACAGCGAACGGTATCTCCGGTCAGGCGGCTCGCAAGATCCGCCTCCAGCGCCTTGGCCTGTTTCTCGGTTTCGGGCAGCAACGGCGAGCCACCGCCCATCATCGCGTAGTTGGCCTTGGCCCCCTTCTCGCGCGTGGTCGAGATCAGGGCGGCCAGCGGATAGCGAATGAAGGCCGGCGCACCGATGATGGCCGGATCGCGAAACAGGTTGAACAGGAAGGGCCGGACCGCGTCCGGACCGTCCGGGCCGCCCAGATTGAACAGGACGACCGCGATCTTTTTTCCGCTCACTTGCCCGTCACCCGCGCCAGAACCTGTTCGACATGGGCGATCGGGGTATCCGGCAGGATCCCGTGGCCCAGGTTGAAGATGTAGGGACCCTGCCCCCACTGCTCCAGCATCTGGTCGACCCGGCGCAGCAGATCACCACCACCGGTCCGCAACAACAGCGGGTCGAGCGCGCCTTGGATCGGCTTGCTGGCCTGGATACGCTGGCCCATGGCGGCGCTGGCCTGGGTATCCAGCGCCACGCCCTGAACCGGAACGACAGACGCATAGGTCTCGACAAGGGCCCCGGCCCCGCGCGGGAACCCGATCACCGGCACCGTGACGCCGCGGGCCCGCAGCCCTTCGACGATGGCGCGGTGCGGGCCGATCACCAGACGCTCGAACTGGGGCTCGGATAGCCCCTCGGCCCAGCTCTCGAACAGTTTCACGGCCTGGGCCCCGGCGTTCACCTGCATGACCAGGTAATCGATCGTAGACTCGACCAGCACGGCGATCAGACGGTCGAGCGCCTCAGGGTTCTGGTACGCGTAGGTCCGGGCCCCGGTCCGGTCGCTGGACCCGCCTTCGATCATATAGGTCGCCACCGTCCAGGGTGCCCCGGCAAAGCCGATCAGAGCCCGTTCGGGTTCCAGCGCCGCGCGCACCCGGGTCAGGGTTTCGCCGACGAGCGCCAGGGCCTTGCCGGCCTCACCGGCCTTTTCAGCCATACTGTCGAGCGACGGCATCTCGCCCAGCTTGGGACCCTCGCCGGCCTCGAACCAGACCTTCTGGCCGAGTGCGCCCGGGATCAGCAGGATGTCGGCAAAGACGATCGCCGCATCATAGGGGAACCGCCGCATGGGCTGCAGGGTGACCTCGGCCGCCTTTTCGGGATCGAAGCAGAACGAGATGAAATCGGGAGCCGTAGCCCGCACGGCCCGGTACTCCGGAAGGTAACGGCCCGCCTGCCGCATGAACCACACGGGGGGGCGTTCAAAGGATTGTCCCGACAGGACCGAAAGGAGCTTGGGGGTCACGAGCGTCATGAGGGGCGTTAAATCCCTTCACGCGTCCGGGCTCAAGCCCGAAGGCCCATCTTCATTTCTTAATAAGATCTTAAGTTTGGAAGTAGGAGGGGAAGGGCAAGTGCGACATGGGGAAAACGCCCCGATTCCACCCGCCGTACACAAACGATTCAGCCCTGATCCCGGCTTCTCCCACATGTGGGAGAAAGCCTGTTAATTATGGGGATCAAGTCCGAGAGGCTTCAGATCCTTAATGAGCTCTTAACGCCGGCGCTGACGGTAACGAAGCGTTAACCCTTTCGTCCCGGACAGGGGATGACCCTTGTCCAGAACTCGGGGGATGCGGGGCGAGCTTGGGGATGTTACGCGGTCAATATGGCCGTTGATCACAGCGGCGATATGACAAGGCGGTTCGGGGCGTCATTGGCGCCCGCGCATCCCCAGAGGCAGGGCAAGTGGTTAAACAACCGTTAACGGATGATCCACAGGAAGCTGCGACCGGCACCGGCGACAGTGAGCGCCCCGCCCCGCGGTTTGCGACCTATTTCCATATCCATCTCGTTTCCGACTCTACGGGCGAGACGCTCAATGCGATGGCCCGGGCCGTTTGCGCCCGCTTTACCGACATCCTGCCGATCGAACACATCTACGCCCTTGTCCGCTCGACCCGGCAGCTCGACCGGGCTCTGGACGAGATCGCCGGCGCTCCGGGCGTCGTGATGCACACCATCATCGACCCCAACCTGCGCACGGCCCTGGAAGAAGGCTGCCGGCGGCTGGAAATGCCCTGTATCGCCGCGCTGGATCCGGTGGTAAGCGCGATGTCGCGCTATCTGGGAGCCCGGATCTCGACCCGGGTCGGGGCCCAGCACACCCTGAATAACGACTATTTCGACCGCATCGACGCCCTCGACTACGCCATCGCCCACGACGACGGCCAGGGCGGCCAGGACCTCAGCAAGGCCGATGTGATCCTGGTCGGAGTGTCGCGCACCTCCAAGACCCCGACCTGCATCTATCTGGCCCATCGCGGGGTTCGGGCCGCCAATGTGCCTCTGGTGCCGACCTCGCCGCCGCCCCAGCAGCTGTTCGAACTGAAGAACACCCTGATCGTGGGCCTGATGACTTCGCCCGACCGGCTGATCTCGATCCGTCGCAACCGGCTGCTGTCCCTGAAAGAAAGTCGGGAAAGCGACTATATCGACGCCGATGCCGTACGGGCCGAGATCATCGCCGCGCGCCGGCTGTTCGAGCGCATGGGCTGGCCGATCATCGATGTGACCCGGCGCTCGGTTGAGGAAACCGCTGCGGCGATCATCAACCTGCTCTCGAACGGACGCGGCACGGTCGAGGTGCTGGGATGACGCCGGTCACCCTGGCCTCCAAGAGCAGCGCCCGTCAGGCGATCCTGAACAATGCCGGTGTGACCTTCGAGGCGGTCGTCGCCGGGGTTGACGAAGACGCCGCCAAGGCGGGGCTCCTGTCCGAAGGGGCCTCGCCGCGCGAGGTCGCCGACGCCCTGGCGGCCATGAAAGCCGTCAAGGTCTCGACCCGACGCCCGGGTCTGGTGATCGGGGCCGATCAGACCCTGGATTTCGGGGGCCGGCTGATCGACAAGGTTGAGAGCCTGGATGAGGCGCGCGCCCTGCTGCTCGAGCTGCGCGGCAAGACCCACAAGCTCCACTCAGCGGTGGTCGTGGCCCGCGACGGTCAGCCGATCTGGCGCGTCGTCGACAGCGCCAAGCTGGCGGTCCGGCCGTTCAGTGACGCCTGGCTCGACGCCTATCTGGCCAGCCGGGGCGAGGCCCTCCTGCACTGTGTCGGCTGCTATGAGCTGGAAAGCGAAGGCGTGCAGCTGTTCGACGCGGTCGACGGAGATTACTTCACAGTCCTCGGTTTGCCCCTGATCGGCCTGCTCGACTTCCTGCGCCTGCATGGAGCCCTGGCGACATGACCTCCACCCTGACGGGTGCCGCCACAATCGGCGGCGTCTGCGGCGCGCCGATCCGGCATTCGATGAGCCCGCTGATCCACAATGCCTGGATCGCCGGGCTTGGCCTCGATGCGGCCTATGTGCCCTTCGCACCGGACGAAGCCCGGTTTGAAGCCTTCATCAACGGTCTGCGCGGCGGGGCGATCCGGGGCCTGAACGTCACCATCCCCTTCAAGGAGCGGGCCCTGGCGCTGGCCGATACGGCCAGTGACCTGGCCCGGCTGGCCGGGGCGGCCAATCTGCTGGTCTTTCAAGCCGACGGCTCCATCCAGGCCGACAATACTGACGGTCCTGGTCTGCTGGCCGCGGTTCAGGTTCAGGCCCCGGGCTTTGACGTCACCGCCGCCCCGGTCGTGGTGCTGGGCGCGGGCGGCGCGGCGCGGGGTGCCGTGGCGACCCTCGTTCTGGCCGGAGCGCCCGAGGTCCAGGTCATTAACCGCACCCTGGCCCGGGCCGAAGCCCTGGCGGAGGCTCTGGGTGACCGGGTGACAGCGGCTGACGAGATGGCGCTTCCAGCCCTGCTGGCCGACGCCGGTCTGGTGATCAATGCTACAGCCCTCGGCCTTGGCGGCGGCCCGGGCCCGGTCGCCGATCTGGCCCTGACGCCGGCGGACGCCGTGATCATGGACATGGTCTACAAGCCGCTGCGGACCGAGTTCCTGCAGCGCGCGCAAGCTCTCGGCCGGCGAACGGTCGACGGGCTGGAAATGCTGCTGCGCCAGGCCGTACCCTCATTTGAAGCCCTGTATGGCCAGGCCCCGCCGGCGCATGTCGATGCCCGTGCCCTGGCCCTGCGCCATCTCGGAGAAGGCTGAACCATGATCATCCTGGGGCTCACCGGCTCGATCGGCATGGGCAAGTCGACGACCTCGGCCATGTTCGAGGCTGAAGGCGTGCCGGTCTATGATTCCGACGCCGCCGTTCACGCGCTCTACGCCCCGGGCGGCGCAGCCGTGGCCCCCGTCGAGGCCGCCTTTCCCGGCGTGGTCGTCGACGGGGCCATCGACCGGACCCGATTGAGCGCCCGGGTCGTCGGCCAACCCGACGCGCTGAAGGCCCTCGAAGCCATCGTCCATCCGCTGGTCGGGGCCGACCGGATCGGCTTCTTCGAAAAGGCCACGGCCGAGGCCAAGGACATCGTCGTGCTCGACGTCCCGTTGCTGTTCGAGACCGGCGGCGACAAGCGGGTCGACAAGGTGGTGGTGGTCTCGGCCCCGGCCGAGGTCCAGCGGGCCCGGGTCCTGGCCCGGCCCGACATGGACGAGGTCAAGTTCGAGGCCATTCTCGCCCGCCAGCTGCCCGATGCCGAAAAACGCGCCCGCGCTGATTACGTCATCGATACCAGCCGGGGCCTTGAGGCAGCTCATCAACAGGTTCGCGAGATCCTGGCTGCCCTGCGACATCCTGGGTGACTTGAAGCGGCCGGCGAACGGTCGCATGGATTCCGCATGGCCCGGGAAATCATCCTCGACACCGAAACCACCGGCTTTGATCCGAAGACCGGCGACCGCCTGGTCGAAATCGGCTGTATCGAAGTCGTGGATTTCATGCCGACCGGCCGCTCGTTCCATGAGTATTGCGACCCGTTGCGCGACATGCCGGCCGAGGCCGAGAAGGTCCACGGCCTGTCCAGCGCCTTCCTGACCGGAAAGCCGCGGTTCGAAGCCATTGCCGACGCCTTCCTCGAGTTTGTCGGCGACGCCCCGGTGATCGCCCACAACGCCGCCTTTGACCGCAGCTTCGTCAATTTCGAGCTGGAAAAGTGCGGCCGACCGGCCCTGCCCGAGGCGCGCTGGATCGACACCCTGGCCATGGCCAAGAAGCGCTTTCCGGGCATGTACAATTCGCTCGATGCGCTGTGCAAACGCTTCAAGATCAGCCTCGACAGCCGCGACAAGCACGGGGCCCTGATCGACGCTCACCTGCTGGCCGAGGTCTATCTGGAACTGCAGGGCGGCAAGGAGCGGGCCCTGGAGCTGACGGCGGTGGTCACGGCCGCCATGACCACCCAGCTGACCGCCGGGGCCTATGGCGAGCGGCCCCGCCCGCTGGCCGCCCGCTCGACCGAAGCCGAACGCGCGGTGCACGCCGACTGGATCCGCTCGACCCTGAAGGACAAGGCCGTCTGGGTGAAGCTGGGGCTCGTCGAGCTCTAGGTCAAACTCAGGGCGCGAGGACCATTTTCAGCGCTCCGTCCGTGCGGGCATCGAAGATCCGGTAGGCCTCCTGGCCGTCGGTCAGCGGCAGGACATGGCTGATATAGCGCTCGGGCCGCAGGCGTCCGGACTGGATCAGCGGGATCAGGGCCGGCCATTCTTCGGGCACCGAGCAGGTGCCGATCCGGAAGGTCAGGCCGGCGACAAAGGCCCGGGCCATCGGGAAACTGAACTGGCGATCCTGGTTGACCCCGATCACCGAGACCGTTCCTCGTCTCGCCGCCAGACGCAGGGCCAGCTCGATGGTCTTCTGATGACCGACCGCTTCCACCACGCTCTCGACCATCCGGCCGTGGGTCGCCTCGCGGATCAGCTCGACGGCGTCAGCCGGGTCGAGCGCCACGGCCCCCAGCTGCTGCGCGAGGGCCCGGCGCTCGGGCACCAGGTCGATGGCGAAGACCCGGGCGGCGCCCATGACAAAGGCGCTCTCCACGGCCATCAGCCCGATGGGACCCAGGCCCACGACCGCGACGGTCTTGCCCGAGGTGATGTCTGCATTGCGGGCCCCGAACCAGGCCGTGGCCAGGCTGTCGGTCATCATCAGGGCCTGGTCGGCGGAAATCCCCTCCGGGATCAGGGCCGCATTGAAGTCGGCCGCTGGAACCCGCACCGCCTCGGCCTGACAGCCCTGCAGCTTGCTCGAGAGGCCGTAACAGGCGGCGGCATTGTTGGCGCAGCCGATGACATTACCGGCCAGGCACGAGGCGCAGGCCCCGCAACCGACGGCGGCCGAGATCATCACCTTGTCGCCGACCTTCAGGCGATGAACGCCGCGCCCGATCTCGACCACCTCGCCCACCGCCTCGTGGCCGACGCAGAAGCCGAGGTCCTCGCTGAACCCCTCGCCATGATAGATGTGCAGGTCGCTGCCGCAGATGGCGCAGCGGTCGACCTTGATGATGGCATCGCGGCTGTCCTGCAGGGACGGGTCGTCCATGGTCTCGCAACGGATGTCGCGCGTCCCGAAATAGCGAAGGGCTTTCATTCAGGTCTCCAGGGTCGGGATCAGAGGGACAGTCCGCCGTCGACGACCAGGGTATGGCCACAGACATAGGCCGCCAGGGGGGAGGCCAGAAACAGGGCCGCTCCGGCCATGTCGGCCGGTTCGCCCAGCCGCCCGGTGGGAATCCGAGACAGGGCCCCTTCCCGGCGCTGCGGGTTCTGGGTGGTCACCCTGGTCAGCTTGGTGTCGACCAGGCCCGGGGCCAGGCCGTTGACCCGGATGCCGAGGGGAGCCCAGGCCTGGCCGAGGGTCTTGGTCAGGCTGATCGCGCCCGCCTTCGAGGCCGCATAGGCCGGATTGCCGACATTGGCCGACAGGCCCGAGATAGAACTGACGATGATCACGGATCCGCGCCGCTCGGCCAGGCCGTCGCGGAAGCGGTTGGCGCAATGGATCAGGCTGTCGAGATTGATCGCCATGACCCGGTCCCAGCCCGGACGCTCGAACTCGCCGCGCTTGTAGACGACGGTGCCCTGGCACAGCACCAGCACATCGAGAGCAGGGAACGGGGCCGGGGCGGCGGCGACCGCATCGGGATCCCCGACATCGACACAGTCGTAGCCCAGGCCCGTCAGGTCCGAGCCTTCATCGGCCTGGTAGTCGGCGGCGGACGGGCGGGTGCCCCAGACATGGACGGCCGCCCCCCGGGCCCGGAACGCCTGGGCCACGCCGTTGCCGATGCCGCTGGAGCCGCCGACGACGAGCACCTGCCGGCCGGTGAAATCGGTGTCACCGTTCATGGTGCCCTCCCTGCCTTGGCCTGTTGGCGGTGCGTCTCCGTCTGGAGAGACCGGTCAGGCCGCATGTTTTATCCAATTGGATAATGCAATTGACCTGGCGGGGGTGCAATGGGATTCACCGGCCATGGATGCAGACCCGACCAGCGCCCGAACCCCTGCGGCCCGGCACCTGATGCAGGTGGCCTGCCGGCTGTTTGCCGAGCGCGGCACGGACGGGGTCACGGTGCGCGACATCGCCGAGGCGGCGGGTCTGAAGAACCATGCCGTGGTCGGCTACCATTTCGGTTCAAAGGAGGCCCTGATCCGCGACCTCGTCGTTGAGGGAGCCCGACTGATTGACGAGCGCCGCAATGCCCGGCTGGACCAGCTGGAGGGCAGCGGCGGCCCGACCGACCTGCGTGAGGTCGTCGACATACTGATCCTGCCGGCCGTCGACCTGACCGAATCGGGCCTGGAAGACAGCTACAGCCGTTTCGTCGTCCTGCTGGGCATGACCCATCGCGACCTGTTCATGGGCGCACTCGAGGGCCGCTGGAACTCGGGCTATCTGCGCTGCCTCGACCACCTGCGGCGCCTGATGCCTGACATGCCGGCGACCCTGAAGACCGAGCGGCTGGTCTTTGTCGGGGCCTATCTGGGATCTGTGCTGGCGGCGCGGGAGGCGGCGCTGGCCGACCGTTCCCGCGATCACCCCACCTGGAGCGCCGCCGGGACCCTCGATCACTTCGCCCGGACGATGACCGCCCTGCTCGGCGCGCCGGCCTAAAGTTTCAGGTCGGCCGTCACCGGCGCGTGGTCGCTGGGCCGCTCCCACTCGCGCACGGTGTCATGCACCTTGGCGGACACGCGACCGTCGACGATCGCCGCGTCGCGCAGGCCGGGACTGGCCAGGATGTGGTCGAGGCGCAGGCCACGGTTGGACTTGCGGAAGTCGGCGGCCCGGTAGCTCCACCACGAGAACAGCTTTTCCGGCTCGGGCACCGCCAGGCGCGGCAGGTCCAGCAGGTTCATCGACCTGATCATGGCGTCAAAGGCCTCAAGCTCAACCGGCGTATGGCTGACCACCTTCAGCATCTGGCGATGGCTCCAGACGTCGTTCTCGCCCGGCGCGATATTGAGGTCACCGGTGACGATCAGGGGGTCCTTCGGGTCGCGCTTTTTCAGGGCGGCGGTCAGGGTCTCGTAGAAGTCCAGCTTGTGGTCGAACTTGGGATTGCCGATCCGGTCAGGCGTGTCGCCACCGGCCGGGATGTAGAAGTTCTGGATCTCGACGCCGGCCACCCTGGCCGCCACGCAGCGGGCATGGCCCTCGCGGCAGGTCATCAGGGACGGGACGTCCTCGAACGGTAGCCGCGAGGCGATGGCCACGCCGTGCCAGCCCTTCTGGCCCGCGATCTTCAGATGCGGAAAACCGGCGGCCTCAAAGGCTTCGCGCGGAAACTCCGCTTCCTGACACTTGATCTCCTGCAGGCACAGGACGTCAGGGGCCTGCTCGTCGATGAAGCGGACGACCTGCTCGGCGCGCAGGCGGACGGAGTTGACGTTCCAGGTGGCGATACGGAGGCGCATGGCCTGTCCCTAGCTTGGTTTTTCAGGCTCAGGAACGAAAAACGCCCGGACGCAGAAGCGTCCGGGCGAAAGTCTGTCTCTCATGCCGCCGCCGGGAGGGGATAGGATCCGGCACGGTTTGCGGGAAGCGGGTCGGGCGCTCCTCGCCATGCGTGTTAAATATGCCACTGCATAATAATTAGTCAAGCGAAGATCGCGTTGATTCTTGCATGTTGTGAGAATGTCACATTCACGGCTTGCCGACCCGACGACGCGGATCGGTCAGAACGAAGAGCTTGGGATCCAGCGAACCGGTGGGTTCAAGGCCCGACAGGCGAACCCGGATCTGGCCGCCCTTGACGTCACTGACCGTCCAGCCCAGCAGGCCGACAGGACCGTTGCTGAAGTCGAGGCTGATCCGGCCCAGCGTCTGACGTTTGGCGTCCTGGGCCACGATCGTGAAACCGTCGGCCAGGGGGCGAACATCGGTGATGACCACACCGCGATCCAGCCGCACCTCACGCGCCAGCAGCAGGGCCAGGGGCGTCCGGCTCAGGGGATAGCTCTCGAAGGTCTTCAGCCGGCTGTCGAAGATGTTGACGTTGTTACCGTTGCTGACGACCAGCAGGCCATTGGGGCCGTCATAGGCAAAACGCGCCCGGCCCGGCCGCTGCAGCCAGAGGGTGCCCTGGGTGACACTGCCGCGCTGGTCGGTCTGGACAAAGCGGCCCTTGGCCGAGGTCAGGGCCTGGATATAGGCCGTGGCCTTGTCGACCAGCGTCTGCTGCTCGGGCGTCAGGGTGGCCGGCTTCGGCGTCGCCTGGGCGAGAGCCGGACTCGCCAGGCCGGCGACGGCGGCGGCGAGCAGGATGCGGCGGGTGGTGTCGGTCATGGAAAGCTCCTCGGCCCGCACCTTTGCCCCGCCCGCGCGACGAACGAAAGGCCGTCTCGCGGCCATTTTCCGGCGCTGCGATGAAGGTCCGTTCAGGTTCCGGGGCCGGACGGCGAGGTCGGGCGGCGCACAGGGCTGCACCACCCGACCGTCCTTGCAGTGGTCGGGTTACCCCTCGACCGTCCCGTCGTAGGCCGCCATCAGGGCCATGTTGAGGATCCGCGACACCGAGGCGCTCAGCGGCGCGATCTGCACCGACTTGCTGAGGCCCAGCAGCACCGGCCCGATCACGGTGGCCCCGCCGAGCGACTGGACCAGCTTGGTCGAGATCGAGGCGGCGTGGATGGCCGGCATGATCAGGATGTTGGCGCTGTCGGTCAGGCGCATGAACGGATAGTTGGCGCGTTTTTCGGGATCCAGCGCCAGCTCGGGCGGCATTTCTCCCTCATACTCGAAGTCGACATCCATCTCATCGAGCATGGCCACAGCTTCGCGGACCTTCTCCGAGCGCAGGCCCATCGGGTTGCCGAAGGTGGAATAGCTCATGAAGGCCACGCGCGGCTTGAAGCCCAGGCGGGCGACGGCGCGGGCGGCTTCACAGGCAATCTCGACCAGCTCGTCGGCCTCGGGCAACTCGGTGACATTGGTGTCGGCCACGAAGATGGTCCGACCTTTGGCCAGGACCACCGACATCCCCATGATCCGGCCGCCCGGCGCGGGGTCAACGACGCGCAGCACCTCCTCCAGGGCCTGGTCGAAGCTGCGGGTGACGCCGGTGACCATGCCGTCGGCGTCGCCCAGGGTGACCATTGAGGCGGCGAAGCTGTTGCGGTCCTGGTTGATCAGGCGCTGCACGTCGCGCTTCAGATAGCCTTGGCGTTGCAGGCGCATATAGAGCGCGTCGACATAGTCGGGATTGCGGTCGCTGAGCCGGGCATTGATGATTTCCAGCCCGGCCGTGTCGGGGTCCAGGCCGACCACCCGCATGTTCTCGGTGACCAGGTTCTCGCGGCCACAGAGGATGGCCCGGCCATAGCCGCCGGTCTGGTAGGCATAGGCGGCGCGGATCACCGAAGGATCTTCACCCTCGGCGAAGACGATGGTCTTGGGGTTGGCCAGGACCGCGCCCGAGACCTTTTGCAGGAAGCCGGCGGTGGGATCCAGGCGCTGGGCCAGGCTGGCGCGATAGGCGTCCATGTCCTCGATCGGCTTGCGGGCCACGCCGGTATCCATCGCCGCCTGGGCGACGAAGGGTGGCACGTACCAGATCAGGCGCGGATCGAAGGCCGAGGGGATGATGTACTGCGGGCCGAACTTCAGCTGGCGGCCGTGATAGGCGGCGGCGACCTCGTCGGGCACGTCCTCGCGGGCCAGCATGGCCAGGGCGTTGGCGCAGGCGATCTTCATCTCGTGATTGACGCGACGGGCCCGCACGTCGAGCGCCCCCCGGAAAATGTAGGGGAAACCGAGGACGTTATTGACCTGGTTGGGATAGTCGCTGCGGCCGGTGCCCATGATGGCGTCCTTGCGGACGGCGTGGACCTCTTCGGGCGTGATCTCCGGATCGGGATTGGCCATGGCGAAGATGACCGGGTTGGGGGCCATGCTGGCGATCATCTCGGGCGTGAAGGCGCCCTTGGCCGAGAGGCCCAGCAGCACGTCGGCACCGACGACGGCCTCGGCCAGGGTGCGCTTGTCGGTCTCGACCGCGTGGGCGCTCTTCCACTGGTTCATGCCTTCGGTACGGCCGCGATAGAGCACGCCCTTGGAATCGACCGCGATGACGTTTTCGGGCCGCACGCCCATGGCCTTGATCAGCTCCATCGAGGCGATGCCGGCCGCGCCGGGGCCGTTGAGCACGACCTTGACGTCCTCCAGCTTCTTGCCGGTGATATGGCAGGCATTGATCAGGCCGGCCGCACAGATGATCGCCGTGCCGTGCTGATCGTCATGGAAGACCGGGATATCGAGCAGTTCCTGCAGCTCGGTCTCGATGCGGAAGCACTCTGGGCTCTTGATGTCCTCAAGATTGATACCGCCGAAGGTGATGCCGATGTTCTTCACCACCGTGATGATCTCGTCGGCGTCCTTGGAGGTGATCTCGATGTCGATGCTGTCGACGTCACCGAAGCGCTTGAAGAGAACGCTCTTGCCTTCCATCACCGGCTTGGAGGCCAGGGCCCCCAGGTCGCCCAGGCCCAGGATCGCGGTGCCGTTGGAGATCACCGCCACCAGATTGCCCTTGGAGGTATATTCGTAGGCCATGTCCGGATCGGCGGCGATGGCATGGACCGGCACGGCGACGCCGGGCGAATAGGCCAGGGACAGGTCGCGCTGGGTGGCCATCGGCTTGGTCGGCACAATGGCGATCTTGCCGGGGGTCGGATAGCGGTGGAAGGCCAGCGCCTCGGCGTCGGTGAAGGTCTTCTTTTCGGCGTCGCTCATCCTGGCGTTCCCCGTCCTGCGTGCAAGTTGATTGGACGAGCCGGACAATGCGACACGTCCTTATAGGCCGTCACCGTAGCGGCCGGGGGGGTCAGCCACAACCACGTCGATTCGATAAAAATCGGCGCAAACGCTTGTTTGGCTTGGCGTTGCGTCAACTGGAGAACCGCCGTTCGGCCCGATCCGCCATTGACCCCGGCGTGTCGATTGGGTGACTAGGCAGGGCTTGAACCGGCCGGAGACCGTCATGACCGATAGCGCAAGGATCGCCGTGGCCGGAGCGCTCGGCCGGATGGGTCAGGCTGTGGTGCGGACGCTTGACGGCCATACCGGCGCACACCTCGTCGCCCGGTTTGATCGGCCAGGATCGGTCGCGCCTGATCTGGTCGGGCGTGACGAGGCGCTTTCGGCAGCTCAGGCCGTGATTGACTTTACCCTGCCGGAGGCTTCCGTCCTTCTGGCTGAGGCCTGCGCTGCGCGGGGCGGTCCGGCGGTGATCATCGGCTCGACCGGGTTCAGCCTCGACCAACTGGCCCGGATCGAAGTAGCCGCCGCCCGG
>NZ_QAII01000010.1:18691-46930 GCF_003060965.1 Caulobacter sp. HMWF025 | reverse complement strand
GTCCGGTCCGGCAACTATTCGCTGGGCGTCAACATGCTGCTCGGTCTCGTGAAGAAGGCCGCTGCCGTTCTGCCCGCACAGGACTGGGACATCGAGGTCTTTGAAGGCCATCACCGCCGCAAGATCGACGCCCCGTCCGGCACCGCCCTGATGCTGGGCGAAGCGGCGGCTGAAGGTCGGGGCGTTGTCCTGGCCGAGGTCGAAGACCGCGTCCGCGACGGCGTGACCGGGCCGCGTCGCGAAGGGGCGATCGGCTTTTCGGTTCTGCGCGGCGGCGGAATCATCGGCGAGCACAGCGTGATCTTCGCCGGCGAGGAAGAGATCCTGACCCTGTCCCATTCGGCGCGTGACCGGGGCCTGTTTGCCCGCGGGGCCGTGGCGGCGGCGATTTGGGCAGTCGGCAAGCCGCCGGGCCTCTACGACATGCAGGATGTTCTGGGCTTTCGCGACTGATCGCCACCCTCTAGACATGGGCAGAGCCGGGGGGCTTGCCGCTAGACCTTGGACCTGATGGCCGAACCGAAGCCCGATCCTGCGACCCGGAGCCCTGACCCCCAGTCCCGTCCGGAGCCTGCCCGGCCCCGTCAGGACCGGCTGGTGCAGATCGGGCTGGAAACGGTGTCCCTGTCGATGCTGACCCTGATCTCTGCCGGCCTGCTGGTCTATGGTGGTCGGCGCGAGATCAGTCGGGAGCTTGCCGAGGCCTGGCTGCAGCAGCGCGGCATTGATGCGTCGATCAGGGTCGATGACCTCGACGCCAGCGGCTTTACCGGTTCGATCCGCCTGGGATCCCGGTCCGATCCGGACTTCGCGGCCGATCGTATCGAGGTGGCCTATGATCTGCGTGCGCCCTGGTCGGGCGGCGGTTTTGCGTTGCAGACCGAGGCCATACGGCTGGTCAGACCGCGCCTGAAGGCCAGGCTGACGCCCTCGGGGCTGAGTTTCGGCAGGCTCCAGCCGCTGATCGACGAGGCCCTGAAGTCACCCACGACCAGCCGGGCGCGGGGGCCGTCTGTCCTGATCGAGAATGCACGGCTTGATCTGGCGACGCCGGGCGGCCGGGCCCGACTGACGGGCGATGCCAGCCTCGACGACGGCAAGCTTCTGCGGCTCGACGGACGGCTGGCCCCGCTGCGCTATGACACGCCCGATCTGGTCGCCGAGGTCCAGGGCGCGTTGGTCTCGGCGCGCAAGCGCGGCGACAGACTGTCAGTCCTGGTGCGGTTCGACCTTGCCGACCTGGTCCGGCAGGATCTGGAGCTGGAAGACACCCAGGGGCAGATCGATGCCGATCTCGCCTATCCCGACCTGGCCAGGCTGTCGGCCGATGGACCGGCCGAGCTGCAGCTGGCGTTTCGGGCCGGTGACCTTCGGCTCGGGGAAACCCATGCCACCCGCTCGGCCGGTGCCCTGACCCTGACCGGACAGATGACGGGTGTCCTGACCTCCTTGCAGTTCGAGGGCCGGGCCCAGGGGCGCGCAACCGGCGAAAGTCTTGAAACCCCGGCCCTGCAGGGGCGTGGACTGCATCTGGATCTGGACCTCTCGCGTCTCGCAGTCGGGCGAACGGCGAACCTGTCCGGTCAGGTGGCCGGGTCTGCCGCTGTGGCTTTTGACGAGGCCCTGGCGGGCGGCGCGGCGCTGCGGGCGGTGTCAGGTCAGATCCGCACGCCGGGCCTGATGCTGTCCACGGAGGGCGATAGCCGGATTGCCGGGCCCTTTGCGATCCAGCTCGGGGCCGGACGGGTGGCGCGCGGTGCCCTTGCCCTCACCAGCCTGGCGGTCGACGGACAGGGTCGGGTCGATGGATCACCGCTCCGGCCACGCCTTGACCTGCAGGCCTCGGTGGTGGCCGACAGCGGCATTTCAGAGCCGGATGCCCGCCGACTGGCGACGTCCCTGCCCAATCCTGACTACGTCCGGGCCGCGACGGCGGCGCTTCAGACCTTTGAGCTGCGGGCACCGGCTCTCAAACTCCAGGTCAGCGACGGCCGGAGCCTTCTAACCCTGCCGACCCCGCTCAGCCTGACGGCCGCAAACGGGGCCCGGGCCCAGCTGACGGCCCCCGGCGGCCCGTTGCTGGAGGCGTCCGGTGGCAGCATGCGCGGTGCGCTTTCAGTTCAGCTTTCGGGCGGGGGTTTACCGGACCTGCAGCTGCAGGCCCCGGCCTGGGCGATGGACGGGTCGACCCTGACTTCACGTCTTGTGATCAGCGGCAAAGGTGTCGACCTGCCGCCGCTGGAGGATCTTGAAGGCCGGATCCAGGGCGTGGCGACCGCGACCGCCGGCACCGTGCGGTTCATCCTCGACGGCTGCACGCCGCTGACAGCAAGGCGCATGCTCGTGGGGGAAACTCCTCTGAGCGGCCAGTCGTTGAGCCTGTGTCCCGCAGCCTCACCCCTTTTCGCCTCGACAGCGACGGGCTGGACGGCTTCCGCCGGGTTCAGGGATCTCAGTTCCGGACTGGACGAAGCCCAGGCCAAGATCTCCGGGGTGTCGGGTCGTCTGTCCGCCGCCGGAACCTCGGGCCTCGACCAGGCCCAGGTGACGATCGAGCAAGGCAGTCTGGTGGATGCGGCTGAAACCCGACGCTTCAATCCGGTCCGCACGGTGGGACGGCTGGAGCTGTCAGGCGGGATCTGGACGGGCGCGATCGAAGCGACGACCCCGAACGACCAGTCCCTGGGCCGTATCACCCTGCGCCACGACGTTGCCCGGGCCCGAGGCCGGGCCGAGCTGGACGCCTCGCGTCTTGTGTTTGCCAAGGACGGTGGCCTGCAACCGGCCGACCTGTCGCCGATGGCCGCCTTTGCCCGCAACGCTTCCGGGCCGGCCGCCTTTACCGGCACTTTTGTCTGGGATGCCGACGGTATGACCAGCAGGGGCCGTCTTGTTGCGGATGGCATCGACTTCACCAGCCCGATCGGTTTCGTCGCCAGCCTGAACGGGACCATCGACTTTACCAGCCTCGCTCCCCTGGCCAGCGCGCCCGACCAGAGCCTGAAGATCACGCGGGTCGACGCGATCGTGCCGTTGCAGGCGTTTTCGGCCCTGTTCGCGGTCGGGGCTGAGGCCCTGCACGTCTCGTCGGCCGCCTTTGAGGCCGCCAAGGGCAGGGTTTCGATCGAACCCGTCGATGTCGCCTTTGATCCCGACAAGCCGATCCGGGGTGTCATCGTGATCGAGCATCTGGACCTGGGCGAGCTGATCGCCGCCTCTTCGCTCGTGGAAAAGGTTCAACTGGATGCGGTGGTTGATGGTCGCCTGCCCTTCGAACTGAGCGCCAGGGGCTTTCGCCTTCTGAAGGGCCAGGTCCGGGCCATCCGACCCGGACATCTGGCGATTTCCCGCGCGGCCCTGACGGGGGTCGAGGCCGGCGTCCAGGATCAGGACCGTGACAGTCCCGGCGCGCCGCCTGCGGCCCCCGCCCCGGTCAATGCCATCCAGGACTTTGCCTACCAGGCCATGGAGAACCTCGCGTTCGACACCCTGGAGGCCAGTGTCAACAGTACCGACGACGGGCGGTTGGCCATCCTGTTCCACATCAAGGGCGAGCATGACCCGAAGGTGGCCGAGAAGGCCCGCGTGGGTCTGCTGGACCTGATCCGCGGCAAGGCCTTCAACAAGCGGATCGCCCTGCCCGCCAGGACGCCGGTCGACCTGACCCTTGATACCTCGCTGAACTTTGATGAGCTTCTGGCCGCCTGGCGCAATGCCTACCGCGTTCAGACCGAGACCGGTGCGCGTTCAGCCCCGGTTCAGCCGTGAGTCCTCACCTTTCCCCCCGAACTGGAGACATCCGCATGAGAAAGCGCGCCCTTTTGACCGCCCTGATCGCGATGGGAGCGCTCGGAGCCTGCACCCCGACGATCCGCGTGAAGGTTGATCCGATCAATATCTACGCCAAGCTGGATGCTGACGTCCGGGTGCGGCTGGACAAGGAAGTCCAGACCCTGATCCAGCAAAACCCCAACCTCTTCTAAGGAAAGGATCCGACATGTTTCGCAAGACGATGACCGTTCTCGCCCTGGGCCTTTCCCTCGCAGCGACCGGCGCGACCCTGAGCTTTGCCCAGTCTCCAGGTGCCAAGGCTGCTGTCGACGCCGCCAAGGCGGCCGGCACGGTCGGTGAGCAGGCCGACGGCTATCTGGGCATTGTGTCCGGCGCCGACGCTGCGCTCCGGACCTCGGTGACCGAGATCAACACCGGCCGCGCTGCCGTCTACAAGGACATTGCCGCCCGGACCGGCGTAACGCCCGAAGCCGCCGGCCAGGCGACCGCCAAGCAGCTCTATGCCCGACTGGCCCCCGGCCAGTACTGGAAGCCGCTCGACGGCGGCTGGGTCAAGAAATAGCCGGTTAGGCTCCCGGCCCGACCGGGCGGGATGTCACTGGAAAGCGGGGGCGGCCTTGCCTAAAAGCAGCGCATGGCCGCCCCGCGCACATCGCTGACGCCCTATGCGGCCCTGCTCGGTGCGATCGTCACCCTGTGTGTCGGGACGACCTTCGCCAAGTCGCTGTTTCCGCATGTCGGGGCTGAGGGTACGACCGCCTATCGGGTCGGATTCTCGGCGCTGCTGCTGATGGGCTTCTGGCGGCCGTGGCGCTTTGCGCTGACGCGAGCGGATTTCATCCCCATCGTCCAGTACGGGGCGGTCATGGGGCTGATGAACCTCAGCTTCTACATGTCCATTCGGACAATCCCTCTGGGGCTGGCCATTGCCATCGAGTTCATGGGGCCACTGGGACTTGCTCTGTTCCATTCGCGAAAACCGATCCATTTCGTCTGGATCGCCCTGGCGGTCCTGGGCCTGGTCCTGATCCTTCCCCTGACGGCCGGAAGCCGGAGCCTGGATCCGACCGGGGTGGCCTTTGCCTGTGCTGCCGCCGTCTTCTGGGCGCTCTACATCGTGCTGGGCAAGCGCACGGCCCACCTGCATGCCGGCCGGACCGTCGCTCTGGGCATGACCGTCGCCGCCGTGATCGTGGTGCCCGTCGGCCTGGCCTCCGCCGGGACGACCCTGCTGCAGCCGGCGTTTCTGGGCCTCGGTCTGCTGGTGGCGGTGCTGTCGAGCGCCATTCCCTATTCGCTGGAAATGATCGCCATGCGCGGCATTCCCAAGCGCAGCTTCGGTGTCATGCTCAGTGCCGAACCGGCGGTGGGTGCCCTGGCCGGACTGGCCGTGCTGGGTGAGCATCTGACCCTGACCCAGGCCGTGGCCATCCTCGCCATTGTCGCCGCCTCAGCGGGAACCATCCTGACGGCATCGTCGTCAGAGTCCGACCACTGACGTTTCCTCGCTCAAGGCCGGCGAACGTTCTTCCACCCTATTAAGAATGATTATCATTGCGAGTCGCAAATCGCGTTGATAAGAACGCCTCGCAATATCAGGAGGGGCAAGATCGTCGCCCCGCTGGGGACAGGATGTCAGTATGCGTAATCCGAAGATTTCCGGGATCATCAGCCGGCCACGCAGCGCCCTCGGTGTGGCCGCCGTCGCGGGTCTGGCCGGTCTGACCCTCGGCTCGGGTCTGGCTCACGCGGCCCCCGAGACCGAAGCGGCGACGGTGACGGCACCGTCGGTCCTCGAAGGCAGCACCGAGGTCTCCGGTGTCGACGTGGTGGGCCAGCGGCGCCCGCGTCCCCAGTCGGAGAAGTTCAGCAAGCCCTTGGTCGACACGCCCAGGACGGTCAACATCATCACCAGCGACGCGTTGAACCAGCAGGCGATCAGCAGCCTGGCCGATGCATTCCGTACCGTCCCGGGGATCACGATGGAGTCGGGCGAAGGCGGCGCGCCGGCCGGCGATCGCCCCCGCATTCGCGGGATGGACTCGACGTCGGACATTTTCGTCGACGGCATCCGCGATGCCGGCGGCCAGTCGCGCGAGGTGTTCGCGCTCGACCAGATCGAGGTCATCAAGGGCCCGAGCTCGGCCTATACCGGGCGCGGATCGACCGGGGGCAGCGTCAATCTGGTGTCCAAGGTCGCCCGGGCCGACAGCTTCAGAGCAGCTTCCCTGACCCTGGGCGATGACGCCACCCGACGGGTAACCTTTGATCTTAATGAGGCGCTCACCGAGGGCACCGCCGTCCGCCTGAACGGCCTCTATCATGAGAACGAGGTCAATGGCCGCGATGCCGTCCACGGTGATCGCTGGGGCGTTGCCGCCTCCATCGGCTTTGGCCTGAACGGCCCCAGCCGCCTGACCCTCGACTACTACCGCATGGACAGCGATGAACTGCCTGACTACGGCCTGCCCTATGTGCGGACCATGGTCGGGGGCGTGGTCCATGGCACCCTGCTGACCGGCCACGACGACGCCTTCTATGGCCTGACGCGGCGGGACTTCCGCAAGACCGGTGCCGAGATCTCGACCCTGAGGTTCCAGCAGGAGCTGGGCGGCGGCTGGAAACTGTCGAACGCCGTCCGGTATGGCCGCACGACCAACGCCTATGTCGTCACCAACCCCGATGACAGTCGCGGCAATGTCGCCAACGGCTATGTCTATCGCTCGGCCAAGACCCGCAACACCCTGACGACGACCACGGCCAATGCCAACACCCTGACCGGCGCCTTCAGCACCGGCGGGCTGCGTCACACGGTGGCGCTCGGGACGGAATGGGCCGAGGAACAGACCCACAGTCAGGGCTATGTCCTGACCAGCCCCGGCCTGATCGCCGGCCTGGCCCCGGCCCTGGTCAGCGCCGCCTACAGCGCGACCAATCTCGCCTGCAGCAGCCCCGGCCGTCTGGGGGCGACCTATGGTTACAACTGCACGACGCTGGCCAATCCGAACCCGAATGACCCCTGGGTCGGCACGATCGCGCGGTCACCGACCTTTACCGCGACACGTGTGACCACCCGGGCGGTGTTTGCCTTCGATACCATCGATCTGAATGAGCAATGGCAGATCAATCTCGGGATCCGGCACGACGCCTATACCAACCGCTTCAGCGGCGGAACGATCACCGCCACCGGTGTGACACCGGCCGTACCCCTGCGCAATGAGGCCAGTTTCTGGAACTACCAGGCCGGGCTGGTCTTCAAGCCGGTCCCTGATGCCAGCCTCTATCTGTCCTACGGCAGCTCCTCCAACCCGTCCGGTGAAGGCGCGGGCGACGGCTCCAGCCTGGCGGCCACCACGGTCAATCTCGATCCCGAGCAGAACGACAGCTACGAGCTGGGCGGCAAGTGGAACACGCTGGGTGGCAAGCTGAACCTGACGGCGGCCCTGTTCCGAACCGACAAGACCAATGCCCGGGTGACCGACGCGCTCGGAATCATCGATCTGGTCGGCAATTCGCGGGTCCAGGGTCTGGAACTGGGGGCCGGTGGCCAGCTGACCCAGGCCTGGAGCGTGACGGCCGGCTACAGCTTCACCGACAGCGAGGTCATCGACGGCGGTTTCGTCTCGGGCGTGGCGTCGCCCAACAACGGCAAGGCCTTCCCCAACACGCCCCGGCACGCCTTCAGCGGCTGGACGTCCTACCGCATCACGCCGGCCTTCACGGTCGGCGGCGGGGCCTCCTACATGTCGAAGCGCTATGGCAATGCGGCCAATACCTTCGTCGTGCCGGACTACTGGCGTTACGACGCCATGGCCGGCTGGACAATCAACCGGACGCTCGACCTGCAGCTCAACCTGCAAAACCTGACCGACGAGCGCTATGCGGTGAAGCCCAATGCCAATCACATGGTCCAGATCGCGGCGGGTCGTACCGCCCTGGTCAGACTGAATGTCCGGTACTGAGACTCCCCTCTCGACCTGACATTGGCCCTGTCCGGCGAGCGCGCCGGACAGGGCTTTTATCCTTCAGGCCCAGGATCTCCGCCCATGATGCTGCATGTTCCGCAAGTCCTGACCAAGGCTGAGGTCGGTCACTGCCGAGCCCTGCTCGACGCAGCGGACTGGGTCGACGGCAACCTGACCTCGGGATTTCAGGCGGCCCTGGCCAAGCAGAACCAGCAATTGCCGCAGGAGAGCGAGGCCGCCCGAACGGTCGGAGACCTGATCCGCCAGGCCCTGGACGCCCATCCTCTGTTTGTATCCGCCGCCCTGCCCCACACCATGCTGTCGCCGATGTTCAACCGCTACGGCCCGGGCATGGGCTTTGGAAGCCATATCGACAATGCCATCCGCCGTGACCCGGTAACGGGCCGGCGTCTTCGGACCGACCTGTCGGCGACGCTCTTTCTTTCCGATCCGGAGGACTATGACGGCGGCGAGCTCGTGGTCGACGATCTCTATGGCAGCCATGCGGTCAAGCTGCCGGCCGGCGACCTGATCCTCTATCCGGCCAGCAGCCTGCACCAGGTCACGCCGGTCACCCGCGGGGTTCGCACTGCGAGCTTCTTCTGGATCCAGAGCCTGGTGCGGGAGGATGCCCGCCGCACCCTGCTGCTGGACATGGATGTGGCCATCCAGCGTCTCGCCCAGTCGGTGGGCGCGACCGACCCCTCGATCCTCGCCCTGACCGGCACCTATCACAATCTTCTGCGGCAGTGGTCGGAGGTCTGAAACCAGCCTTCGGCGAACGTTGATCTTCGGCGCCAACCGGACGTTTACCATTCAGGCCCCAGGATCGAAGGACAGCCGCCTGGAGCCCCGATGTCCGATACGCCGTCATCCGACGCGACCCTGATCGCGCCGTCGGCTTTCGGCGAGGCCGAAGCGGCGCGCTGGTTCTTCGAAAACGCCAATGACCTGTTCGCGGTCGTTTCGCCCGAGGGACGCTTTGTCAGCGTCAATGCGGCCTGGACGACCCTGACGGGCTGGCGGCCGGATGAACTGGTCGGCGCGATCTGCTCGGATTTTGTTCTCCCCGAAAGCCTGCCCGATCTGATCGAAACCGGCCGCCGCATCCGCGACGATGGGGCGGCGATCAATCGCCTGCATGTCCGCTGCAAGGACGGCCGCTCGGTCTGGCTGGAGGGCCGCTCGCGGCGGGGCCCCAACGGCGAGATGGTCGGGACCCTACATGACATCTCCGCCCAGGTCTTTGCCGAACGGACGCGCGAGATGCTGGCCGACGCCGCCGGCATCGGCGTCTGGAGCTATGACCCGCGAACCGAGGTGATCGACTGGTCGCCGGACGCCCTGACCCTGACCGGCCTGCAACCCCATGAGCTGGCCCGCGCCGACCGGTTTCTGGAACGCCTGCCGGAAGCCGACCGCCAGACCCTGGCCACCGTGTTCGAGCAGGCGGTGCGAACCGGTGAGTCAGGCCGGGTCGAGTTCAGGCTGCGCGGCAATACCGGAGACTGGTTCACCTTCCGCTCGACCTTCAGGGCCGAGCCCCTGGCCTGCGGCCTGTTTGCCCTCAAGGGTATCTCGCAGAACATCACCGATCTGGCCCGCAGCCGGGATGATGCCCTGCGGGCCGAGCGCCAGGCCCGGCGCCTGATCAAGGACGCCCCCTTTGCCGTGGCCCTCTATGATCTCGAGCTCAAGCTCCGGGTGGTCAGTCCGCGCTTCCTCGATATCTTCAAGTCCACCGAGGCCGAGGTGATCGGACGCTCCCTGCAGGAGCTGACCCGGGGCGGACGCCAGCGCTTCGTCGCGGCCGTCGGCCGGGCCCTGTCCGGCGAGGTGATCTCGCGTCGCGAGGTCCTGCTGTCGGATTCTGAAGGCAATGAACGTTGCCTCAGCTGGGAAGGCCGGCCGTGGCGCAATGCATCCGGCGAGATCGTCGGCGTCATCACCTATATGGATGACGTCACCGCCCTCGTGGCGACCCGCCGCGAGGCCAGGGCCAATGCCCGGCGTCTGAAAATGGCCCTCGGGGCCGCCCGGGCCGGGGTCTATGAGATCGACCATAACGCCCGGTCGTTCTGGGGATCGCCCGAGTTCAACCGCATCATGGGCCAGCCGGTGACCTATGATGATGTGCGCAAGGCGGTCTGGCCGATGATCCATCCGGATGATCGGGCGAGCATCCTGGCCTCGGCCGATGTCTGGCGCCAGACCGGGGCCTGGGGCGGCGGATCGATCGACGCCCGCCTGGTCACACCCTCCGGCGAGTCCCGCTGGCTGCGCATCTTTCATGACGTGCGACGCGACGCGTCGGGGCGAGCCCGCAAGGCGTTCGGCCTGGTTCTCGATATTGACGACCAGAAGCGGGCCGAACTGGCCCTGGTCGAGGCCGAACGGGCGGCGCAGGCTGCCAGCGAGGCCAAGGCCCAGTTCCTGGCCAATATGAGCCATGAGATCCGGACCCCGATGAACGGGATCCTCGGGGTCATGCATCTTCTCAAGCGCCAGGACCTTCCCGGCGAGGCCCCGGTCCTGCTGGACGAAGCCCTGGCCTGCGGACAGATGCTGTCGACCCTGCTTGACGACGTGATCGACATCGCCCGCATCGAAGCGGGCCGGCTTGAGATCCACAACGAAGCTGTCGATGCACGCGACCTGCTGGACGGCGTGGCGGGCGTCCTCTCACCGCAGGTCGCGCAGAAGGGTCTGAAGCTGACGATCGACGCGCCGGATCTGGGCTGGATCACGACCGACCCGACCCGTCTCCGGCAGGCCCTGTTCAACCTGGTCGGCAATGCCGTGAAGTTCACGTCCAGAGGATCGGTAATTGTCCGCGTCCGACTGACGGGTTCGGGGTCCGCGCCGCTTATGGTCTTCGACATCATCGACACAGGGGTCGGCGTACCCATGGCGGCCCAGGGTCGCCTGTTCGAGCGTTTCGAGCAGGGCGATGCCAGTACGACGCGCAGGTTCGGCGGGTCAGGTCTGGGCCTGACCATCACCCGGCGACTGGCGGAAATGCTGGGTGGGGGCGTGGACTTCCGCTCCGAACCGGGTGTGGGGTCCTGCTTCACCCTGACCATCGCCGCCCCGCCGGCCCAGCCCGTCGAGGCGTCCCATGACGCGGGCGGCGAAGCCCTCGCGGGCCTGCGGATCCTGCTGGTCGAGGATAATCCCACCAATCAAATGGTGGCGTCACGCATCCTCGAATACCTCGGGGCCGAGGTTCATTGCGCCGATGACGGTCTGGCGGGAGTCGAGGCGGTGCGCATCGCGCCCTTCGATGTCGTGCTGATGGATGTCCAGATGCCGGGGATCGACGGACTGGAAGCCGCAAGGCGGATCCGGGCCCTGCCGGGTCATGCGGGCGCCACGCCGATCATTGCCCTGACCGCCAATGTCATGGCCCACCAGAAAGACAGCTATCGTGCCGCCGGCATGGACGGGGTCGCCGGCAAGCCCATCGCGCCCGCAGATCTGGTCGGCGAAATCCTGCGTGTGATCGGGGACCTCCGCCCTGCCGCCGTGGCCTGAGTTTCCCCCGCCCGCGAAGCGCGCTAAAGCTGCTCGAAAAATGGGGATCCGTTCATGACCGACCAGACAGCGGCCAAAGAAGGCGCGTCCATGCGAACCGTGGTGGCGGCCTCGTCCGCCGGTACGGCGTTCGAATGGTATGACTTCTTCATTTTCGGCAGTCTGGCCCAGGTCATATCCAAGACCTTCTTCACCGGCCTGACCGATACGGCCGGCTATATCGCCGCCCTGGCCCTGTTCGGTGTCGGCTTTGCCTTCCGTCCGCTTGGCGCGCTGGTGTTTGGCAAGATCGGCGATCAGGCCGGACGCAAGGGTGCCTTCCTGGCCACGGTCCTGCTGATGGGCGGTGCCACCTTCGCCATCGCCTTCCTGCCGACATACGAGCAGGCCGGGATCATCGCGCCGATCCTGCTGATTGTGCTGCGGTGCGTTCAGGGCTTTGCGCTCGGCGGCGAGTATGGCGGGGCCGCCATTTACGTGGCCGAGCACTCGCCGCCCAATCGTCGCGGCTGGTCGACCTCCTGGGTGCAGACCTCGGCGGCCTTTGGCCTGTTCGGCGCGCTTCTGGTGATCATGGCAACCCGGGCCGCCGTCGGTACCGAGGCCTTTGACGCCTGGGGCTGGCGCATTCCGTTCGCCGTCTCGATCGGCCTGCTCGGCATTTCAGTCTGGATGCGCCTGAAGCTTACGGAAAGCCCCGCCTTCGCCAAGATGAAGGCCGACGGCGAGGCCTCCAAGGCCCCCTATGCCGAGGCCTTCGGCCAGTGGAAGAACCTCAAGCTGGTTCTTCTCGCCTTCTTTGCGCTGATGTCGGCCCAGGGCGCTGTCTGGTACACCAGCTTCTTCTACATCCAGACCTTCCTGGAAAAGTTCCTGAAGGTTGATCCGGTCACCATCAATGCCCTGATGATGACCGCCACGGCCGTCAGCGCGATCTTCTATGTTGTGTTCGGAGCCCTGTCGGACCGGGTAGGCCGCAAGCCGGTCATGCTGGCCGGCATGACCCTGGCCCTCGTTTTCTACTTCCCCGGCTTCCACCTGATGGAAAAGGCCGCCAATCCGGCGCTGGCGGAGGCTTCGGCCCGCGCACCGGTCGTCGTCGTCGCTGATCCGGCCGACTGTGCCTTGCAGTTCGACCCTGTCGGCAAGGCGACCTTCGTGTCGTCCTGCGACATCGTCAAAAGTACCCTGGCCAATGCCGGGGTCTCCTACAGCAACCAGAAGGCTCCGGCCGGCTCGCCCGCCGTCATGAAGGTCGGCGCGGTCGAGATCGCCTCGCCCAGCGCCACTGGCCTGGACAAGGCCCAGACCAAGGCCGTGAAGACCGCGACCGAGGCCAGGATCAAGGCCGCTCTCAGCGCTGCCGGCTATCCGGCCAAGGCTGACCCGGCCCGCATGAACCATCTGGGCATGTTCGGCGTCCTGTTCGTCTTCGTGATTGCGGCTACCGCGCTGTTTGGCCCGCTGGCGGCCTCGCTGGTCGAGCTGTTCCCGACCCGGGTACGCTATACGGCCCTGTCGCTGCCCTATCACATCGGCACCGGCTGGGTCGGCGGCTTCGTGCCGTTCTTCGCCTTCGCCATCGTCGCGGCGGTCGGCAATATCTATGCGGGCCTGTGGTATCCGGTGGTCTTCACCCTGATCAGCGTCCTGACCACCCTGTTCCTGCTGCCGGAAACCCGGGGGCGGCCGCTCGACGAGGTCTGACGGACCGGTCCCCCCGCCGGTTTAGCCGGCCGGTGCCGAGAGCAGGACCTCCACCGCCACACCGGCCGCCGTCAGGGCGTGAAGGGTGGCGGGTTCGACCGGACCGGTGATCAGGCGCACGATCTGGCGACCCTCGCCGGCCAGATGCACAAGCTGTTCGGGGCTGGCCTCGTGCGGGGTCAACCGCTCGACGTCCCGACGGGCCATGGTCAGGATCTGGGGGTCGGTGTCGGCGTCGGCGATCAGGACATCGGCTGCTGACAGGGCCCGTACCGCCCGCAGGGTCAGTAGGTCCGATGGCCCACGACCGGCGACAAACCGCACGCGGCCCTTGCGCGCCGTGCCCTTGGCCAGGGCCTCGCGGAACAGCCGGCCGGCGGTTTCCATGTCCCCGGCCATCGCCGCTTCTGCCGCAGCCCCCGTGGCGGCATCGCGCAGGAACATCCGGCGCTCGTGCATGACCGGCAGGGTCTTGCGGACCTCTTCCTGGAACCGGCGCAGCATGGCGGCCACCCGGCCGGCGCCTTCGGGCACCTGGGTCTCGATGTTGTTGCGCAGCATGGTCGCCAGGACGGGTGCCGATCCGCCCGTCCCCACCGCGGCCACGACCTCTCCGCGGTCGATCACGGCCGGGGTGTTGAAGTCGCACAGTGCAGGTTTGTCGACCACATTGACCAGGACGCGGGCGGCTCGCGCGGCACTGGAGGCCGCCTGCACGAAAACCTCATCCTCGCTGGAAATGAAGGCCAGCACCGCCCCGGTGTAGGAACCCGGCAGGAAAGCGTCATGACCTTCCAGGCGAATGACCGTCGCCGGGGAGCCTTCAAACAGCCGGGCCTTGTTGTCTGCGCCGTCGCCGGACCCGGCGATCACCACCTTGCGGCCGGCGAGGGGAAAATAGGCGGGAAAAGAATCCAAGGGCTTGTCCTCAGAGGGCCGGGCAGGGGTCATGGACCATTCCGCCAACGTCGCTGATTGTGAATGTGTTTCAGGGCGATCCTAGACCCGTTCTGGGCCGCTGGGCGCCTGTCTATCATCATCCGTCATCGCCCTTTGGGCGAGGTCATTCAACCGCACAGGGAAACCTGGCCGGGGTCCGGACCGAAAAAATCACTGGTCGGGCCGGGTGTGAACGATGTTAGGATTGCCAAAAGCAGGGCCGTGTCTCCGGACCCTGCCTTCGATGGGAGGGCAAGATCCATGACTGCCACTTTGGATGTTAACGGCAAGGCGATTTCGGTCCAGGCCGATCCCGCAACTCCGCTCCTTTGGGTTCTACGCGACGAACTGGGCCTGACCGGCACCAAGTTCGGTTGCGGCATGGCGCAATGCGGAGCCTGCACGGTCCATATCGACGGCCAGCCCGTACGCTCGTGCGTGACGCCGATCGAGGGTCTCTCCGGGGTCAAGATCACTACCATCGAAGGCCTTGGCGGAAGCCATCCGCTGCAGCAGGCCTGGGTGAAGCATGACGTTCCCCAGTGCGGCTACTGCCAGTCCGGCCAGATCATGTCTGCCGCCGCCCTGATCGCCCAGAACAAGGCCCCGTCCGATGACGAGATCGACGAGGCCATGAGCGGCAACATCTGTCGCTGCGGCACCTATCAGCGTATTCGCGCCGCCATCAAGGACGCGGCCGCCGGCAAGCTGGACCTGGCCCAGGCCGCCGGCGTCGCAGCGCTTGAGGAAACGGCGGAAGAGATGGCCGCCTCAGCCGGCGCCACCAGCCGCGGAGCCGGCCGATGAACGCCCCCTTCAGCAAGCGCGCCGCCGGCGTGAACCTCAGCCGCCGCGACGTCGTCGTGGGCTCGGCCCTGGTCGGAGGAGCCCTGCTCGTCGGCTGCTCGCCCGCCGACCTGATGAGTGCCGGGTCCAAGGTCGAGGTCGGGGCGTTCGGCCCGTTCATCAAGATCGCGCCGGATGGCCTGGTCACGGTGATCTCGAAACATATCGAGTTCGGCCAGGGCAACCATGCCGGCCTCGCCGCGATCGTGGCCGAAGAGCTGGATGCCGACTGGACCCGTGTCGTGGTCGAACAGGCCCCGGCCAACGCCAAGCTCTATGCCAACAGCACCGCCGGAGCCCAGCTGACAGGCGGCTCTTCGGCCATTTCCAACTCCTGGACCCAGCTGCGCACCGCCGGTGCCGCCACCCGGACCATGTTCGTGCAGGCCGCTGCCGCCAAGTGGGGCGTTCCGGCCGGCGAGATCACCGTCAAGGACAGTGTCCTCAGCCACAAGTCGGGAAAGACCGCTGGCTTTGGCGACCTGGTCGCCGAGGCGGCCAGGATCGCGCCGCCGGCCTCGCCGGTCCTGAAGGATCCCAAGACCTTCACCCTGATCGGCACCGACCGGGTGCGCCGCAAGGACTCGGTCGCCAAGAGCACCGGTACGGCCCGCTTCACCCAGGACGTCCAGCTGCCGGACATGCTGATCGCCATGGTCGCCCACCCGCCGCGTTTCGGGGCGACGGTCAGCCGCTTCGAGGTAGCGGAGGCCCTCAAGGTTCCGGGTGTGGTCGAGGTCTTCGAAGTCCCAAGCGGCGTCGCCGTGGTCGCCAGCTCGACCTATGCCGCCCGCATGGGACGCGAGGCCCTGACGGTCGAATGGAACGAGGACAAGGCCGAGAAGCGGGGTTCGGCCGCGATCGCCGCCGCATTCCGCGACATCGTGGCCGGCAAGGGCCCGGCTGATCTGAAGTGGGAAGGCTTTGACTCCAAGGGCGATGCCGCAGCGATCAATGCCGCCAAGGCCGGCCCCAAGGTGCTGGAAGCCACCTACGAGTTCCCCTACCTGGCCCACGCCACCATGGAACCGATGAACTGCGTGGCGGCGGTCGACGGCAACAAGGTCAAGCTGACCTTCGGGTCCCAGGGCCAGACCCTCGACCAGCTGAATGTGGCCAAGATCGTCGGCACCCTGCCCGGGGCCGTCGAGATTGAGACCCTGTTCGCCGGGGGCTCTTTCGGCCGTCGGGCCAACTTCCCGTCGGACTATGTCGCCGAGTGCGTCCACATCGCCAAGAAGATCGGCAAGGGCCGTCCGGTGAAGCTGGTCTGGACCCGTGAGGACGACATGCGGGCGGGCTATTTCCGTCCCCTGGTCATCCACGGCGTGCGGGTCAGCCTCGACAAGGACGGCTATCCGGCCGCCTGGCGCCACCGGATCGTCAGCCAGTCGATCATGAAGGACTCGCCGATCGGCGGCAAAGGCCCCGACCAGACCGCCATCGAGGGCGCGGCCGGGTCGCCCTATCTGAAGGCCATTCCGGTGGTCGACGCCCAGGTCGCCTTCCCCGATGTCGGCGTCCCGGTGCTCTGGTGGCGTTCGGTCGGCGCGACCCACACCGCCTTTGTCATGGAGCACACGATTGACCAGCTGGCCCTGAAGGCCGGCAAGGATCCGGTCGAGTATCGCCGGGCGCTCTATAGGAAGGCCGGGGCCGACCGTCATCTGGCCGCCCTGGATCTGGCCGTCGAGAAGGCGGGACCCAAGGCAACCGACGGCTGGAGCCGGGGTGTCGCGGTGCATGAAAGCTTCGGTTCGGTCGTGGCCCAGGTCGCCGAGGTCAAGCTGGTGGACGGCGTTCCCAAGGTTGGTCGGGTGGTCACGGCCATCGACTGCGGCGTCGCCATCTCGCCGGACCAGATCGCCGCCCAGATGGAAGGCGGCACCTGCTATGGCCTGTCGGCCGCGCTGTTCGGCGAAATCACCCTGACCGACGGGGCCGTCGACCAGGGCAATTTCGACGGCTACCGCGTGCTGCGGATGAATGAGGCCCCGTCGGTGGAAACCCACATCGTGCCGTCGGGCAATCCGCCGAGCGGCGTGGGCGAACCCGGCACGCCCGTGATCGCCGCCGCTGTGGCCAATGCGGTTCTCGCCGCAACGTCCAAGGCGACCCAGCGCCTGCCCTTCGCCGGGCAGACGGCCTAGCTTTAAAGCCCGCCGCGTCCACGCAAGCTGGACGCGGCGGGCCCCTCGCCCCATTCTGGCGACATGGTTGACCCCAACGACAGCAAGGGTTTCGAGAGACTCACGCCCCGTGAGCGAGAGATCCTGCGCCTGATCGCCGCCCACCTGCAGTCCAAGGAAATCGCGCGCCTTCTGAGCCTTTCGCCCAAGACGGTCGAGATGCACGTGCTGAGCGCCCGCCGGCGCCTGTCCGGAATGAGCCGCCGGGATGCGGCCCTGGCCTTCATGGCTTGGGAAAGCGACCCCGGTAGTGACTACCGTAGGCAATCGGGCGACCTAGCCCTGGCCCCGGCACCGGTCTCTTCTCGCCTCAAAGGCGGGAACGATCATGAACGACAACCAGACCCAAGCCCCGATCCGACAGCGGTCGGAGAGCCCGGGCTTCTTCATCGCCAGTTGGCAGTCCCTGGAAGAGGGGCTGATCCTGCTGGCGGGGACCCCCGAACGGGCCCAGCTGGTCACAGAGACCGTATCGGCCCTGCGCAAGTCGCAGGCGGCGGGCGATCCGCCGTCCAAGCTGCTGCTGCGGATCCTGGCCGCGACCGCCTTTCTGGCGGACGACCGTCCGCTGAGGGCCGAGGCCTCAGGAGCTGGCGCGATGACCTGACGCCCGTTCAATGGCTGGGCCTGATCCTGGTGATCGCGGTGCTGGGCACGCTCCTGCTCAGCGCCCTCGCCGTCGGGGCCCATGACTTCCTCTTCGCCCTCCAGCGGTTTCGCGAGGGCTGGAGTCCGCCGCCCGCCCGTTAGCGCCCTTTCGGCCGGATCCTGGTCCGGGCCGCATGCCACCGCCCGGGGCGCGGGGCCAAACAGAGATTTGGGAAGACCAAAAACCGTGCGGACTGGCTCCGCGCGATCGGGAGAGTCTGCATGAAACGGATCGATGCGGCCCGTGCCGGGGCCCGGAAACTGATGAGCGCCGAAGCCGCGATTGACGCAGCCCTGCGCGAAACGGCGGAACTGATGAGCCTGCTGCCGGCCCTCAGGATGGAGGCCCATCTCTCTGCGGTCCTGGGTCAGGATGCGGCCGACGGGATCGGCGAGACCCTGCGGCACATCCTGGCCGCCCGACGGACCCTGATCGGGGCCCATGCCGACCTGCAGACGGTGCGCGAACAGATCGGCTGCCGGAGCGTCTCCATCGGCGAGCTGGACAAGCCGGGCGACACGCCGCGCACCGGCGGGTTCCATGCCCTGGACGGCGGGCGTGTCGCATGACGACGCCCTTTGCCCAGCCCTCGGCTTGCGGCATGGTTGCGCGCCGAATCGCCCCTGGACCCTGCCGTGTATCACACCCTGACCCCGTGGATTTCCCTGGGCGTGGCCACCCTGGTCTGCGGCTTTGCGATCTGGAAGGGCGACCGGTGGACCCGCTTCGTCGGGGGCATCTTTCTGGGCGGCTGGATCCTGTCGCCGTTCGTGGCCACAACCGACAGCCTGCAGCCCGAATGGGGCGTGATGGTCATCGACGTCATCGCCCTGCTGCTGTTCATCTGGGCCTCGCTGAAGGCGCGGAAGCTCTGGACGGTGTTCGCCGCCGCCTGCCAGATGATGGCGGTCGCCTCGCACATCATCTCGATCATCGATCTGCGGATCTATATGGCGACGGTCATCGTGGGTCTGGCCCTGCTGAGCTATGGCGTGCTGATCGCCCTCCTGTTCGGGACCGCCTCGGCCATCCGGGCGCGGCGGGGGAGGCGGGCCAATGTCCCTGACTCCGGTTCCTGAGATTTCCGCCGAGGAGCTCGCCGAGTTTCGCCGCGGGGTCGATGCCCTGGGGCCCGTCCAGCGGCGGATCCTCGCCCTGCTCATTCCCCGGCTGATTGCCCTGGAGGAGCGTGGCGACACCGACGGGGCCCTGCGCGCTGTCGAGGAGATCCGGGTGATCCTCTGCGAGGACGCCGAGACCTGCCATTAGAGCCATCAGGTTCGGGGAGCGCGTTTGAGATCCTCGGGAAGGTCGATGTCGAACAGGACGCCGGGATCGTCGGTCTCGATGGCGATGAAGCGATCTCCGGCCTGACGGATCAGGGCCTGGGCACCGCTGTCGCCGTGCAGGCTGCGCAGGGCAGGGATCCAGCCGCCGCCGAACAGCACCGGATGGCCGCGTCGCCCGGCATGGACCGGCGCGACAATCCCGTCAGGGCCGGTCAGGGCGGCGGCGAGTGCCACGGGAATCGACCGCGGTACCAGCGGCATGTCGCCGAGAAAGACAAAGACCCCGTCGAGATCGGTCGGTGCCGCCTGCGCGGCGGCGGCCAGGGAGCTGCCCATGCCCCGGGCGGGATCCGTTACCTTCACGACCCGCAGGTCCGCGTATTCGTCAAGGCTCAGGGCGGTGGTCTCCAGTTGGGCGTCGTCGCTACCGATCGCGACCACAACTGAGAAGGCCGGGCTCTCTAGAGCCGCGTTCAGCGCCCCGGCGATCAGGGGACGCCCCCGAAACGGTGCCAGCAGTTTGCCCCCGCCGAAGCGGGTACCCAGGCCGGCGGCCAGGACGATTGCGCCCCATTTCGCGCTTTTGCTTTCCGCCATGCGGTCCAGTGCCTATCTTGCCTCCAGCCATGACGCCCTATGACGATACCCCCGCGCAAGCGGCGATCACCGCCCCCCGCCTGATCGACGGGTTCGGGCGCGCCGTCACCTATCTGCGGGTGTCGGTCACAGATCGCTGCGACCTGCGCTGCGTCTACTGCATGGCCGAGCACATGACCTTCCTGCCCAAGGCGGAGGTCCTGACCCTCGAGGAGCTGGACCGACTGGCCTCGACCTTCATCGGCATGGGCGTGCGCAAGCTGCGCCTGACCGGCGGCGAGCCCCTGGTCCGCAAGGGCTTCATGGGCCTGGTCGAGGGCCTGTCGCGGCATCTGCGGTCCGGGGCCCTGGACGAGCTGACCCTGACCACCAACGGCACCCGCCTGGCGGCCCATGCCGCCGACCTGTCCCGGCTCGGCGTCCGGCGGATCAATGTCTCGCTCGATACGCTCAAGCCGGACCTTTTCAAGCGCCTGACCCGCGGCGGCGATGTCGCCCAGGTGATCGGCGGCATCGACGCGGCCCTGGCGGCGGGGATCGCCGTGAAGATCAATGCCGTCGCCCTCAAGCAGGACAATGCTGCCGAGCTGCCCGAACTGATCGCCTGGGCTCACCGGCGCGGCTGCGACATGACCCTGATCGAGACCATGCCGCTGGGCGAGATCGAGGCCGACCGCACCGACCAGTACCTGTCGCTGCAGACAGTGCGCCGCGACCTGTCGGCCTTCTGGACCCTGGAGGACGAGCCCGGCTATGTCACCGGCGGTCCGGCCCGCTATCTGCGCATTGCCGAGACGGGCGGCCGGCTGGGCCTGATCACGCCGCTCAGCCACAATTTCTGTGAGGCCTGCAACCGGGTCCGGCTGACCTGTACCGGCACACTGCATACCTGCCTCGGCCGTGACGATGCGTCCGACCTGCGGGCCGTGCTGCGGGCCGGGGCTTCCGATGCCGGGCTGGAAGCCGCCATTCTCGACGCCATCGGCAGCAAGCCGAAGGGCCACGACTTCGAGATCGCCCGCGCCCGGCCCGCCGTCCAGCGGCACATGTCGACGACCGGAGGCTGACCCCATGGTTCGTGTGCTTCTGTTCGGACGGCTCGCCGACCAGGCCGGCTGGCGCGAGCGCCGCCTGGAGGCCGTTTCGCTGGGGCAACTTCGCGCGCTTCTGGCCGATGAGGATCCTGATCTGGCCGAGGCCCTCGCCGGGCCGGGCGTGCAGGTGGCGGTCGACCAGGCCATCGTCCGGGGCGACCCGGCCCTGACCGGACCCTGCGAGGTCGCCTTCCTGCCGCCGATGAGCGGCGGATGATCACCCTGACCGACCAGCCCTTCGAGCCGGGAGCCGTGCTGACCGCTTTCTGCGCCGGACGGGCCGAGACCGGAGCGGTGGCCAGCTTCACCGGACTGGCCCGCGCCGAGCAGGGCCAGGCCGCCGCGCTTGAGCTTGAGGCCTATCCCGGCTTTACCGATGCGGCGATCCAGGCTTTTGCGGAGACGGCCCGGGCGCGGTTCCGGCTGCAGGACTACCGTATCGTCCACCGCATCGGCCGCATCGGGCCGGGCGAGGCGATCGTCTTTGTCGCCACCGCCGCCGGCCATCGCCGCGAGGCCTTCGAGGCCTGCGACTTCCTGATGGACTGGCTGAAGAGCCGGGCTCCGTTCTGGAAGAAGGAGCACGGTCCGGGCGGCGCCCGCTGGATCGAGCCCACGGACCGCGATAGGACCGACGCATCGCGTTGGGATCAGGAGTAGATCATGTCGGCAGCAGGCCTCACCCCCGGCGGCGGGATCAAGCCGGACCTTCCGTTCACGCCGGTCCGCGTGGCCATCCTGACCATTTCCGATACCCGTGACGAGGAAAGCGACACCTCCGGCCAGGTGCTGGTCGATCGCGTCAGGGCGGCCGGTCATGAACTGGGCGGCCGGGCGGTGGTCCGTGACGACATCACCCAGATCCGCGACCAGGTCCGGGCCTGGATCGGCTCGGGCCAGGTCGACGCCATCGTCACCACGGGCGGCACGGGCCTGACCGGTCGCGACGTCACGGTCGAGGCCCTGGAGCCGCTGTTCAACAAGAAGATCGACGGCTTCTCGGTGATCTTCCACATGGTCTCCTATGCCTCGGTCGGGCTTTCGACCCTGCAGTCGCGGGCCACGGCCGGGCTGATCGACGGCGTCTTCGTGTTCTGCCTGCCGGGCAGCAACGGTGCGGTGCGCGACGGCTGGGACAAGGTCATCTCCGCCCAGCTCGACAGCCGTCACAAGCCCTGCAACATGGTCGAGCTGATGCCGAGGCTTCTGGAGCAGTGAGCCGGCTCACCCATATCGACGACCAGGGCCGGGCCCGCATGGTCGATGTCTCAGGCAAGCCCGATACGGCGCGCGAGGCGGTGGCCTGCGGCTTCGTGCGCATGAGCCCCGAAACCCTGGAGCTCGCCGTGTCGGGCACCGGCCGCAAGGGCGATGTCCGGGCCGTGGCCGAACTGGCCGGGGTGATGGCGGCCAAGCAGACCTCAAGTCTCATCCCCCTGTGCCACCCCCTGGCGCTGAGCAAGGTGGTGGTCGAGGTCGAGCCGGGGGAGGGGGGGCTTTCGGTCACCGCCCGGGTCAAGACCACCGGTCCGACCGGGGTCGAGATGGAAGCCCTGACGGCCGTCTCTGTGGCCTGTCTGACGATCTATGACATGCTCAAGGCCGCCGAGAAGGGTATGGTCATCGAGGCCGTGCGTCTGCTGGAAAAGACCGGCGGCAAGTCCGGGACCTGGACGGCAGGCTAGGGGCATCGGGGTCTTTTTCCTCCCTCACGGGGGATGGGAGAAGGCACGAGTTGTCCGCCTCACGCGGTCTGGCCGCTGAAGGGACGGGAAGGGCTGCGGAGCGTCCGGACCGCGTCCGGAAAAAGAGTTTTGATTACCGTTTCGACGAAGTTCAGACGCTCCGCGTGATCGTTCTTTTCGGAAGCGCGCGGCGCCTGAGCCCTGTTAGAGCCTCGCCGCCTTGAAGCCTCCGGCGGGCGGACCCGGGTGCGACCCCGGTCCGGACTGCTGATCCTTCCAGATCAGCCTGCTGCTCGCCCGACCCCTGCCGTGACGTCGTTTCTGTGATCCACGGCCGACCGCCGCCAGACACGACAGGGTTGACGGCCCGGAGCCCAGGGCTCCTCCCGCCATCGGTTGAGCTTCCCGCTCGACCACCCCACGCCGCCGCTTCGGTCGCTGGCCAAGCGCCCTTCCCCGCGACGAGGTGGGATGATTATGCGGGGGGTTTTGAGCGCGTTGGATTGGCGCGATGGGGATTTTTGTACGGCGTTGATCGGGTTGGGGTTTGTCCTGGGACCTGCGGGGATTCGAGGCGCTGGATCCCCGCTCTCAAGCGCAAAATCCTTGTCATCCCGGCCGGACGCCCGGAGGGCGGGAGCGCCGGGACCCAGGGGGCGACGCACTGCAGTTGCCCCTGGGTCCCGGCTCGCGCTGCGCGCGTCCGGGATGACAAAGAGAAGGTGCTCTATTGATCCCCCGCACTTGCCCCTTACGGGTCGCTTCGCGACCGTCTTCCCCCGGAGGGGGAATATAGTCTCATCTTCCCCCCGAAAGGGGGGAGGACGACCGGCGAAAGCCGGTCAGGAGGGGGCCTGCGGCATCGGCCGGTTTGCACACCGTCCCCGGTAGCCTACCCCCTACCCGCCGCCCGTCACCTTGAAGGTCGCATGGGCCCGGGCCACCGGCTTGCCGTCGGCGCGGACGGTGGCGTCGGCATAGCAGAGGGACTTGCCGGGCTTGATGAAGTCGGTGTCGAATTCGAGCCACTGGCCAAGGCCCGCCGCGCCCAGATAGTCGAGGCCGAGGGACACCGTGACCAGGCCGCTGGACGGGATCTTCAGCGCCGCCAGCACCACGCCGCACGACAGGCCCATGGCATTATCGGCCAGGGCGGCGATCAGGCCGCCGTGCAGGCCGCCGCGCGAATTGGTGTGCGGCTCGCGGATCTCCAGACCCAGCACCCAGCGGTCGGCGCGGATGTCGGCATAGAGCGGCTCCCATGGTGTGGTCAGCGGGCTCTTGCGCGGATGCAGGGTGAAGGGATCGGGGGGCTGGAACATCGGGATCGGCCTCTATGAGGCAGCATTTCAAACACATGTTTGAATTGTCGGCAATCGTCCCGGCTGTGCTAGCCTTGTTCCGAGACGGGGGATCGGATGGCCAGGGCTACAGGCGCGCGCAAGTTGGAGGCGACCAAGGTGGTCGAGACGCTGGACCACCTGCAGGCGCGGGTGGGGGAGCGTTTTCCCGAGTCCGGCCTGGCCAAGGTCTGCGGTGAACTGACCGCCACGGCCCGCACGACGGCGGAGCGGGCCCGGCGACTGTCGCGGCCCTATCTGGGGCTGCGGTTCCTGGTCCTGGTCGTGGTGCTGGCGGCGATCGCCCTCGAGGCGGGTCTGATCATCCGTCTGGACTGGGTGCGCAGTGTCAGCCGGGCCGAACCCCTGGGCCTGGCCTCTGGGCTGGAATCGGCGATCAACCTTGTGCTGCTGTCGGGTGCCGCCGCCTGGTTCCTGCTGTCGCTGGAGGCGCGCTGGAAGCGGGGCCGGGTGCAGAAGGCCCTGCACGAGCTGCGCTCCTTCGCCCACGTCATCGACATGCACCAGCTGACCAAGGATCCGACCCTGGTGCTGGGCCCGCGGACGGCCTCCTCGCCGGTCCGCGAGATGAACCGCTTCCAGCTGGCCCGCTATCTGGACTATTGCGCCGAGATGCTGGCCCTGACCGCCAAGCTGGCGGCCCTCTATGCCGGCGAGAGCGACGACCCGGTGATCGTGGCCGCCGTCAACGACATCGAGACCCTGACCTCGGACCTCGGCCGCAAGATCTGGCAGAAGATCATGATCCTGGGCCAGCTGGACGAGGCGCGGCCGGGCTGAGCCGGGCGCAGCGGGAAACCCTTCGATGTCGATGCGCGCTTTTGCCCACCTGCTGGACCGGCTGTCCCTGACGGCGTCGCGCAATGCCAAGCTGACCCTGATCGCCGACTTCCTGCGGGGGCAGCCCGATCCGGACCGGGGTTTCGCCCTGGCGGCCCTGACCGGGGCGCTGTCGTTTTCGGCCGCCAAGCCGGCCGCCATCCGCAAGGCCATCGAGGCGCGGATGGATCCGCAGCTGTTTGCCTGGTCCTATGACTTCGTCGGCGACCTGGCCGAGACGGTGGCCCTGGCCTGGCCCTCACGGCCAGGCGCGAACCGTGAGCCCGAACTTTCAGACGTGGTCGAGACCCTGCGGACGGCGTCGCGCGGCGCGGTCCAGGGGCTGATCGCCGACTGGCTCGACGCGCTGGAGGCCGACGGGCGCTGGGCCCTGCTCAAGCTGGTGACCGGCGGCCTTCGAGTGGGGGTCTCGGCCCGGCTGGCCAAGCAGGCCTGCGCCCGGCTGGGCGGGGTTGAGGTCGGGGAGATCGAGGAGATCTGGCACGGGCTGGAGCCGCCCTATGTCGCGCTGTTCGCCTGGCTGGAGGGCCGGGCCGAACGGCCCTCACCGGATGCGCCGGGGCGGTTCCGGCCGGTGATGCTGGCCCAGGCCCTCGACGAGGCGGTGGATTTCGCGCGGCTCGACCCGGCCGACTATGTGGCCGAGTGGAAGTGGGACGGCATCCGGATCCAGGCGGTCAGCGAGCGGGGCGAGCGGCGGCTCTATACCCGGACCGGCGACGACATCTCGGCGACCTTTCCCGATGTGCTGGCGGCGCTCGACTTCGAGGGGGCGATCGACGGCGAACTGCTGGTGATCCGCGACGGGGCGCTGGCGTCGTTCGGCGACCTGCAGCAGCGGCTGAACCGCAAGACGGTCGATGCGAAACAGCTGGCGGCCTTTCCGGCAGGCATCCGGGCCTATGACCTGCTGATGGACGGCGACACCGACGTGCGGGGCCTGGCCTTTGTCGAGCGGCGGGCGCGGCTGGAGGCCTTTGTGGCGGCGATCGCCAGCCCGCGCATCGACCTGTCGCCCCTGCAGCCGTTCGGGAGCTGGGCCGAGCTCGTCACCCTGAGGGGCGAGCCGCCCGAGGGCGACGCGCGGTTGTCTGAAGGCCTGATGCTCAAGCGCCGCGACAGCGTCTATGAGCCGGGGCGGCCCAAGGGGCCCTGGTTCAAGTGGAAGCGCGATCCGCACCTGATTGATGCGGTGCTGATGTATGCGCAGCGCGGCCATGGGCGGCGCTCCAGCTTCTATTCCGACTTCACCTTCGGTGTCTGGCGCGAGGACGGCCAGGGCCAGAAGCTCCTGACCCCGGTCGGCAAGGCCTATTTCGGCTTTACCGACGAGGAGCTGAAACAGATCGACAAGTTCGTGCGCGACAACACCGTCGAGCGCTTCGGGCCGGTGCGGTCGGTGCGGGCCGATCTCGATTTTGGCCTGGTGTTCGAGGTGGCGTTCGAGGGGCTGCAGCGCTCGACCCGCCACAAGTCGGGTGTGGCGATGCGCTTTCCCAGGATCAGCCGCATCCGCTGGGACAAGCCGGCGCGGGAAGCGGATGGTCTGGAGACCCTGGAGAAGATGCTGGAACCCTAGAGCCCTTTCCGACCTGATGGCTTCATCAGGGTCGGGCGAAAAGGGCTCTAAATCAGAAGGTTAGAGCATTTTTCGATCCGATAGCCGTTTCACAGCTATCGGAAAATGCTCTAGTGGATTCCGGTGCCTTGGTTCGCCGGGGCACCGGCACCCGCATGGAACAGCCGGCCCTTTTCGGTGATCAGCACGGCCACGAGCCCGGCGATGCCGAAGCCGGCAAAGCCCAGGGTCAGGGGCACGGTGGTGCCGTCGAACATCTGGCCGATCCAGAAGCCGAACAGGGCCCCGCCGATCGTGGTGATGAAGCCCTGCACCGAGGCGGCGGTGCCGGCCAGATGGCCCAGAGGCTCCATGGCCAGGGAGCCGAAGTTCGACATCGTCAGGCCAAAGCAGAACATCATCCCGGCCTGCAGCAGCGAGAAGGTCCACAGGGTCTCGTAGCCCAGCACGGCGATCAGGGCGTGGACGCTGGCAAAGGCGATATAGCCCAGCAGCGACACGTGCGAGACCAGCCGCATCCCGCGCTTCTCGACGATATGGGAATTGATCAGTGAGGACACCGCGATCCCCGCCGCGATGGCGGCGAACAGGATCGTGAACAGCTTGCCGGCCCCCAGCACGTCGACAAAGACCTGCTGGGCCGAGTTGAGGAAGCCGAACAGCCCGCCCAGCACCAGGGTCGAGGCCAGGGTGTAGCCGATGGCGATGCGGTTGGTCAGGCACGCCCTGAACGCGGCCAGCACGGGCTTGACCTCCAGCGGCACGCGGTCATCCGGATGCAGGGTCTCGGGCAGCTTGATCGCCGCCCAGGCGATGACCAGCAGGCCGAAGATGGCCAGGATGCCGAAGACCCAGGGCCAGGGCGCGACCAGCACGATGGCCTGGCCCACCGACGGGGCGATGATCGGCACGGCCAGGAAGACGATGAACGACAGCGACATCACCCGCGCCATCTGGCGTCCCGAATAGCAGTCGCGGACGATCGACACCGACAGCACCCGGGTCGCAGCCGCGCCGACGCCGCACAGGGCGCGGGCGACCAGCAGCATCTCGAACGAGGTGGAAAAGGCGCAGAGTCCGGCGAACAGCACGTAGAGCGTCAGGCCGACCAGCAGCACCGGCTTGCGGCCGAAGCGGTCGGCCAGCGAGCCATAGACCAGTTGCGCCGCGCCAAAACCCAGCAGATAGGCGGTGATGATCCACTGATGCCGGTTGGCGCTGGCCACACCCAGGGCGTCGCCGATCTGCGGCAGGGCCGGCAGCATCGAGTCGATGGCCAGGGCGTTGGTGGCCATCATCGCCGCGATCAGGGCCACGAACTGCTTGAAGCCCATGCCGGGATGCGGCGCGGCGGCGGATGAGGCGGGGGCGGACATGGCGACACTCGTCTGGGGGACGCCCGACCAGACGGCGCGACGCTTGCGGGGTCTATAGCGGCCGGAGGGCCCGGCCGCCAACCACGCCTAGCCGTTAAACGACCGGATCGCGTCGATGATCACCTGCTGGTCGGCTTCGGCCAGATAGGGATGCATCGGCAGGGCCAGCACTGTCTCGGCCTTGGCCTCGGTGACCGGCAGGCCGCCGGCCCCGCGCGGGAAGTCGGCATAGGGGGCCTGGATGTGCATCGGCACCGGATAATAGACGGCTGTCGGCACGCCGTGGGCCTTCAGGTGCGCGGCCAGACCGTCGCGATTGGCGTGCTCGATCACATACTGGGCCCAGACCGAAACCCCGCCGGCGATGACGCCGGGCGTGGCCAGCACCGCGCCCTTCAGACCCTCGGCATAGCGGTCGGCCACGACCTGCCGCAGGGCGATCTCTTCGGCGAAGATGGCCAGCTTCTCGATCAGGATCGCCGCCTGGATCGTATCCAGCCGCGAGTTCATGCCGATCCGGGTGTTGAGGTACTTGGTGTCGTGCTCGAAGGTCCGGCCCACCAGGTCGGGGGCGACAGCCTTGCCATGGACGCGGTAGCTGTCCATCAGGTCCCACAGCACCGGGTCATTGGTCAGTACCGCGCCGCCGTCGCCGTAGCAGCCCAGAGGCTTGGCCGGGAAGAAGCTGGTGGTGGCCACATCGGCCCAGTGCAGGGGATGCTTGCCGTCGAGGGTGCAGCCAAAACCCTGGGCACTGTCGGCGATCAGCTTCAGGCCTTCGCGGTCGCAGATGGCCT
>NZ_QAII01000010.1:0-18681 GCF_003060965.1 Caulobacter sp. HMWF025 | reverse complement strand
CAAGCCGGGCGGGATCGATGTTGAAAGTGTCGCTCAGCACATCGACGAACACCGGGGTGGCCCCCACCCACGGCACGACTTCGGGCGTCGCGGCGAAGGTGAACGAGGGGCAGAACACCGCGTCCCCCGGTCCGATCCCCCAGGCCATCAGCGGCAGGGCGATGGCGTCGGTGCCGTTGGCGCAGGACAGGGCCAGCCTGGCCTCGCCGAACGCCGCCAGTTTCGCCTCGAACTCGCGGACCTGCGGGCCCATCACATAGGCCCCGCTGTCGAGTACGCCGGCGATGGCGGCGTCGATCTTGTCGCGGATCCGGCGCTGCTGCGCGGCGAGGTCGATGAAAGGCATGCTCATGGGCGGCGCTCTTAGAGGCGGAAGGCCTGCAGGTGTAGCCAATTGATGTAACCGACTGTTTCCGGGGAGCGAAGCAGAACCGTGTCGTCCGCCGTTCCGGCAACGCGCCGGCGGGTCCGTGCGTTGACCCGCCGGCGCGGGGGCGCCATCGAGAGAGCCATGATCAAGACGCCGCCATCGCTGCCCAAATCCCTGCCGTCCCTGGCGACCATGAAGGCCGACGAGACCATGCTGGGCCATTTCATCGACTGGCTGGGCCAGGTGGCCGTCAATCTGGTCGTTGCGGCCCTGATCCTGCTGCTGACCTTCTGGACGGCGGGCTGGCTGGCCGGTGTGGTGCGTCGGGCCCTGACGCGCGTGCACCGGTCCAACCCCGATCCCACCCTACAGACCTTCGGCGCGTCCCTGGTGCGCTATGCCGTGATCGCTGTCGGACTGGTGGCCGTTCTGCAGCAGCTGGGCGTCCAGGCCACCTCGATCATCGCCGTGCTGGGCGCGGCCTCCCTGGCCATCGGTCTGGCCCTGCAGGGCGCGCTGTCGAATGTGGCGGCCGGGGTGATGATCCTGCTGTTCCGGCCCTACCGGGTCGGCGACACCATCGAGACCGTGACCCGGGTCGGGACGGTCAAGTCGCTGGACCTGCTGTTCACCGAGATCGCCACGGCCGACAACGTCAAGGTGATGATCCCCAACAGCAAGGTCTTCGGGGATGTGATCCTCAACTACTCCGCCCATCGCACCCGGCGGGTGGACGTGCTGTTCAAGGTTCCGCTGAAGACCGATCTGGTCGCCGTGCTCAAGCGCCTGCGCGAGCGGGCTGAGGGCGACGCGCGCATCCGCAAGGACCCGGCCGTGCAGATCGAGGTCACCGACCTGTCGGAGGCCTTCGCCCAGGCCGCCATCCGCGCCTGGACCGCGAAAGAGGATTTCGCGGCCGTGCGGACCGACCTGATGCTGACCGCCCATCTCCTGTCCGAGGATCCGGCCCGCCAGGACCTGCCGGCCCCGCGGCCGTCCAAGGCGGTCGATCCGTCGCCGGCCATGCCCGGCGAGGGCGAGCACCACCTGTTCGGGCTGAAGACCCCGCGTCGCCGCCGCAAGGCCGGGACCGAGGCCCCGCCCGCCGGCTAGACCCCTCAGGCTTCGCCCAGGGCTCCCCGCCGCCGGGTCCATTCGCGGGCAAACTTGCGGCTGACGACGGCGTCCTCGAACAGAACCCGACGGCTGGAGCCCGAGAGCTCGGGCGCGTTGTGGATGATCACGAACGGAAAGTCGTTGGCCGACAGAAAGCTGCCGATGAAATCGTTGAAGCGCGCGGCTTCGTCAGAGTCGGCGAGCCGAATCTCGGTGGTGACGTCGGGCTGAACCATGGTGACTTCCCCGGGAGTGGTCCCAGCCTAACGCGGCAGGGCGACCTTCGGGGCAGGCCGGATCCGGAAAGAGTGATCATGGGTCACCTGGAGGGCACCGGTGCACGGCACGGGCCCTCCAGGCCAGGTTCCTGCCTAAAGAATCGACTGACCGGTGCCTGCCCAGTCCTTCAGGAACTGCTCGAGCCCCTTGTCGGTCAGCGGATGCTTGAACAGGTCAGCAAATACCGACGGGGGGATGGTGACGACGTCAGCGCCGACAATCGCGGCCTCCTTGACGTGGGCAACATTGCGCACCGAGGCGGCCAGGATCTCGGTCTCGTAGCCGTAGTTGTCATAGATGGTGCGGATGTCGCGGATCAGGTCCGTGCCGTCGAACCCGTAGTCATCGAGGCGGCCGATGAAGGGCGAAATGAAGGTCGCGCCGGCCTTGGCGGCCAGCAGGGCCTGGGTTGCCGAGAAGCAGAGGGTGACATTGGTCGAGATACCCTCGCCGGCAAAGGCGGCGCAGGCGATCAGGCCGTCGCGGGTCAGGGGCAGCTTGACCACGACATTGGGGGCGATGGAGGCCAGTTTCTGGCCTTCGGCGATCATGGCATCGGCGGTGGTCGCCGCGACTTCGGCGCTGATCGGGCCGGGCACCAGATCACAGATTTCGGCGATCACCTCCAGCATCGGCCGGCCGGCCTTGGCAATCAGGGTCGGATTGGTGGTTACGCCGTCCACCAGTCCGGTGGAGGCCAGGTCGGCGATGACCTTGGTGTCGGTGCTGTCGAGGAAGATTTGCATGGGCCTGCGCGCCTTGAGTAATTGTGTGTGGGGCTGATTTTTTTGCCCTTCGTCTACAGAACGCAGGACGATCTCGCCAGCGCTAGTCTTCGCCGTCGGCCAGGCGTCTCAGATAGAGATGGTAGCCCGTTTTGGGGGCGTCGCCCGCCAGACGCCGCAACTGATCAACGCCGATCAGGCCCATGTTGAAGGCGGCTTCCTCGATGCAGCCCGGGCGGAAACCCTGGCGCTGCTCGATGGCTCTCACATATTCGCCCGCCTCAATCAGGGACTCGTGTGTTCCGGTATCGAACCAGGCAAAGCCCCGGCTCAGACGTTCAACATTCAGCGTCCCGGCGTCCAGGTAGGCGCGGTTCACATCCGTAATTTCCAGCTCACCCCTGGCCGAAGGCTTGAGGCCGCGCGCGATGGCCGGGGCCTGTTCATCGTAGAAATACAGGCCGGTTACAGCGATGCGTGACCTTGGCCGGGCCGGTTTCTCTTCAATGGACAGGGCCTTTCCGGCCGGATCAACCTCAACAACGCCATAGCGTTGGGGGTCGGCGACCGGATAGCCGAAGACGGTTGCGCCAGTTGCGCGCGCCGCCGCGCGGTTCAGGGTTTCCGTAAAGCCGGCCCCGAAGAAGATATTGTCGCCGAGCACCACAACGCTGGGCGCACCATCAAGGAAGCGCTCGCCCAGGATCAGTGCCTGGGCGATGCCGTCCGGGGCCAACTGGGACTGGTATTCAATGCGCAGACCCAGCTGGGAGCCGTCACCGAGCAGGCGACGAAAGGCAGCCTCGTCATGCGGGTTGGTCACGATCAGGATTTCGCGCACGCCGGCCAGGATCAGGACGGAAAGCGGATAGTAGATCATCGGTTTGTCATAGACAGGCAGGAGCTGCTTGCTGACCGCCACGGTCAGGGGAGCTAGGCGGCTGCCGGAGCCGCCGGCCAGGATGATTCCACGCCTCATGAGTCCAGTCCTTCAGCGAGAATCCAGTCGGTGGCCTGTTCCACGGCGGGTCGCCAGGGCGACGGTGTCCAACCGAACACGTCCGTCAGCCTGGTGCAATCCAGCCGGCCGTTCAGGGGGCGCGCGGCGGGTTCCGGATAGTCGCGCTTCAGGATCGGCAAGACCCTGGCGCGGGTCTGGGGGTCGCGCGCCAGGGCCGCTTCAGCCAGCGCGTGGCGTGAGGTCGAGCCCTGGTTTGTGAAGTGGAAACAGCCAAAACCAGGGTCACCGGCGGGTGCCGACGCCCAGCGCGGTGCCGTCGTCAGGATAAACTGCGCCAGCGCAGTGGCGTCGGTCGGGTTGCCGTACTGGTCCGCGACGATGTTCAGGACGTCGCGCGCGCGACCCAGTTCCAGCATGGTCCGAATGAAATTGCGGCCAAACCGCGAAAAGACCCACGAAATCCGCAGAACGACGCCCTTTTCCCAGGCCAGGACGGCGGTTTCGCCTTCCAGCTTGCTGCGCCCATAGACGGACAGGGGGCGAGGGTCATCGGTTTCGCGATAGGGACGATCCAGCCGGCCGTCGAACACGCAGTCCGTGGACAGATGGACCAGGGGCAGATCGCGCCTGCTGCAGGCCAGGGCCATGGCCGCCGGCGCGGCCGCATTGGCCGCCATGGCGGCCTCAGGCTCGGCTTCGGCGCGGTCCACAAGGGTGAACCCGGCGCAATTGACCACGAGGTCGCAATCGGCCTCCGCGATGATTTGCCGGATCGCCGCAGTATCGGTCAGATCGACGTCCTGGCGTGACAGGGCCACCAGGGTCACTGTGCCGGCTGTCGCCTCGGCGATCATCGCCCGGGAAACCTGACCGGTTTGCCCGAACTGCAGTATCTTCATGCGTCAGACCCCGCCGCCAAGGCGTTCACCGGTAAAGCCGCGCGCCTGGATGGTTCGCCACCAGGCCTCGTTGTCGAGATACCAGCGGACCGTCTGTTCAAGACCGTCCTGGAATTGCGTCGAGGGCCGCCATCCCAGCTCGTCCCGCAGCTTCGCCGCATTGATCGCGTAGCGCCGGTCGTGGCCGGGCCGGTCACGAACATGGGTCACCAGGTTGCCGCGCGGGGCGTTGGCGGGGACGAGGCGGTCCAGGATCTCGCAGATTCCGGTCACCAGCTGCAGGTTGGTCCGCTCGGCTTCTCCGCCGATCAGATAGGTCTCGCCGGGGCGGCCGGCCTCCAGCACGCGCAACAGGGCCCGCGCATGGTCCTCGACGAACAGCCAGTCGCGCACCTGCTGGCCGTCGCCATAGACGGGGATGGGCTGCCCCGCGAGCGCGTTCAGGATGACGGTCGGGATCAGCTTCTCGGGAAACTGGCGCGGCCCGTAGTTGTTGGAACACGAGGTGACGACCACGGGCAGGCCATAGGTTCGCTGCCAGGCGCGGGCCAGAAGATCCGATGATGCCTTGCTGGCCGAATAGGGCGATGTCGGGTCGAGCGGCGAGTGCTCGTCGAAGGCCGGGTCATCGGCCGCGAGGGCGCCATAGACCTCATCCGTCGAGACATGGACAAAGCGGAAGGCGGCGGCCCGGTCCTCAGGCAGATGCCGCCACCAGGTCCGGGCGGCTTCCAGCAGCACCGCCGTGCCCAGCACATTGGTCCGTACGAAGGCCATCGGCCCATCGATTGACCGGTCAACGTGAGACTCGGCTGCGAGGTGCAGGACCGCGTCCGGCGCGTGACGCTTGAAGATCGCGTCAACGACGGCACGGTCGGCGATGTCACCGTGCTCGAAGACATAGGCCGGATGCTCACGGACCTCCGCCAGATTGGCCAGGTCTCCGGCATAGGTCAGGGCGTCGAGGTTGATGACGGCATGGCCGGCCCCCAGCGCCGTGCGGACCAGGCTCGATCCGATGAAGCCGGCGCCTCCGGTGATCAGGATCTTCAAGACACCGCCTCGTCCAGGCCAGGGATCCGGTCGCCGAAGGTCTCGCGAATAAAGGTCATCAGGTTGCCGCCGGAAAACAGGAAGCCTTCCATGCCGGCCCGACGGGCGGCTTCAAGGTCGGACAGATTGTCGCCGATCAGGACGCAGTCGCTCGCGACGAGCCCGGTCTCATCGAGGGCGCGGAGGATCATGCCGGGGTTGGGCTTGCGGTCGGGATGGTCGGCATGGCGGTAGGTCTCGACGACGGCGTCCTGGTGAAAGGGACAGTAGTAGAAGGCGTCGATCCGCCCCCCGCTTCGCTGAAACTCGGCCTGCATCACAGCGTGCAGCGAAACGACCGCTGCCTCGTCATAATAGCCGCGGGCGACACCCGACTGGTTCGTGACCACAATCAGGCGCAGTCCGGCCCGGGTGAGGGCGGCGACCGCTTCACGCGCGCCGGCCATCCACTCAAACTCTGCCGGATCGTGGACATAGCCATGATCGACGTTCAGCACGCCGTCCCGGTCCAGAAAGACAGCCTTCACCTGCGCGCTACTCGACATGATTGACGGATTAAGCGAGCGCCCGTCTCGCGACAAGAGCCGAGCTTTGGAGAACAGACCGGGCGGCGTCGGGCGAGGAGCAGTTCCCTCCCGGTGAGCAGGCGTCTATCAAGGCCGCCTCGGTCTGGGGGATCTGAAATGACGGCTGTTGATACCGACCTGACCCTTCTGCGTGACCAGCTCAAGAGCTGGGCGCTGGACAGGGCCTTTCCGCTCTGGTGGACGGTCGGGGCCGACCACGCCGGGGGCGGGTTCTTCGAGAAGATCGGCCAGGACGGCGTCGCGGTCGAGGCCCCGCGCCGGGCCCGGGTGCAGCCGCGCCAGATCTATTCCTTTGCCGTCGCCGGCCTGCTGGGCTGGCAGGGCCCGTGGCGCGAGGCCCTGACCCATGGTCTCGATTTCTATCTGTCGCGCTATCAGCGGCCAGACGGCTTCATGCGGACCCTGGTGGCCAGCGACGGCACGCCGCTGGACGACCGGGTTGATCTCTATGATCAGGCTTTCGGCCTGTTCGGCCTGGCCATGGCCGCCCAGGTCCTCCCCGAGCGCACCGACCTGCCGCAACTGGCCGTGGCCCTGCGCGACCGGCTCTACGCCACCCTGAAACATCCCGTGGCCGGGTTTGAGGAAAGCGTGCCCCGCACGCTGCCCTTGCTGTCCAATCCGCACATGCACCTGTTCGAGGCCAGCCTGGCCTGGGTCGAGGCCGGCGGCGACGCCCGGTGGCGAGCCATGGCCGACGAGATCGCCGAGCTGGCCCTGACCCGGTTCATCGATCCGGTCTCCGGCGGCCTGCGCGAATATTACGATGGCGACTGGAATCCGGCCCCCGGCGTGGCCGGTCGGATCGTCGAGCCGGGCCACCAGTTCGAGTGGGCCTGGCTGCTCTTGCGCTGGAGCCGGCTGGCCGGTCGGCCTGATGTCGTGCCGGTGGCGCTGCGGATGATCGAGATCGGCGACGGCCCGGGCGTCGATCCGGCCCGCGGCGTGGCGATCTTCGCCCTGCTCGACGACATGAGCGTGCATGATGACGTGGCCCGGCTTTGGGCCCAGACCGAGCGGATCAAGGCCGGTGTCCTGGCCCTGCAGGTCACCGGCGACCCGCGCTGGAAGTCGACCATCGCCGGCGGTGTCGAGGGCCTGCTGAAATATTTCGACACGCCCGTGCCGGGCCTCTGGCACGACAAGCTGCAGGCCGACGGCAGCTTCGTCGACGAGGCCGCCCCGGCCAGCTCGTTCTACCACATCGTCTGCGCGATCCTGGAGCTGGACCGGGCGGTGGAGGCCTTGCTCTAGTCCGGCATATTGGCCTTCAGCTCGTCCAGCCAGACCCCGGCCGTGGCGTCGGACGGCATCCGCCAGTCGCCGCGCGGCGACAGGGCTCCGCCGGACGAGATCTTGGGGCCGTTGGGCATGGCCGAGCGCTTGAACTGGTTGGCGAAGAAGCGCTTCAGGAACAGCTCCAGCCAGCGCCTGATCTCCGGTAGGTCATAGGCCTTGCGGGCGCTGTCGGGGGTGCCGACCGGCCAGGCTCCGGTCGTGGCATCATGCCAGGCGCTCCAGGCCAGGAAGGCGATCTTCGACGGGGCCATGCCGTAGCGGCTGAAATAGTAGAGATTGAAGTCCTGCAGGGCGTAGGGGCCGACGAAGCTTTCGGTGGCCTGCACCGCCGCCCCCGGCACCAGTTCGGGCGAGATCTCGGTGGCCAGGATGTCTTCCAGCAGGGCGGTAGTCGCAGCATCCACATCGCCCGAATGGGCCACAAAGCGGATCAGGTGCTGGATCAGCGTCTTGGAGACCCCGCTGTTGGGGTTGTAGTGGCTCATCTGGTCGCCGACGCCATAGGTGCACCAGCCCAGCGCCAGCTCTGACAGGTCGCCCGTGCCGACGACGAGGCCGCCATTGTGGTTGGCCAGGCGGAACAGGTAGTCGGTGCGCAGGCCGGCCTGGACGTTCTCGAAGGTCACGTCATAGACCGGCTCGCCCCGCGAATAGGGGTGGTCGAGGTCTTTCAGCATCACTTCGGCGGCCGGGCGGATGTCGATCTCGGCGGCGGTGACGCCCATCGCCTTCATCAGCGCCCAGGCATTGGACTTGGTGCGTTCCGAGGTCGCAAAGCCGGGCAGGGTGAAGGCCAGGATGTTGCTGCGCGGCAGGCCCAGCTGGTCCATGGCCTTGGCGGCGACGATCAGGGCCTGGGTGGAGTCCAGCCCGCCCGAAATGCCGATCACCAGCTTGCCGAGGCCCGAGGCCTCGATCCGCCGGGCCAGGCCCTGGACCTGGATATTGTAGGCCTCGTAGCAGTTCTCGGCCAGCTGGGCGGGATCGGACGGGGTGAAGGGAAAGCGCTCGATCGGCCGGGCCAGGGCAAGGTCGCCGGCCGGCGGCGAGACCGCGAACGGCACGACGCGGAACGGCGTCTCCGGCGGGGCCGCTGCGGCCGCATCCCCGAAACTGACCACCCGCATCCGTTCCTGGCGGATCCGCGCGACATCGACATCGGCAAAGGCCATCACCGGTCCGGTCGCAAAGCGGCGGGTCTCGGCCAGCAGGGTGCCCATTTCGTGGATGTCGGCATGGCCGTCCCAGGCCACGTCGGTCGAGCTCTCGCCGGCTCCGGCGGCGGAATAGACATAGGCCGCAATCGCCCGGGCCGACTGGCCGGCACAGAGCAGGCGGCGGGTCTGGGACTTGCCGATGGTGATGTTGCTGGCCGACAGGTTCAGCAGGATCTCGGCCCCGGCCAGGGCCTGGGCTGTGCTCGGCGGGGTCGGGGTCCAGACATCCTCGCAGATCTCGATCCCGACCGTGAAGGGGGCGGCACCCGACCCGGCGTCCTCGCCTCGCAGCAGCAGGTCGGTGCCGAAGGGCACGGTCTGGCCGGCCAGGGTCAGGCTGCGGCCGACCACCCCGGCCCCCGGGGTGAACCAGCGGCGCTCATAGAACTCGCGATAGTTGGGCAGGAAGCTCTTCGGGATCACCCCGAGAACCCGGCCGCCCTGGAGGGCGACGGCGGTATTGTAGAGCCGCCCGCCGTCCCGCAGCGGGGCCCCTACGACAAACAGCGGTGAGAGGTCCTCGCTGGCCCGGGCCAGGACGGCGATCGCCGCCTCCACCGCCTCCAGCAGGGCGTCCTGCTGCAGCAGGTCTTCGATGGAATAGCCGGTCAGGCCCAGCTCCGGGAACACCAGGACCCCGACGCCCGAGGCCTCGGCCTGCCGGACGAGATCCAGCACGGCCCGGGCATTGGTCAGCGGATCGGCCAGCTTCACCTTCGGGACAGCGGTGCCGACCCGGACGAAGCCGTGACGCCAGGGCGAAAAGAACGACGGGCTGGCCAAGCGCTGAACCTTTCCGAGTTATGCTGAAAGTGAGCATAAGGGGGCCTAGCTATAGCCCGTCTGCAACGCCTTGACCAGCGTTGCGCGGCGCGGCGCCCGATGTCTTGACCCAAAGGGGGCGTCGTGCGACCTCGCGCCTCGCGCAGCCCTGCAAAACATAAAGAAATAAAGTCGAGCCCATGCCCGTTTCGCCCATCAAGATGGCCGACGCGATCCGCGTCCTCTCCATGGAAGCGGTCCACAAGGCCAAGTCCGGTCACCAGGGCATGCCGATGGGCATGGCCGACGTGGCGACGGTGCTGTGGAGCAAGTTCCTCAAGTTCGACGCCTCCAGGCCCGACTGGGCCGACCGCGACCGCTTCGTGCTGTCGGCCGGCCACGGCTCGATGCTGCTGTACAGCCTGCTGCATCTGACCGGCTACAAGGCCGTGACGATGAAGGAGATCGAGAACTTCCGTCAGTGGGGCTCACTGACCCCCGGCCACCCCGAAGTGCATCACACGCCGGGCGTGGAATGCACCACCGGCCCGCTGGGTCAGGGCCTGGCCACCTCGGTCGGCATGGCCATGGCCGAGGCCCACCTGTCGGCCCGGTTCGGCAAGGACCTCGTCGATCACCGCACCTGGGTGATTGCCGGTGACGGCTGCCTGATGGAGGGCGTCAGCCACGAAGCCATCAGCATCGCCGGTCGCCTGAAGCTCGCCAAGCTGACCGTGCTGTTCGACGACAACAACACCACCATCGACGGCGTCGCCACCATTGCCGAGACCGGTGACCAGGTCGCGCGCTTCAAGGCCGCCGGCTGGGCGGTCAAGGTCGTCGACGGCCATGACCACGGCAAGATCGCTGCCGCCCTGCGCTGGGCCACCAAGCAGGACCGCCCCTCGATGATCGCGTGCAAGACGCTGATCTCCAAAGGCGCGGGCCCGAAAGAAGGCGACCCCCACAGCCACGGCTACACCCTGTTCGACGGCGAGATCGCCGAGGCCCGCAAGGCCATGGGCTGGGATGCGGCCCCCTTCACCCTGCCCGAAGACATCGCCAAGGCCTGGAAGAGCGTGGGCCGTCGCGGCGCGCGGGTCCGCAAGGCCTGGGAAGCCGGCGTCAAGACCTCGGCCCAGGGCGCGGACTTCACCCGGGCCATGAAGGGTGACCTGCCCGCCGGGGCCTTCGAAGCGGTCGACGCCCACATTGCCGCGGCTGCCGCCGGCAAGCCGGTCAATGCCACGCGCGTGCACTCGGGCTCGGCCCTCGAGCACCTGACGCCGTCCATCCCCGAGATGATCGGCGGCTCGGCCGACCTGACCGGCTCCAACAACACCTTCGTCAAGGGCATGAAGGCGTTCGACGCCCCCGACTATGCCGGCCGCTATGTTCACTACGGTGTGCGCGAGTTCGGCATGGCAGCGGCCATGAACGGCATGGCCCTGCACGGCGGCGTCATTCCCTATTCGGGCACCTTTATGGCCTTTGCGGACTACAGCCGCGCCGCCATCCGCCTGGGGGCCCTGATGGGCGTGCGGGTCATTCACGTCATGACCCATGACAGCATCGGTCTGGGCGAAGACGGCCCGACCCACCAGCCGGTCGAGCACCTGGCCAGCTTGCGGGCCATGCCCAACCTGCTGGTCTTCCGTCCGGCCGACGCGGTGGAAGCCGCCGAGTGCTGGAAACTGGCCCTCGAGCACAAGTCGACCCCGTCGATCATGGCCCTGTCGCGCCAGAAGACGCCGGCCGTGCGTACCACCGGTGCGGAAAACCTGTCGGCCAGGGGCGCCTATGAGCTGCTGGCGGCTGAGGGTGGCGAGGCGGCGGTGACGATCTTCGCCACCGGCACCGAGATCGGCGTTGCCGTCGCGGCGCGCGATATCCTGCAGGCCCAGGGCAAGCCGACCCGCGTGGTCTCGGTCCCCTGCTGGGAACTGTTCGACCGCCAGCCGGCGGCCTACCAAGCCCAGGTCCTTGGCAAGGCCCCGGTCCGCATCGCCGTCGAGGCGGGCGTCCGTCAGGGCTGGGAGCGCTTCATCGGTGAAGGCGGCCAGTTCGTCGGCATGACGGGCTTCGGCGCCAGCGCACCCTTCGAGCGGCTCTACAAGGAGTTCGGCATTACGGCTGAGGCCGTGGCGGCGGCGGCGGGCTAGACTTCCGCAGCCGTGCAGTCCTTGTGGGACCTTTCCATGTTTGATAGTAACCGCACCGCGATGAGATGCTCGGGAAATTCATGCAGGTAGAACCGATATATCGTGCCGGCGGTCGTGGATCACTGGGCTCTGAAATCAAGGCTGCTGGTCGCGATTTTTTCGATTCTATTCAACAGCTCCGACTTTCTTCTGCTCTGGCCGGGCTTGATATAAAGGCCAAGTATCGAGGCTCAGTGTTGGGCCCCTGGTGGATTACTATAACCATGGCTGCGCTGATCAGCGGCCTGACGCTTCTCAACACTCAACTTTTTAACGTAAGCGTTCGAGATTACCTCCCTTGGGTTGCTGTGGGCTTCCTGACATGGGGCTTTGTCTCGTCGTGCCTGATTGAGGGCTCGGATACGTTCATTGCTGCAACGGGCATGTTGCGGCAGGCCGCCATCCCGATGATGGTATTCGTCTGGCGCGTGCTGATGCGCAACCTCATCTACTTTGCGCATAACTTCGTAGCGATTGCGGCTGCTGCGATCCTGTTGGGTTTCTGGAAGACAGTAAATGTGCCCTTCACGCTCATCGGCCTCGCACTGATCCTGGCTAATGTCAGCTGGGCAATACTTCTGCTCGGGATCATTTCGGCGCGCTTTCGCGACATCCCGCAAATTGTCACCTCGATGGTTCAATTTGTCTTGTTCATGACGCCAGTCTTCTGGTTGCCCGGCAACATCTCGCGTCATCGTTACATTCTTGACTTCAATCCCTTCTACTATCTTCTCGATGCTCTAAGGTCGCCCATGATCGGCGCGCCCCTGGATCACAGAACGCTTCCGGTTCTGGCCTCGGCAGCGCTGATCGGCTGGTTGACGGCTTTCGCCGTATTCACCGCGACGCGTCGGCGTATCGTCCATTTCCTTTAGGCATCAAAGAAAATGACCTCTGCGATCTCTGCGCATGGTTTGACGCTGCGCTTTCCCGTCTACGGGGTTGATAACCGGTCTTTGAAAAAGTACCTGGCCCGGATTCGTGTCGGCGGCCAGCTGGCCTCGTGGCGCGGGACCACCATGGTCACTGCCTTGCGGAACGTTTCCCTCGAACTGAAGGCCGGAGACCGGCTTGGGATCATCGGGTCAAACGGCTCGGGCAAGACGACCCTGCTGCGAACGCTGGCCGGGGCCTATATTCCCGACGAAGGCAATCTGACAGTGCAGGGCCGGGTCGCTTCGCTCCTCGACCTGTCAATGGGCCTCGATCCGTCTGCGACAGGCCTGGAAAACATCCGGCTTCGCTGCCTGATGGTCGGGATGCCGTCGCAGATGATTGAGGAAAAGCTCCCGCAGATCGCCGAGTTCAGCGGCCTGGGCGCCTTTCTGGCCATGCCCCTGAAGACCTATTCTGCGGGCATGCAAGCACGTCTCGCCTTCGCAGCCTCGACGGCGGTTGAGGCTGACATCCTGCTTATGGACGAGTGGATCGCTGTCGGCGATGCAGAGTTCCAGGGCTCGGCGCATGAACGCCTGACGTCGCTGGTTGAGAAAACCCGCATCCTCGTCCTTGCTTCGCACAGCCCCGACATCATCAGAACCTTCTGCAACAAGGTGATCCGGATGGACGGGGGCCGTGCGGGCCCGATCATGCCCGTCGATCAGCTGGACGCCTAAACGCCGCGATCTGCCCGGGATCGCGGCCGGCTCAGGCCGCCGCGATGACGAAACCAAAGTCCGGGTCTTTGGGGACATTGCGCTGGCCCAGGGATCCCGGCGTGGCCGCAGGCGGGTCGACCGTCCTGGCTCAGGGGGTCATGTCCAGGATCGCATCATCAACGATCTGGGCCAGGGTGATGGCTTCCAGCCCCGCGCGCGCGACGGCGGCCTGATAGACGCGCGGCGCGCCGACATACCAGTCCTCGGGTTGCCCCGGATCATAGTCGCGTTCGATCGTGCTGCGATCCAGATTGAATCGTTCGGCGATCATGCCGGCCAGATCGCCGACCTCGACCACTTCCCGGCCGCCGGTATCAAACACCAGCGTCTCTTCAAGCTCCGCGCGAACCGCCAAGTCGCAGAGCACGGCCATCAACTCCTCGACGTGCACATAGGACCGGAACACCGGTCTTTTCGCCTTGATGACCAGGGGCCCGCCCTGCATCGCCGCCTGAATGAGTGACGACATGGCATACAGGCCAAGCTTGTTTCCGTGCGGGCCGCCGACGTTGAAAACCCTCGGGATCACCAGGGGAAAGCCGTGGCTTCGGCACCAGTCCGTCAGGGCCTTCTCGTGGAGTACCTTGAGATAGCCATAGGGGCTCTCGACCAGCGTACGGACCATGCCGCCCAGAGGGCTGTAGGCCGCGCCGGAGGATGCAAAAATCACCCTGGCGGCGGTTGTTCCCGCCAGCAAGGCCTGGACCTGGGTCAGGACGGCATCGTTGGCGGCGGAAAAGGCCTCGGGCGACAGGTCGACCGTGCGCTCCTTGCCCAGGAAGGCAAAATGGGCGACTAGCCAGCCGTCGCCCTCCAGCGGCCGTGCCCCTTCAAGGGCCTCGACCGGGAGGTCTTGGCCGCCGGCGAACCGCACCGGTCGGCTCCGGGCCCCGAACAGGCGCAGTCGCCCGTTTTCCGGGGTGAGACCGGCCCTGAGGGCCATCTCGGCCAGGGCCGCGCCGAGCCACCCCGTGGCCCCGGTAATAGCGAGGCGAAGGGACCCGTCTCCGTTCAGGGTTTCGCCAAGCCGCGCGAGCGCGGCCTGGCGATGTTCTGGCAGTGAAGTCACGCCTAGGTCCGGCTGCGTTCGCGGAAGAACTTGGCAATCGTTTCGCAGGCATAGGTCAGGTGATCGTCCGTCAGGCCCGGATAGAGGCCGATCCAGAACGTCGAGGTCATGACCTTGTCGCTATTGGTCAGATCGCCGAACACCCGCCAGTTGCGGCCCTTCATGTACGGCTGACGGATCAGGTTGCCGCCGAACAGCAGTCGGGTGGCGACGCCGGCGGCGTTCAGATGCTGCACCAGGTCGTCGCGGATGCCTTCCTCGTCGCTTCGCAGCGTGATCGGGAAGCCAAACCATGACGGTTCGGAGCGCGGGGTTGCCTCCGGCAGGATCAGGTGGTCCTGCATGTCGGACAGAAGGCCCTTCAGTACGCCGAAGTTGCGATTGCGGGCCGCGATGAAGCCCTCAAGACGGTCGAACTGGGCCAGGCCCACCGCCGCCTGCATGTCGGTGATCTTCAGGTTATAGCCGATATTGGAATAGGTATACTTGTGGTCGTAGCCGCGCGGCAGGTCGCCCAGCTTCCACTTGAAGCGCTTGTTGCAGGTGTTGTCCTGGCCCGGCGGGCAGTAGCAGTCGCGACCCCAGTCGCGCACCGACTCCAGAAGGCGCTTGAGGTCACCACGGTCTGTCCAGACCGCGCCGCCTTCGCCCATGGTGATGTGGTGGGCGGGGTAGAAGCTGACCGTTCCGATGTCGCCGAAGGTGCCGACCAGCTTGTCGTCATACTTGGCGCCGAGGGCGTCGCAGCTGTCTTCGATGACCCAGAGATTGTGCTTCTCGGCCACGCGCATGACCTCACCCAGGTCAAACGGATTGCCGAGGGTGTGGGCGATGATGATGGCCTTGGTCTTCTCGGTGACCGCCGCTTCGATCAGGTCGGGCTTGATGTTGTAGGTCGGCAGGTCGACGTCGACGAAAACCGGGACCAGGCCGTTCTGCAGGGCAGGGTTCACGGTCGTCGGGAAGCCGGTGGCGCAGGTGATCACCTCATCACCCGGCTTGAGGGCGCGGGCGCCCAGCATCGGCGAGCAGAGGGCCGAGGTAGCCGTCAGGTTGGCCGACGAGCCGGAATTGACCGTCAGGGCGAAGCGCACGCCCATGAAGTCGGCCAGGCGCTTTTCGAACTGGTCGTTGAACCGGCCGGTGGTCAGCCAGAGGTCCAGCGACGAGTCGATCAGGTTCTGCAGTTCGGGGGCACCGACCACCTTGCCGGACACCGGAACCGGCGAAACGCCGGGTACGAACGGCGCGGGGGCGTATGCCAGATCGGCATACTGGCCGGCCAGGGCCATCATCTGGCTCCGTAGGGCGTCCAGCTGGTCTTGCTTGCTGATTGTCATGATGCTGATCCTGGTGCCTGGACGCCTGTATAGTCGTCGAGTTGTTGATGGGTGACCGCCAGCACGTCCTGCGACGTATAGTAGGCCCGATACCATTCGGCGGTCTTCTGTAAGGTTTGCTGCAGCGACCAGCGCGGGCGCCAGTCGAGCTCTCGCTGGGCCTTGGTCTGATCCAGCGTCAGCAGCGTGGCTTCGTGAACGGCATTGGGGTCGCGATGCACCTCGTAGCGGGCTGACCCGCCCCAGGCTTCAACGAGCAGTTCGGCGACCTTGCCGACCTCGACATTGCCCTCGGGGTTCGGGCCGAAGTTCCAGGCCGGAGGCGCGGTGGCCTTTGGAGCCGTGGCAATGAGTTCGGCAGCGAGGAGGTAGCCACAGACCGGCTCCAGCACATGTTGCCAGGGCCGGACGCCTTCCGGTCGCCGCAGGATCGCGGGTCGGTCTTCAGCAAAGGCCGCGACCAGATCGGGCACCAGACGGTCCTTGGACCAGTCTCCGCCGCCGACGACATTTCCGGCCCGGCCCGAGGCCAGGCCCTGGCCTTCAAGCTGGGAGAAATAGGACCACCAGTAGGACGAGGTCACCAGTTCGGCGCAGGCCTTGCTGTTGCTGTACGGGTCCCGGCCACCCAGACGGTCGTTCTCGCGGTAGGACCAGATCTGTTCGACGTTCTCGTAACACTTGTCCGTCGTGACGACGATGGTGGCCTTTACGCCCGGCGCCGCCCGGGCGAGCTCGAGCACATGAGCCGTGCCCATGACGTTCGTGCTGTAGGTCTCCAGGGGCTGGGCATACGACAGGCGAACCAGCGGCTGGGCCGCCATATGCAGCACGATCGTCGGCGCGAAGGCGTCAAAGACCTCGCGCATCGAATCCAGATCCCGAATGTCGCCAAAGTGCGATTCAATCTGCTCGCCGATCCCGGCGGCAGCGAACAGCGAGGGTTCCGTTGAGGGGGGCAAGGCATAGCCGCAGACCGTTGCGCCCATACGCTTCAGCCAGAGTGCGGTCCACCCGCCCTTGAACCCGGTGTGTCCCGTCAGGAACACCCGCTGGTTGCGCCAGAAGGCGGCGGAGGGGAGTGCGCTCATTACCAGGACTTCCAGGGCGCGCCGTTGGCCCACAGCTCTTCGAGATGCAGCTTGTCGCGCATGGTGTCCATCGGCTGCCAGAAGCCCTCGTGCTTGAAGGCCATCAGATGGCCGGTCGACGCCAGGGTCTCCAGGGGCTGCTTTTCGAAGATCGTGTCGTCCTGCTCGATCAGGTCCAGCACCGCCGGCGAGAGCACGAAATAGCCGCCGTTGATCAGGCCGGCCTCATGCTGGGGCTTTTCGATGAAGTGCTTCACCTCGACGCCGTCCAGTTCCAGAGCGCCGAACCGGGCCAGCGGGCTGACGGCGGTCACGGTGGCCTTCCGGCCATGGCTGCGGTGGAACTCAAGCAGGTCGGCGATGTTCACGTCACAGACCCCGTCGCCGTAGGTGAGGCAGAAATAGGGATCATTGCGGACGTGGTCGGCGATGCGCAGGACGCGGCCACCGGTCATGGTTTCCTGGCCCGTGTCGACCAGGGTGATGTTCCAGGGCTCGGCGTGGCTCTGATGAACCCGGACGCCACCGTTCATGTCGATGGTGATGTCGGCGTTCTGGTAGGCGTAGTTGAGGAAGTATTCCTTGATCTTCTGACCCAGGTAGCCGCAGCAGATCACGAAGTCATTCACGCCGTAGTGGCTGTAGCTCTTCATGATGTGCCACAGGATCGGCCGACCCCCGATCTCGACCATGGGCTTGGGGCGGATGTGGGTTTCCTCGGCCAGGCGCGTGCCTTTTCCGCCGGCGAGAATGACCGCTTTGATGCGTGGATTGTTCGACATGACTAAGCCCCTGGGTGGTCCTGCTGGTCGTCGTTTCAGTTGGGCAGATGGGCGGCGAGCCGCGCCCGGGTGTCCTCATCGAGGTCCGGGGTCATCTTGTGCAAGGGATTGGAGACCATCCCGCCGCCCTCAACCATGCGGCTGGTGATGCGCGGGAAATAGGTCTGTTGCGGGTCGACGGGCACGACGAACGCCTGCACGCCCGGCCCGTTGAAACGACCGAGGAATTCAGGATCGTTTTCAAAGCCGTATCCGACCTCGTAGACTGGCACGTCATAGGTCGCGAACAGCTTCCTCCAGTTGGGGAGGCCCAGGCCCGTCGTCAGATCGCAGCCGACATAGCGTCCGCCGAAATAATTGATCTGGGTCGAGCGGATCGAGGCGTAGCCGTTGTCGTCAAAGATGAAAATCTTGAGGTCCAGCTTGTTGACCGCGGCGGTGCCGATCTCCTGCAGGTTCTGCGAGAACCCGCCGTCGCCCTCGACGAGGATCGTCCGGCGGCGGGTCGCAAACGCCGCGCCGATCGCGCCGCTCAGGCCGTAGCCCATCGAGGCCAGGCCCTTGTTGGTGACAATGATCTGGCCCTTCTTCTGGGCGAAGGTCTGCATCATGACGGTGAAGGCCCCGCCGCTGCTGCAGGGGATGACGGTGTCCTCGCTGGTGCACAGGGTCGACAGGGTGGTAACCAGGTCATAGGGCGAGACATAGGCCTCGCCGGTGTTGTTGGCTTCCACCAGCGGCAGGCCGGCGCGGATCTGGCGACAGTAGTCAAGCCAGGCCCCGTGCTCGCCCAGGTCGGCGGCGAAGAGCCGTGGCAACAGGTCATTGGCGTCGGTGCAGATCGGCCAGGCGATCGTCGGGTGACCCTTGGCCAGCTCCGCCGGGTCGCAGTCGATATGGACGATGTCACCGACCGGCACGAACTCCTGCCAGTTGAAGCCGCTTTGCTGCAGGCTCAGCCGGGTTCCGACCGCCACCAGCAGGTCTGCCTGCTGCACGATCAGGTTCGAATAGCGCTGACCCCAGGTGTTGGGGCGGCCAAAATAGGCCGGATGATCCTCGGAAAGCCGATCCGCGGCGTTCCAGGTTGCGGTCACCGGCACGCCGGCCTTTGCCATGGCGTCCTGCAGGGCACCGGCTGTGGCGCGCGAAACGCCGCCGCCGAACAGGAAAACCGGGCGTTTGGCCTCGGCGATGCGGCGGGCCAGCTCGGCGATGTCGGCGTCGCTGACGGCAGGGGGGTTCACCGGGGCGGCCGGGGTGGTCTGGAGG
>NZ_QAII01000088.1 GCF_003060965.1 Caulobacter sp. HMWF025 | reverse complement strand
CACTTCCTTTGGCCCGCACATTCTCAATGGCTTCCGGGTGTGGGCCTACGAGGTCGATTCGACCGAGCGCGACACACCCGTAGCCTGAGCGTCGGCGGCCCGAATTTCGGACGCCGGGCGGATTTGCAGCGCCTGCCGCAGCAGCAGTCTTGTCGATCGCACGGCAAGGGTCCTACTGGAGCTGGCCAAGGGGAGCGCCATCGCGCCGCATGGATCGCCCTCATGAAGCGCCGACCTGATGGCCGGCACGGAGAATGTCTTGTCGATCACCGCCGCCCTGCACCATGTGACGCGCTACAGCTATGACCGGCCTGTCGAACTGGGCCCCCAGGTGGTGCGCCTGCGCCCGGCCCCGCATGCCCGCACCCGCATTCCCAGCTACGCCCTCAAGATCACGCCCGCCCAGCATTTCATCAACTGGCAGCAGGATCCCTTCGGCAACTGGCTGGCGCGGCTGGTCTTTCCCGAGACGGTCACCGAGTTCTGCGTCGAGGTGAACCTGACCGCCGAGATGTCGGTGATCAATCCGTTCGACTTCTTCGTCGAGCCCTATGCCGAGGGCCTGCCCTTCGCCTATCCCGCCGAACTGGCCGGGGAACTGGCCCCCTACCTTGTCGTCGATGACGACAGTGCGGCCCTCGACGCCTATGTCGCGCCCCTCGCCGACAGCGCGCCCAGCACGATCAATTTCCTGGTCGACCTCAACGCCCGCCTGCAGCGCGAGATCCGCTATCTCGTGCGCATGGACCCCGGCGTCCAGACGCCGCAACAGACCCTGGAGCTGGCCTCTGGCTCGTGCCGCGACAGCGCCTGGCTGCTGGTGCAGATCCTGCGCAAGCTGGGCCTCGCCGCCCGGTTCGTGTCGGGATACCTGATCCAGCTGAAGCCCGACATCACCGCCCTCGACGGCCCGACCGGCACCGATGTCGACTTCTGCGACCTGCACGCCTGGGCCGAGGTCTATCTGCCGGGGGCGGGCTGGATCGGCTTGGACGCGACATCGGGCCTGCTGTGCGGCGAGGGCCATATTCCGCTGGCCGCGACGCCGCACTACCGCTCGGCCGCCCCGATCACCGGCATTGTCAGCGCTGCAAATGTCGAGTTCGGCTTCGAGATGACGGTGACCCGCCTGATCGAGCCGGTGCGCATCACGAGACCGTTCGAGGATGACAAATGGCAGGCCCTCGACGCCCTGGGTGAGGCCGTCGACCGTGACCTCGTCGAGCAGGATGTCCGCCTGACCATGGGCGGCGAGCCGACCTTCTGCTCGATCGACGACTTCCAGTCGGCCGAGTGGAACACCGCCGCCGTCGGCCCGACCAAGCGCGGTCTGGCCGATGATCTGATCCGTCGCCTGCGCGACCGGTTCGGCAGGGGCGGTCTGCTGCATCACGGCCAGGGCAAGTGGTATCCCGGCGAGCCCCTGCCCCGCTGGGCCTTTGCCCTCCACTGGCGGGCCGACGGTCAGCCGGTCTGGCAGGATGCTGACGGCCTGGCGCGCGAGCCCTCGCCGGACGGCCCGAAGGCCGGCAATCCTGAAGCCGCCCGCTTTGCCCGGCGCTTTGCCGAAAACCTCGGCCTCGATCCCGCCTGCGTGATCACCGCCTTCGAAGATCCGCTCTTCTGGATCGGCAAGGAAGGGGCCCTGCCCGACAATTTCGACGCCGAGGGCCTGGACCTGGACGAGGCCGACGAGCGGGCCCGTCTGCTGAAGGTGCTGGATCATGGCCTGACCCGCCCCAAGGGCTATGTGCTGCCGATCCGCCGCTGGCGCACCGGTGAGGACAGCGGCTGGCTGACCGAGGCCTGGTCCCTGCGGCGCGGCCGGATGTTCCTGGCTCCGGGAGACTCGCCGGTCGGCTTCCGCCTGCCGCTCAATACCCTGCCGGTGCTGTCGGACGACGACTATCCCTATCTGACGCCGCGTGACCCGTTCGAGCCCCGCGATCCGCTGCCCGCCTATGAGGCCTTGCGCAAGCCGGGCGGCGAGACCCTGAAGGGCCCTGCCACCGAGGCCCGCATCAAGGCCAAGTCCGGCTATGTCCGTACCGCGATCAGCTTCGAGCCGCGCGACGGCCTGCTCCATGTGTTCATGCCGCCGGTCGAGACCCTGGAAGACTATCTGGAACTGGTGGCCGAGGTTGAGGCTGTCGGGGCCGCCAGCGGCCAGACCGTCCGCATCGAGGGCTACAGCCCGCCCGACGATCCGCGCCTGAACACCATCAAGGTCACCCCCGATCCCGGCGTAATCGAGGTCAATGTCCAGCCGGCCAAAACCTGGCGCGAGACCGTCGACATCACCACCGGCGTCTATGAGGAAGCCCGCAAGACCCGCCTCGGGGCCGACAAGTTCATGATCGACGGCCGGCATACCGGTACCGGCGGCGGCAACCATGTGGTGGTCGGCGGGGCCCAGGCCCCGGACTCGCCGTTCCTGCGCCGGCCCGACCTGCTGAAGAGCCTGCTGCTCTACTGGCAGCGGCATCCGTCACTGTCCTACCTGTTCTCGGGCCTGTTCGTCGGGCCGACCAGCCAGGCGCCGCGCATCGACGAGGCCCGCCACGACGGGCTTTATGAGCTGGAGATCGCGCTGGCGGCCGTGCCCAAGCCGGGCGAAGGCGAGGCTCCCGCGCCCTGGCTGGTCGACCGGCTGTTCCGCAACCTGCTGGCCGATGTCGGAGGCAATACCCACCGCACCGAGATCTGCATCGACAAGCTCTATTCCCCTGACGGTCCGGCCGGACGCCTGGGCCTGCTGGAATTCCGGGGCTTCGAGATGCCGCCGGAAGCCAAGATGAGCCTGGCCCAGCAGCTGCTGATCCGGGCCCTGATCGCCTGGCTATGGCGCGAGCCCCAGACCGGCGGCCTGGCCCGCTGGGGCACGGCCCTGCACGACCGCTTCATGTTGCCCCACTTCGTCTGGGCCGATTTCCTGGGCGTGCTGCAGGACCTCAGAGCGGCCGGCTATGACTTCAACCCGGTCTGGTTCGAGGCCCAGCGCGAGTTCCGCTTCCCTGCCCACGGCCGGGTCGAGCACGGCGGGGTCAGTCTGGAGCTGCGCCATGCGCTCGAGCCCTGGCACGTCATGGCCGAGGAAAATGCCGGGGGCGGCACGGTGCGGTTCGTCGACGCCTCGGTCGAGCGGCTGCAGATCCTGGCCACCGGCTTCACGCCAGAGCGCCACGTGATCACCTGCAACGGCCGCCCCCTGCCGATGACCTCGACCGGCGTGTCCGGCGAAGCCGTGGCCGGGGTCCGCTACAAGGCCTGGCAGCCGGCCAGCGGCCTGCATCCGACCCTGCCGGTCAATGCCCCGCTGACCTTCGACATCGTCGATCGCTGGAACGGCCGCTCACTGGGTGGGTGCATTTATCACGTCGCGCATCCGGGCGGTCGCAACTACGATACCTTCCCGGTAAACTCCTACGAAGCCCAGGCCCGCCGGCTTGCCCGATTCCAGGAGCATGGCCACACGCCCGGCGCGATCACGATCCCCACCGAAACCCGCAGCGGCGAGTTTCCCCTGACCCTGGACCTGAGAACACCCCTTGCCCCCTGAGCGATCCGCCCTTCGAGTTCAGCCCTTCCTGGATAGCGGAGCGCAGGCGCGCCTGCGGGGCTGGCTCGACGGCTATCGCCCGCTGGCCGGGGTGCCCGACGAGCTGGTCCGCCCGGACGGGACGACGCCGGAGGCCTGGCTGCGGTTCCTGGGCGCCCTGGCGGCCTTTCCGTCGGGCGAGTTCGAGGACCGCTTCGCCCTCGCCACCCGCCATATCCGCGACTCGGGCGTCTCGCACCGCATCTATGGCGACGACACCGAACGCACCTGGCCGCTCAGCCCCCTGCCCCTGATCCTCGGTGAGGACGAGTGGGCGCGGATCGCGGCCGGGGTGGAGCAGCGCGCCACCCTGCTGGAGGCCGTTCTCAACGACGTCTATGGCGAAGGAAAGCTGGTCGCCGAGGGGCGGCTGCCGGCCGCCGCCGTTACCGGCAGTGCCGACTTTGTCCGCGCCCTGCGCGGCGTGCCGCCCAGCGGCGGGCGTCACATGCACCTCTATGCCGCCGATCTCGGCCGGGGCCCGGACGGGCGCTGGTGGGTGCTGGACGATCGCGCCCAGGCCCCCTCGGGCGCGGGCTACGCGCTAGAGAACCGCATGGTGCTGTCGCGCGCCTTCCCGAACCTGTTCAACGCCATGAACGTGCAGCGCCTGGCCCCGTTCTTCAGCGACTTCCGGGCCGGGCTGGCCGCTTCGGCCCATCGCAGCGACCCGCGAATCTGCCTGCTGACCCCCGGTCCCTTCAGCGAGACCTATTTCGAACAGGCCCATCTGGCCCGCTATCTGGGCCTGCTGCTGGTCGAGGGCGACGACCTCGTGGTCCGCGACGGCCAGGCCTATATCCGCACCATCGCCGGCCTGAAGCGCGCGGATGTCATCTGGCGTCGCGTCGATGCCGATTTCATCGACCCGCTGGAAATGAACAGCGCCTCTCAGTTGGGCGTCCCCGGCCTGTTCGAGGCCATTCGGGCCGGTGGCGTGGTGGTGTCCAACATGCCCGGTTCGGGCCTGATCGAGTCCCGGGCCCTGCTCGGCTTCCTGCCGGCCCTCAGCAACCACCTGCTGGGCGAGCCGCTGAAACTGCCCAATGTCGCCACCTGGTGGTGCGGTCAGCCGGCCGAGCGCCGGATCGTCGAGCAGCAGATCAACAGTCTGGCCATCGCCAGGGCCTTTACCGGTCCCGGCCATCCCGCCCTGGCGCGCGGCCCGCGGATGATGTCCGACCTGACTCCGGCTGAGCAGGCCGATCTTCGGGCCGCCATGAACCTGCGGCCGCTCGACTTCGTCGGCCAGGAGGTCGTGCGGCTGTCGACGACGCCGGCCTGGCGCGACGGGGCCCTGCAGCCCAGTCCCTTCGTGCTGCGGGTCTATGCCGCCGCGACGCCCGACGGCTGGAAGATCATGCCCGGCGGCTTCTGTCGCGTGTCCGACCAGCGCGACGCTCGCGCCATCTCGATGGGCGAAGGGGCCCAGGCGACCGATGTCTGGGTGCTGTCGGACCAGCCGGTCGAGAGCATTTCCCTGCTCGCCCACCGCGACAATGTGAAGGTGCGGCGGATCATGGGCCATCTGCCCAGCCGCGCCGCCGACAACCTCTTCTGGCTGGGCCGCTATCTTGAGCGGGCCGAGGCCACCCTGCGCCTGGTCCGCAGCCTGTCGACCAGCCTGATGGACTCCGACGCCGCCCTCCATGCCAGCGGCGAGACCCTGTGCCGGCTGCAAGCCCTGCTGATCGACTGGGGCGCGATCGACAAGGAGGCCGGCAGCCGCAAGGTCACCGAGGCCGCCTGCTCGGCCCTGCACGATGAGGCCGCCTATGGCTCGGTCGTCAGCCTGATCCGCTCGGCGCGGCGGACGGCGTCCAGCATGCGCGAACGACTTTCGGAAGACTTCTGGAAGCTGCTGCTGAACCTCGAGAGCCGCCTCAGGAACCGGCAGAACGACGTGCTGACCGAGGCCGAGAGCCTGGCCCGCGCGGAGGCCGCCCTGCAGACCTTGGCCACCCTTTCGGGCCTGACGCAGGAGAACATGAACCGCGTCGCCGGATGGCGTTTCCTCGACATGGGCCGGCGGATCGAGCGCGGGGTGAACACCTGCCGCATCGTCCGGCAACTGGCCGGGCCGGACGCCACCCTCGACGATCTGGACCTGCTGCTGGATCTGGTCGACAGCCAGATCACCTATCGTTCGCGCTATCTGGAAGGCATCGCCCTGACCCCGGTGCGGGACCTGACCATCCTCGATCCGTTCAATCCGCGCTCCGTGGCCTTCCAGGTCGAGACCCTGAAGACCCATCTGGCGGCCCTGCCGACCCTGCAGGACGACGGCATGCCCGAAGAACCCAGCCGTCAGCTGATCCGCCTGGCCAGCCTTGTCGAGACCGAGGATGCCGCAGCACTGGGCGTGCCGGAGATCCTGACCTTCGAGCAGATGCTGATGACCCTGTCGAACGCGGTCTCGGACCGCTATTTCCTGCAGGGCTCCAACGCGACCCCCACCAAGAAGCAGGGCGGTCTGGCGTGATCTACGAACTTCGCCATCTGACGACCTATCACTACGGCAAGCCGGTCAGCTTCGCCCGCTGCTCGCTGCGTCTGGCCCCGAGGCTGGGGCCGGATCAGTCCGTCACGGACAGCGAACTGACGATCACCCCGACCCCGGCCCGTCAGGAAAGCCATATCGGCCCGTTCGGCGAAGTGGTCCTCACCGCGACCATCGAAACCCCACATCGCGAGCTGAAGATCCTGGCACGGTCCAGGGTCAACGTGCACCGTCCGCTCCTGCCCCGCCCGCTCAACGGCCCGGCCTGGGACGCCGTGCGCGACCAGGCCTTTGCCACGACCCGGCTGGATGTCGGCTCGCCGGCGCACTTTCTGTATCCGACCCCGATGACCGCCCTGCAGCCCGCGATCACCGCCTATGCGGCGGCCAGCTTCCCGCCCGGGCGTCCGGTGCTGGAGGCGGCTTTCGACCTGACCTGCCGGATCCGTGCAGACTTCGCCTATGACCCGAAGTCGACCGAGGTCTCCACTCCGGCCATCCAGGCGTTTGAGGCCCGTCGCGGGGTCTGCCAGGACTTCGCCCACATCATGATCAGCGGCCTGCGGGGCCTCGGCCTGCCGGCGGCCTATGTCAGCGGCTATCTGCGGACCATCCCGGCCCCGGGCAAGGCCCGGCTCGAGGGTGCCGATGCCACCCATGCCTGGGTCAATCTGTGGTGTGGTGAAGCACTCGGCTGGGTCGGCTTTGATCCGACCAACGGCCTGGTCGTGGCCGGGGACCACATCATCCTGGCGGTCGGCCGCGACTATGCCGATGTGGCCCCGATCGGCGGTGTGGTTCTGGGTCCGGGCGGCCAGACGATCGACGTGGCGGTGGACGTCATCCCCCTTGAGGAACAGGCCCTGCGCATCGGCTGAAATTCCTGCTGGACTGACCCAAGGGCGCCGCACGTTCAATCCTTGCCAACAGACTTCGTCACACGAAGCCCCAGCAGGAAGGAAATCCCATGCCCGAAGCGCTCATCATCGACGCCTGCCGCACCCCGCGCGGTATCGGCAAGGTCGGCAAGGGAGCCCTCGCAGACTTCCACCCGCAGCATCTCGCCGCCACGGTCCTGAAGGCCCTGGCCGAGCGCAACAACCTCAACACCGCCGAAGTCGACGACATCATCTGGGGCACCAGCACCCAGCGTGGCAAGCAGGGCGGCGACCTGGGCCGCATGGCCGCGCTCGACGCCGGTTATGACGTGCGCGCCAGCGGTATGACCCTCGACCGCTTCTGCGGCTCAGGCATCACCACGGTGAACCTGGCTGCGGCCTCGATCATGTCGGGCATGGAAGACGTGGTCATCGCCGGCGGCACCGAGATGATGTCCTACACGGCAGCGACGGCGGACCGGTCTTCGGTCGGCCTGCTGGACTCGGGCAACCTGCGCCTGCGGGCCCGCCACCCACAGAGCCACCAGGGCGTCTGCGCCGACGCCATCGCCACCCTCGAAGGCATTTCCCGCCAGGCCCTCGACGAGCTGGCCGTGGTCAGCCAGCAGCGGGCCGACCAGGCGATCCGCGAAGGCCGTTTTGACCGGTCCCTGGTTCCGGTTCTGAATGACGACGGCACGGTGGCCCTGGCTCACGAGGAATTCCCGCGTCCGCAGACCACCCTGGAAAGCCTGTCCCAGCTGAAGGCCTCGTTCGAGATGATGGCGGGCGTGCCCATCGACGAGAGCGGCATGACCCTCGGTGGCCTGATCCACCAGGTCTATCCGGACCTGAAGATCACCCACGTGCACCATGCCGGCAATTCGTCGGGCGTCGTCGACGGCGCCGCCGGCGTGCTGCTGACCTCGCCGGCCTATGCCGCCGCCCACGGCCTGAAGCCGCGCGCCAGGGTGCTGGCCATGGCCAATGTCGGCGACAGCCCGACCCTGATGCTCAACGCCCCGGTTCCGGCGGCCCGCAAGGTCCTGGCCAAGGCCGGCCTGACCGTGGACGACATCGACCTGTGGGAAATCAACGAGGCCTTCGCGGTGGTGGCCGAGAAGTTCATCCGCGACCTGAAGCTCGACCGCGACAAGGTCAACGTCAACGGCGGGGCCATGGCCCTGGGGCATCCGATCGGGGCCACCGGCTCGATCCTGATCGGCACCCTCCTCGATGAACTGGAGCGCCGCGACCTCAAGCGTGGCCTGGTGACCATGTGCGCTGCCGGCGGCATGGCTCCGGCCATCATCATCGAGCGCATCTAGATGATCCCGGGTTCAGGCGGCGACGCCTGAACCCGACGGTCCAACTCGACCTCAAGCCCGCTAAGACCTGCGTTGCCGCCGCGTCTGCCACAGCCGCCACAGCACGCCGGGAGCTGCCAGCACCGGATGCCGCTCCCGCCACGGGGTCAGGGGAATGGCAAGGCCCGTATGGCGCTCGATCTTCCAGGCCGCATAGCGGGCCGCGCCTTCGAAGGTGAAGGCCGCCTTGACCAGCCGTGCCAGGTTCAGAGGCTTGCCCATCCGCCGCCGCTTGCGCCAGGCGATCCCGAAACGCTCCCGCGCCTCGTGGGTCATGTTGGGCTGTACGTCGCCGGGCTTGAAAATGTCGAGTAGGCCCTGCTCGCGCCAGCAGGCCACGATCAGCCGGTCATAGCGCTCGGGCTCAAAGGCCAGGATGGACCGCTCGCGCCCGCCCTTCTCAACCCGAAACTCGGCCCTGTAGGTCTGCTGGAACAGCGCAGTCCAGTAGGCGTCGGGCGTGCCCTCCTGCGGCCCGAGCGCGGCAGCAAAGCGGGCCGCCGAATGGGCGGCCTCGGCCACGGCGTCGATCACCACCGGTTCGATCTCCGGGCCGGACGACCAGACCAGGGCAGACGGCTGGACGAAACGGGTCCAGATGGTGGTGTCGATCTCACCGCCCCGCGCCGCCAGGGCGAACTGCTCCAGGGTCATGCTGGCGACCTTGGCCCGCAGCATCCGGCCGTCGTGCTCGATCTCGTGATAGCTGACATCCGGCCACAGCACCTGACCCAGGGTGCCGCGCCAGCCGGCGCGTGGCCGGCCGGTTAGGACGTAGAAGTCCATCACCCCTTCGAGATCGCCGGTCCGCAGGACCGAGCCGTAGAACAGCACGGCGACCGGGTCTTCGAACGCGTCCACCAGTCGGGCGGCAAAGGCCACCGCATGCGGCGGTGCGGGGGCGCGCAGCTCGGCCCCGACCAGATCGAGAACGCTTCCCGTCAAGACGCGAGGAACCGCAGCGGCGGCCCGAGGGCCACCGTCAGACCACCGGCACCGTCATAGATCTCACCGTCGAGCACGAACGCTTCCGAGGTTTCCAGACGAAGGGTCCGGGCATCGCCCCGACGATATCCCGCCCGGCGCAGCCAGGGCGCATCGCCGCCACGCAGCAGCAGGCTGAGGGCCGGCAGCAGCCGTCGCGGCGGCGCGTCGACATCCAGGGCCTTCAGCCCCTCGCGGGGCGCGCCGAACGGCTTGATCCCCAGCGGCAGGCGCTTGAGGGTCGTAGCCAGGAAGATGAACCGTGGCCCGGCCGGCGCGGGCTGGCCGTCAATGGACAGGCCGAGCGGTACGCCCGCCCGCCAGTGATCGCGCGCGCCGCCCAGCAGGGCCCCGAACGCGGCACCGGCCACAGTCAGGGCGACCGACAGGCTCTGGAACGCCCCCATCCGGTTGACGCTCTTCGACATTTGGGTGCCCCGGACAAAGGCTCCCAGCCCGAACACAAAGCCCCGCTGCACCGGTCGTCCATCGTCCCAGGCCACCTGTAGGGGGGCGCGCTGCTTGATGGTCGCCTTGGGCGAACGGGCCGCGATCAGGATCTCCTGCAGGCTACGTCCCGGGGGGACGCCCAGATCCACCGCCAGCACATTGGTCTTGCCGGAGGGCTGCACGGCGATCAGCGGTGCCGCCTCACCGAAGGTTTGCGGCAGCAGGCTGAGCACATCGCGGATGGTGCCGTCGCCGCCGTCAATCACCAGCAGTTCGACGCCCCGCGCGGCAAAGGCGTGCAGGTCGACTTCCAGCGCCTCCCGGGTCGCCGGGCGCACCAGCATCACGTCATCCGGCGCCCACGTGTCCGCACTCCGCCCCAAATTGGCGTGGCTGCGCGGATTGTGGACGACGCCGACCTTCATCCGCGCGCCAGCCAAGAGGTGACGCCGCCCTTGGGAACCATCAGGGCCTGCAGGATCTGGACGGCATGGACCACGAGGCAAAGCGCGGTCCAGACGGCGACCAAAGCAAAGCCGATATCGGGCCGGCCGGCCAAGGTCGCGGCGGTCAGGAAGATCAGGTTGGGATTGCGGCGGGCGGTAATCAGCCGGAAGAAGCTGTCGAACGGCCGCCAGGCATGCATCTCGACCTTGAACAGGGCCAGGAAGATGCCCTCCTCCACCCGCTGCGCCACATAGCCGCCGACGATGACGGCCAGCATCAGGCCACCATAGGGCAGCTGGAAGCCCAGAGCGCCCAGGCCAACGAACCACGCCCACCACCAGAAGGGCGGATGGATCAGGTCGATGCCGTGATCGAACACATTGCCCCATTTGGACGAGGTCAGGGTCACGCGGGCCAGCTTGCCGTCGACGGTGTCAAGGAAGGTCATGATCCAGGCGCAGACCAGACCCCAGCCGTACTGACCGGTCCAGAACAACGCGAACGCCGCCAGCACCATCAGGAAGCTGGCGAAGGTCACCATGTTCGGCGTCAGCTTCGCGAGCGCGCACCAGCGGGTCACCACCCGGGCGGGGGCGGGCCAGACATATTTCGTCACCAGATCGGTGACGCCCTTGTACGAGCCCTTGAACAGCCGCTTCTCGACGGAATCGACGGTTTCCGGAGTCAGTCGCTCCAGCACCGGCGGCTCGCGCTTGCGCAGGGCATGATTATAGGCCGAGCCCAGTTCGAGGACCGTCAAGCGCGGCGTGCTACCGGCCAGGGCCGAGAGGTCGGCGTCGGCGGCGATACCGTCCGCCACCGGCAGGTTCAGGGCCACAACCCGGCCATCATCGTCGACCAGGGCCACACCGGGCCGGTCGGAGAGGGCCTTGATCAGCGACTCGTCAAAGACCCAGCCGGCATCCACCACCATCAGGTCTGAGCTCGACGGGCGCACGCCGGCCGCGATCTCGGTCACACCGATCCGCCGGTAGATCCGCGACAGACGCTGGGCGGAGGTCATCCCCCAGATGCGGCTGGTCGCCTCGCCGACCGTTACGGCCGCCGGGCGGACAGGCCCGCCTTGATCATTTCCGTCCGTCAAAGTCAGAGACCCTCTTGAAACCCGGGCCGATTGATAAGCAGCTTCGGGCGCTTATGACCAGAATCCGCAGCGAACCCGTGTCGATATTCCGCCTGGCCCACCTGTCCGACCCGCATCTGCCCCCGCCGAAGGGGGCGTTTGGCTGGCGCGACCTCGCCTCGAAGCGATTGCTCAGCCGAATCGCCTGGCATCGCAAGCACCGGGAACACCAGCCGAATGTGCTGGCCGCCCTGGTCGACGACATCAAAACCTATGACCCGGATCACATCGCCCTGACCGGGGACCTGACCAATTTTTCCTCGACGGTCGAGGTCGAGGCCGCCCGGATCTGGCTGGAAAGCCTCGGTCCCTCGGATACGGTCACCGTCAGCCCGGGCAATCACGATGCCCTGGTCGGATCGGCCGATCCGATCCGGTTCTCGGCCTGGACGCCGTGGCTGGGTGATGCCCCCGAGCCGCGCTTCCCCGGCCTGCGCCGGAGGGGCGATGTCGCCATCCTCAATCTCTGCTCGGCCCTGCCGACGGCCCCGCATCTGGCCACGGGCCGCCTCGGCGAGGCGCAGCTGGCCGCCCTCGATACCCTGCTGGCCGATCCGGCGATCCAGGGGGCGTTCCGGCTGGTGCTGATCCACCATCCGCCGACCCGAGGGGCGGTCTCGAAGCGCAAGGCGCTCGAGGATCAGGCGGGACTGGCCGAGGTCCTCGCCCGACGCGGGGCAGACCTCGTCCTGCACGGCCATGCCCATGAGGCCCTGGTCGGCAGCCTGCCCGGCCCGGACGGGACCGCGATCCCCGTGCTGGGCGTCCCCTCGGCCTCGGCCGGCGGCGGTGGCCGGCATCCCGCCGCCCGCTGGCACGGGATCGAGATCGAGCTCGGCCAGGATGGAGCCTTCGGCATCCGGGTCATCGCGCGCGGGCTCGATCCGGAAACCGGCCGGCCTGTCGAGCTTGGACGCTACCGTCTGGTCTAGCCGGGCCTATTTGCCGTAGCGCATCCGGATCCGCAGCAGGGTTTCGCCGGCCCTGGCCGAGAACCGCACCGCATCGAAGGACGGCAGGCCAAACCGCGTCGGCGCGTCATTGGAAAAGCCGAAGCCTTCGACCGGCATGCCCACCTTGTTGCGATCGAAATCCCGGTTGCCATTGGCGTCATGGTAGACGGCCACCGCATAGACGTCGGGTTCGGGAAGATTGAAGCAGACCCGAGTCACCGGCGCGGCGGCGCGCAGGCGGATCCGCAGCAGCTTGCCGCTGGGGGCCAGGAAGCGCCGGGGGTCGGACGGATAGAGGGTGACGACAACCTCGCCCGTGGTCGAGCGGACCTGCGAAATCTGGACGGACAGCTGGGTGTCGCTGTCACGGCCCTCGCAATCTGCCCGGGCCTGGGCGGCCGACGCGCCCAGACAAAGAATGGTCATGGCGAGGCCAGACAGCGCGGATCGTGCTTTCATGAAAAACCCGGCGTCCTTATTGTGACTCGGCGGCGTTCGGCGCCGCGAGGCGAGCCTGTCCATGACCAATTCCACCGCGCAGGCCTTTGGCTATCCGGCCACACGGGTTGCTGAAACCGACCACTGGATCGTGCTGGTTCGCCCCAAGCAGCCGACCTTTGGGTCGCTGGTCCTGATATGCAAGGAAAAGGCGGAAGCCTTCTCGCAATTGAGTCCACAAGCCTTCAGTGATCTGAAGGTTGCCGTCGACGGAATCGAGCGGCTGCTCCGCGCGGTCGTGGCCTATGAGAAGATCAATTACCTGATGCTGATGATGGTCGACCGCGACGTGCACTTCCATGTGATCCCGCGCTATGCGGGGGAGCGCGTCCATGACGGCCGCACCTTCGTCGATGCCGGCTGGCCGGCTGCCCCGGCCCTCGGCGTTACTGTCGAGCTGGATGCGGCCGCCGCTGCCGCCCTCGCCCGCGACCTTGCCGCGAAATGGACAACGGCGTGAACGGTCCGCTTTCCGGCCTCCGGCTGATCGATCGCTACCTGCTGCGTCTCGTTGCCTGGCCGATGGTCGGGTGCCTCGGCGTGACGGTGGTCGCGCTCTTGCTGGAGCGCGTGCTGCGTCTGCTGGACGCCCTGTCGCAGAGCAGCGCCCGGTTCGACTATGTGACCCAGCTGGCCGCCAACCTTGTCCCGCACTATTTGGGCCTGGCCCTGCCGGTGGCCTTTTTCGTGGCCCTGTTCATCGTCATCACCAAGCTGTCGGACGGCTCCGAGATCGACGCCCTGCTGGCCAGCGGCCAGTCCCTGACCCGCATCGTGGTGCCCTTCGTCTGTCTCGGCCTGGTCCTGACGGCCTTCAGTGTCGCCCTGTTCGGCTACAGCCAGCCCTACAGCCGCTATGCCTATCGCTCGGTCATGCACGCGGCCGTCAATGCCGGCTGGAACGGCAAGCTGTCCGGCGGAGCCTTCATCGACGAGGACAACCTGCTGATGACGGCCGACTCGGCCGACGCGACCGGCCAGAAGCTGACCCGGGTCTTTATCCGCCGGCTCGATGATCACGGCCGCGAGGAAGTGATCACCGCCGCCACGGCCGATCTCAGCCCGTCAGCGACAGCCGACAAGGTCACCCTGCTGCTCCGCACCGGCCAGAGGGTGGCGGCCGATGGAAATGGTGGCTGGCGGACCCTGGCCTTCGACCGTTTCGCCACGGAAATGCCCCTGGCCGGCGCGGCCACCCTGCTCCGCGCCCGCGGCGGCGACGAGCGCGAGCTCACGCTCGGCGAACTGGCCCGCTATGCCGAACGGGGTCACACCACCCTGCCCGAGGCCACCCTGCTGGCCGAGCTCTATGGCCGACTGGCCCGCGCCGCCTTCCTGCCGTTCCTGCCGCTGTTGGCCTTTCCGCTCGGCCTCGCCGCCAAGCGCGGCAACCGCACACCGGGCCTGATCGTGGCCGGGGTGCTGCTGCTGGCCTTCCAGCACAGCCTGCTCCTGGGCCAGAGTCTGGCTGAGGCGGGCAAGGCCCCGGCGGCGCTCGCCATCTGGGGTCCGTTCAGCCTGTTCACCGGCTTCAGCGTGTGGATGTTCATGGGCAGCCGGAATCGGCCGGGCGAAACCCCTGTCAGCCGTGTCATCCATGCCTTCGGCGACCGGATCAAGCGGGTCACGCGCCTCGTCACCCCGACCCGCAAGGTGGCGGCATGAGGCTGCAGTTCTACGTCCTCAAGGTCACCGCGACCCGCATCCTCGGCGCGGCCGCCGTGCTGATGGGCATCCTGCAGGTCCTCGACCTGCTGGAGGTGACAACCGACATCCTCGACCGCGGCCTCGGCGTCGCAGGCGTCTTTTACTATGCGGCCCTGCGGGCCCCGCGCCTCGTCGAGCAGATCGCCCCGATCAGCGTGCTGGCCGGCGGTCTGTTTGCCTTCTCGCAACTGGCCCGCGAGAGCGCGATCATCGCCATGCGGGCGGCCGGGATCTCGGCCTATCGCATCCTGGCCATGGCGGCACCGGCCGCAGTGGCGATGATGCTGCTGGACTTCACCTGCGCCCAGGTGATCGCGCCCCGCACCGACCCGATCCTCGACGCCTGGTGGCGCGCCAGCACCCCCGCCGCCGAACGCAAGGAGACGGGCCCGCGCAGCTTCCGGGTCGGGGATGATCTGGTCGTCGCGGCGGCCAGTGCGCCGGACGGCCGCAGCCTGTCGGGCGTCAAGATCTACCGCCGCGACCCTGCCGGCCGACTGGTCGAACGCATCGAGGCTCCCCGCGCCACCCTGGGCGGCACCGACTGGCAGCTCAGCCGAGCCGTCTCGACCCGCTTCGAGGGCGAGGTCGCGCGGTCGGTGACCAGCGGCGGCATGACCTGGACCTCGGCCCTGCGCCCGAGGGACGTGCAGGCCCTGTTCTCCGAGAATCCTACCCCGTCGGCCGCCACCGCCCGGCGGGCCCTGCTCAAGGGCGGCACCGACCGACCGGCCAGCTATTATGAGACCCGGCTGCTGAGTGCCTTTGCCGGGCCGTTCGGGGCGTTGGTCATGCTGCTGCTGAGTGCGCCGGTGGCCCTGGCCAATTTCCGCAGCCGCCAGGGCGCGGTACTGCTGACGGGTGGCCTTGCCGCCGGCCTGGTCTTCCTCGTCGTCGACGGCCTGCTGTCGGCGCTCGGCGAAAGTGGTGCGATCTCACCGATCCTGGCCGTCTGGGGCGGTCCGGTCATCTTCGGGTCCCTGGCCCTCTATGCGCTTGTGACCCTGGAGGGCTGATGCCGCGCGATACCCAAGCCCTGAAGATCATCCCGGTCACCACGCGCAAGCATCTTGCCCGCTTCATCCGGCTGGCCGCGCGGCTCAATGCCCGCGATCCCAACTGGATCACGCCGCTGACCATGGAGCGCACTGAGGCCCTGACGCCGAAGAGCAATCCGTTCTTCGACCACGCCGAGGTGCAGCTGTGGCTGGCGGTGCGCGGCGGCCGGGATGTCGGCCGGATCAGCGCCCAGATCGACGCCCTGGCCCCACAGGCTCCGGGCCGCAAGACCGGCAGCTTTGGCCTGATCGCCGCCGAGGACGATGCCGCCATCTTCCAGGCCCTGCTGGCCACCGCCGAAGACTGGCTGCGGGCCCGGGGCTGCGACACCGCCCAGGGACCGTTCAACCTGTCGGTCAATGAAGAGGTCGGCCTGCTGGTCGACGGCTTCGACACCCCGCCCATGGTGATGATGGGCCACGACCCGGCCTATGCCGGCAAGCGGGTCGAGGAGCAGGGCTATGCCAAGGTCAAGGACGTCTATGCCTATGTCTGCGACCCGACCGCCGACCTGCCCGAGATCGTGGTGCGCCGTGTGCGACGGGGCTTGCCGGCGGGCGTGACCCTGCGCGAGGTCAACATGGACCGCTATGAGGAAGAGGTCGCCTCGCTGACCGAGATCCTCAATGACGCCTGGGCGGGTAACTGGGGCTTTACCCCGACGACCGAGGCCGAAACCCGGCACCTGGCCAAGGCGCTGAAGCCGGTGATCGAAAAGAAGATGACCCTGTTTGCCGATATCGACGGCGAGCCGGCCGGGTTCATCGTGCTGCTGCCCAACATCAATGAAGCCATCCACGATCTGGGCGGCCGCCTGCTGCCGTTCGGCTGGGCCAAACTCCTCTGGCGCCTGAAGGTCAGGGGCCTGAAGTCGGCCCGGGTGCCGCTGATGGGGGTCAAGCGCAAGTTCGCCGACACCATGCGCGGCCAGCTCCTGCCGTTCCACCTGATGAACGCCGGGCGGACCGCAGCCCTAAGCCTCGGCTACGAGCGCTTCGAGTTCTCGTGGATCCTCGAGGAAAACCTGCCGATGCGGCGGATCTCCGAGGCCATGGGCGCGACCATCTACAAGACCTATCGCCTCTACGAGAAGGCGCTGTGAGCGAGGCAGAACCCGGGTTTCAGGCCCTTGTGCTGGCAGGCTCGCGGGGCGGCATCGACCCCGTCGCCGCCTATGCCGGGGTCAGCCACAAGGGGCTGATCGAACTGGGCGGCCAGACCCTGTTGACGCGGGTGCTGGGCGCGCTGGACAAGGCCGGAGCGACGCGGATCGGCGTCTCGACCTCTGATGTCGCGATCATCGATGCCCTGGCCGGTCACGCGACGGCCACACCCCTGCCCGCCGCCGGCGGGCCCAGCCAGAGCGTCCACGATGCCGCCAGCCTGATGGGCACGCCGCTGCTGGTGACTACGGTCGATCACGCCCTGCTTCAGGCGGACTGGATCACAGAGTTCCTGGCCAGGGCTCCGGCCGACGCCGATATCGCCGTCCTGATGGCCCCGGAGGCCGTCGTTCGTGCGGCCGCGCCAGAGACAAAGCGAACTTACTGGCGCTTCAAGGACGGCGGCTATTCGGGCTGCAACCTCTTCCTGCTGAAGACCGAGACCGCCCTGAACGCCGTGGCCTTCTGGCGCAAGGCCGAGGCCCTGCGCAAACAGCCCTGGCGCATCGCCGCCCTGCTGGGGCCGGTCATGCTGATCCGCTACGTTCTGGGCCTGATGACCATCGACGAGACGCTGGAGCGTCTGGGCCGGGCCGCCGGCGTCAGGGCCGCCGTCGTGCGCTCGTCCTACGGCCTGGCCGCGGTGGATGTGGACAAGCCGTCGGACCTCGATCTGGTCCGGACAATCGTCGAGCGCTGAACCTGTCGTTCCCAGGGAGGACCCCGTGACTGACCTGCCCCAACTGCACTCCGCCGCCGCCAGAAGCCTGTCGACCTGGCATGACATGGTCGCCAGCGGCGACCTCACCGACCTGCGGTCCATCGTCCATCCTGACGCGACGTTCCGCTCGCCGGTGGCCTTCAAGCCCTACAAGAGCGCCGATGCCGTAGTGCTGGCGCTGAGTACGGTCCTGACCGTCTTCACCGACTTCGCCTATCACCGCCAGGCCACGACCGACGACGGGCTGAATGTCGTGCTCGAGTTCAGCGCCAGGGTCGGCGACAAGGCGGTCAAGGGCATCGACTTCGTCCGCTTCGACGAAGCCGGCCAGATCGTCGATTTCGAGGTCATGATGCGGCCGCTGAACGGCGTCCAGGCCCTCGCCGAGGAAATGGGCAAGCGCCTGGGCGGGATCATTCCGGCCTACAAATAGGCCGGAGCGACCTTACGCCTCGACCCGTTCCGCCGTCCACAAAGCTGCCAGCTCGCGGTTGCGCGGCAGGTCTTCGGGGAAGTCCATCTCGGCCCAGTCCAGACCCTGGATCGACTGGACGCGGACCACGTCGTGGTCCTGGGCAATCTGGTTGATGACGCTGAGATACCAGCGCTTGAGGCCTTCGGGCGTGCGCATGATCTGGTCGATCACACGGGTGAACAGGGCCGCGCCCTCGGCATTGAAGCGCAGGAACCCGATCGACTCGGCGTCATAGGCCTCGATGGTCTTGCCGATGGCCCGCAAGGCATCGCCGTCGGTCAACACCTTCATGTCGTCGGCGTCGTAGCCGGGCTTGCGGTCGATGGTCACGATGATCGCGGCCGAGGGGGCGGCGATCAGGCGCTCTGCGATGGCCGGTTCAAACAGGGTGTCGCCGTTCAGCAGCAGGAAGTCGCCGACCATCTCGCCCCGCGCCAGCCAGCAGGTGGCCAGGTTGTCGGTCAGGCCGAAGAACGGGTTGAACAGGGTCCGTACCGTCAGGCCGGGCAGGTCCAGGCCCGCGATCTCGGCCTCGACCGTCTCGGCCGCAAAGCCGGTAACCACGACCGCTTCGGTGATCCCGGCCGCCCGCAGGTGACGCAGTTGCCAGTGCAGGACGCTGCGGCCCGACAGCTCGACCAGGCACTTGGGGCGGGTATCGGTCAGGGGCGACAGGCGCTTGCCCTGGCCGGCACTGAGGATGATGGCTTTGGTCGGTAACGCCACGTCGGCTCGTTTCACGTCTGGCCGCACGGGTCGGCGTCTGAATCAGGAAGCAACCCTACAGGATGGGCCCGTCGCCATATAGCCCGCAGCGGCAATCCCGACCGTCATCGCTCGCGCCTCTCACTGGCCGGAGGTCACCGCCACGGCCGCTTCGTTGAGCGGGGCCGCATCACCCCGCGCCTTCCGCTCGCTGTAGCGGTCAACCAGATAGCCGGCATGGCCCCGGGTCAGCACGGTGAACTTGACCAGTTCCTCCATCACGTCGACCACCCGGTCGTAGTAGGCCGACGGTTTCATGCGGTCGTTGTCGTCAAACTCCTTCCAGGCCATGGCCACGGACGACTGGTTGGGAATGGTGATCATCCGCATCCAGCGCCCCAGCAGGCGCAGGGTGTTGACGGCATTGAACGATTGCGAGCCGCCGCTGACCTGCATCACCGCCAGGGTCCGGCCCTGGGTGGGGCGCACACTGCCGATCTCCAGCGGGATCCAGTCGATCTGGCTCTTGATCACCCCGGTGATGGCTCCGTGGCGTTCGGGGCTGCACCAGACCTGGCCCTCGGACCATAGCGACAGGGCCCGCAGTTCCTGCACCTTGGGGTGGCTGGCATCCTCGGCATCCGGCAGGGGCAGGCCCCGTGGGTCAAAGATCCTGGTCTCGGCCCCCAGGCGCTGCAGGATGCGGGCGGCCTCCTCGACCAGCAGCCGGCTGAACGAACGCTCCCGAAGGGATCCATACAGCAGCAGGATTCGCGGCGGATGGCCGAACGGGACAGGCTCCAGTCGGGCCTGGTCGGGCTGCTGCAGATAGGCGGCATCGAGGGCGGGGAAATCGGTCACGGGCGCTCCAGGTCGGCAGGCGCGGAAAACCCGTCTTCCCGCCGTCATATATTTCGACTATCCTCGAAATATGGAAATGACAACCGCCGTTGCAAGCCTCTCGGCCCTGGCCCATGCCGGACGCCTGTCGGCCTTCCGGATGCTGGTCCAGGCCGGCGCTGACGGCCTGCCGGCCGGCGAGATCGCGCGGCGGCTGGACATGCCGCCCAGCACCCTGTCCAGCCATCTGGCGATCCTCGACCATGCCGGCCTGACCCGCTCGCGCCGCGACGGCCGCTCGATCATCTACACCGCTGACTATGGCACCATGCAGGGGCTGCTGGGCTTCCTGCTGGAAGACTGCTGCGGCGGTGCCCCCGAAATCTGCGCGCCGTTTATCCGCGCCACAGACGCCCTGGCCTGTTGCCCGTCATGACCTATTCCCTGACCCGTCGCCTCGTGGCCGAGGGACTCGGCAGCGCCCTGCTCCTGGCCGTGGTGGTCGGGTCCGGCGTGATGGGCGAGCGCCTGTCGGCCGGAAACGACGCCATCGCCCTGCTGGGCAATACCCTGTCGACCGGGGCCGCTCTCGTCGTGCTGATCAGCGTGCTGGGCCCCATCAGTGGCGCACACTTCAATCCGGTCGTGACCCTGGTGATGGCCGCCCGCCGCGCCCTGTCACCCGGCGCAGCGGTACTATATGTCTGTATACAGACAATTGGAGCCGTGCTCGGGGTGATGCTGGCCCATGCCATGTTCGGCGAGCCCCTGATACAGGTCTCCGAAAAGCTGCGCGAAGGACCGGCCCAGACCCTGTCGGAAGCTGTCGCAACCTTTGGCCTTGTAGCCACCATCCTCGGGGTCTCGCGGTTCCGCCCGGACTTCACTCCCATGGCCGTCGGGCTCTACATCACGGCCGCCTACTGGTTCACCGCCTCGACGTCCTTCGCCAATCCGGCCGTCACCCTGGCGCGCAGCCTGACCGATACCTTCGCCGGGATCGCACCGGCGTCCGTGCCCGGTTTCCTGCTGGGTCAGGCGGTCGGCGCTATCCTGGCCGCCCTCTTCATCCCCTGGCTTCTGACCGAGACCCCCGCCCATGACCGTACCTGAGTTTCCCGTCACCATCTTCCACAACCCGGCCTGCGGCACCTCACGCAACACCGTGGCCATGGTTCGTGAGGCCGGCTATGCGCCGGAGGTCGTCGAGTATCTGAAGGCCGGCTGGACGGCGTCGCAACTGCTTGACCTGTCGGCCCGGAGCGGCCTGTCCCTGCGCGAGATGATGCGCGACAAGGGCACGCCGGCCGCCGAGCTGGGCCTGCTGGATCCGGCCACGCCTGCCGAAGCCATCCTGGCGGCCATGGTCGAGCATCCGATCCTTGTGAACCGTCCGCTGGTCATAACGCCGAAGGGCGTGGCGCTCTGCCGCCCGTCAGAGAAGGTCCTGGCCCTGCTCGATCGTCAGATCGAGCAGTTCACCAAGGAAGACGGCGAGATCGTGATTGTGGCCAGGATCGGGGCTCCCGGCAGATCTTGATCCGTAGGCGGATTGCCGACAGGCCTGGGCGTCACTACATCCTGACGAAACGCCACCGAACGCGCTGCCATCCGGCGCGTTCCTTCGTCAGACGCAACAGAACCCGGACCGCCTCACATGAACAAGCTCCTTGGCGCCGCCGCCGCCGTCGGCCTGCTGGCCTGCGCCGATAACGCCTATGCCGCCCGCGACTACGTCTGGGCCGCCGGATCCTCGACCGTCTTTCCGTTCTCGACCCGCGTGGCCGAGAACTACGCCAAGAAGACCGGCAAGAAGTCGCCCAAGATCGAAAGCCTCGGCACCGGCGGCGGCATCAAGATGTTCTGCGGCGGCATGGGCGAGAAGTATCCCGACATCGCCAACGCCTCGCGCCCGATGAAGAAGTCCGAATTCGAAGCCTGCAAGAAGGCCGGCGTGAAGGACATCGTCGAGATCAAGATCGGCTTCGACGGCATCGTCGTGGCCATGGACAAGAAGTCCCCCGACTTCAATTTCAAGCTCGAGCACCTGTATCTCGGCTTTGCCGACCAGACCGTACGCGGCGGCCAGCTGGGCAAGAACACCTTCAAGACCTGGGCTGAGGTCGCGCCGGGCCTGCCCAAGAGCCGCATCCTTGCCTACGGCCCACCGCCCACCTCGGGGACGCGCGATGCCTGGATCGAGCTGGCGATTGAAGGCGGGGCTGCCAAGCTGCCCCAGCTGGCCGCAATGAAGGCCAGTGACGAGAAGGCCTTCAAGGCCAAGGTCTCGCCCATGCGTTCGGACGGCGGCTGGATCGATGCCGGTGAGAACGACAACGCCATCGTCGGCACGATCGAAAAGACCCCCAATGCCCTGGGCGTGTTCGGCTATTCGTTCCTTGAGGAGAACGGCAACCGGATCAAGGCCGCCAGCATCAACGGGGTCAAGCCGACCGCCCAGACGATCGCCAGCGGGGCCTATCCGATTTCCCGTTCCCTCTACATCTACGTGAAAAAGAACCAGGTCGGTGTGACGCCGGGCCTCAAGGAATTCGTCACCGAGTTCACCTCGGACGCCGCCACCGGCCGGGGCGGTTACCTGCAGGGCCGGGGCCTGATCCCGCTGTCGCCCAAGCTGCACACCGACAACAAGGCCAAGGCCCAGTCCCTGCCCGCCATGCCGGCCCCGAAGTCCTGATCCTTGTGCCCTGACCGCTGACAGGCCGACGGCCCCGGGATCGCTCCCGGGGCCGTTTTCTGTTGCGGCTGCAACCGTGAAAGCCTCAGCGATCGGTCGGCGGGTCCGGCTCCGCGCGGGAGGTCATGCCCGCCGCGGCGGCATCTTCAGCGACCTGCGGATCCAGCGGAGCGGACCGTGCCGGCACGGCCGGGACAACGGTCGGGGCTGCAACCGGAGCCTCCTCGCGAGCCGGAGTCGGCGCGGTCACCGGAGCCGGTACCTCGGATGTTGCGGCCGCATCATCGGCGGCCGTCCGGAGCTCCGGAGCCTCTTCCTCATAGTCCGGCAGCGAGGACGAGACGAACAGGATGGCCCCGAAGGTCGCCAGGACCCCGGCGACAAAGCCCAGCACGATCCAGCCGAAGGGATTGCTGCGATGCTCCTGGGCCATGGAGAGCTCCCTACCCTCGCGGGCCTAAGATCCTTGCCAGCGCCGAACCGGGCCGACATCGACATGTACGAACCGGGTCTCGGGATAGTACCCGACCCCGCCCCGCCCGATATCCAGTGCGGCAGCACGGAGTCGGTCGAGCGCGACGTCCTCCAGATAGATGTCCATGGCCTTGCCGTCCATGTGGAGGCTGCGCTTTGCAACCTCGCCGCTCCGCTCGGCCAGCAGGGCATTGGTAGCCGGAGAGCGGTAGCCCGAAACGACCTGGAAGGCCTCGCGGCTGCCCGTCTTGGCCGAAAGCTCGCCCAGCAGGTCGAACAGGCCGACATTCATCGGTGCCACATCACCGGTCCGGTAGTCCCGCAGCACATGGTTCAGGGCTTCCACGGCATCCGGGACATAGGTTCCGTTTTCCCAATAGACCGCTTCCAGCTTCTCGGCGGTGTGCAGGTTGTAGAGCGACAGCACCCGGGGCGGGGCCGTGATCACCTGCGACTGGTCAATCAGGTCGCCGATCAGGTCCGGCTGGAGGTTTGCGGCAACCGTCGCTGGCCCGTCGGGGAGGGTCTGGGCCATCGATGAGGGACCGGCAAGGCCGGCCACCAGGACACCCAGTCCACACTGCAAAAGCCTGCGCCGTTCGATCACTACGCTATTCCTCGAGCCGGTGAGATGCCGAAGACACCTCACACGGGCCACAAGGTCAAGCGGAGCCGGACGCCCCTGCGGCGATACGCTGCACAAGGACGCGATCCCAGCCATACGGGTCATCCCGGAAGTTGACCTGTCCGTCCGGGGTCACATAGGCGGTCCAGTAGAGCAGGAAGACCGCGATCGGCACTTTCAGCGAGGCCCGCACGGTCTTGCCGGCCGCGATGGTCTGGTCGATGACCTCGGGGGTCCAGACCGGATCACCGGCGAAGACGGCATGGGCCAGTTCGCCCGGCTTTTCGAGACGAACGCAGCCATGACTGGCCAGCCGGCTGAAGCTGGCGAACTTGGCGCGGCTGGGCGTGTCATGCAGATAGACGCCATACGGGTTCGCGAAGTCGAACTTCACCAGGCCCAGGGCCGCCTTGGGGCCGGCCTTCTGCTGCAGGCGCGCGCCGCCATCCGGCGTGTTGATGATGATGAAGTCGTTGCGCGCCAGATAGCCCGGGCTGGCCTTTTCCTTCGGCCACAGCTCCTTGGCGGCAATTGACGAGGGCACGTTCCAGGGCGGATTGAGCACCACGCTGTGGATCCGCGACTGCAGCATCGGGGTCTCGTCCCCCGGCCGGCCGGTGACGGCCCGCATGGTCAGGGTCGGGGTATCGGCCTGGAACAGCGACAGCACCGCCGCAGCGATATTCACTTGGATGCGGTCGGCCGGCAGGGTCTGGGGCAGCCAGCGCCAGCGTTCCATATTGGCCAGGATCTGGTCGATCCGCAGCGAGACCGGTGTGTCGAGCGCCGCGAGCGTACGCGGCCCGAGCACCGCATCCGGCAGAAGCCCGAACCGCTTCTGGGCCCGCTTGACCGCCAGTTGCAGGGCCTCGTCCAACACCGCCGGCCCCTGCAGGGAGACCGCGGGGTCTTCAGCTGAGAGGCGCGTGCGCAGGGCCTCGACCCGGGCACCGGTGTCGCCCAGCTTCAGTTCGGGCCCGACGGGCAAGGCCGTCCAGCCGCCGCGCTCCGCAATCGCACGATAGGTGGTCAGGCCCCGGCGCAGGGTCTGGTAGCCGGTATAGGGCGGCGGCAGGCTGTCGATCCAAGGCCCGAGGCGGTCCTCGGTGATCGCCTGGACAAACTCCGGCGCGGGATCGTAGGCCGCCGGTCTCAGACCCCATTCGGGATCAAATTCACTGTCGGGCAGCCGTCCGGCACGGACGGCCTGGGCAAAGCCGAGGGTCAGCGCCACCAGCTGCGCCTGACCGGTCTGGCGGGCGGTGGCGTCGCGCGATCCCATCAGGGCGATGGCGGCTTCCGGCGCAAAGGCCTCAAGCTCGAAGCCATGGGTATGGGCCGTGTCGAGCGTCCGGCGCAGCAGCTCGACCTGGTCCGGGCGCAGCGTAACGCCATAGGGGTTGACCGGAACGGGGGGCACGATCCCTGGCGACTGCAGGGGACGCAGGGCCGGCGGAGACGGGCTCTGCGTCTGCGCCTGCGCGGCCGTGGCTCCGGCCAGCCATACGGCCCCGGTCGAGAGCATCCAGGATCGTCTGGTAAAGCCGGTCACGGTCTTGGAATCTCGTCATCAAAACTTGCACGCGGAAGCGCCGCGCCACGCCAGATGGCCGGTTGAGCCACGGATCGTCAACGCGCGGATGGCGAAGAAGGTCGAGCTTGATCGCCTGGCGACGCGATTTTCGAAAACCCGGAACCGGGAAGCCACACCAGCGGTTTGCCTCAGGATCGCAGGCCGGTCTCCGGTCGCCCCCGGCCCGGGAGACCATGTGCCCCAAACCCTCGACCTCTTTCCCATCGGCAATTGCGCCGTTAGCGCCCTGATCGACCGTGCCGGCTGCTTTGTCTGGGGCTGCGCGCCCCGGGTGGACTCCGATCCGGTGTTCAGCGCCCTGCTGGATGACGCGGCCCCTTCGGCAGCAGAGGCCAAGGGCCTTTGGGACATCGTGGTCGAAGGTGCGGTCTCGGTCGAGCAGGCCTATCTGCGCAACACCCCGATCCTGCGGACCGAGATCACAGACGCCGATGGGGCCCGCATCGAGATCCTCGATTTCGCGCCCCGCTATCGCCAGCACGGGCGGGTATTCCGACCGACCGCGTTCGTACGGCTGGTCCGCCCGCTCGCGGGAACCGCCCGGGTAACCCTGCGCCTGCGTCCGACAAGCCAGTGGGGCGCAAGGCGGGCCGAGATGACCTCGGGCTCCAACCATATCCGCTACCTGTGCGCCGACGTGACCCTGCGCCTGACCACCGACTGCCCGGTCTCGCATGTGCTGGAGGAACGGGCCTTCCGGCTGGAGCAGCCGATCGCCCTCTTTCTCGGCCCTGATGAGGGCTTCGATGCCGAGGTCGGGCCGACCTGCGAGCGCATGCTGCGCCAGACGACCGCCTACTGGATGACCTGGGTCCGCAGCCTGGCGGTGCCTCTCGACTGGCAGTCGGCGGTGATCCGGGCGGCCATCACCCTGAAGCTCTGCGTACACGAAGAGACCGGTGCGATCGTGGCGGCCCTGACCACCTCGATCCCCGAACATGCCGACAGCGGCCGCAACTGGGACTATCGCTACTGCTGGCTGCGGGATGCCTACTATGTGGTCCAGGCCCTGAACCGGCTGGGCGCGGTGGATATTCTCGAGGACTATCTCGGCTATCTGCGCAACATCGTCGACCGCGCAGCCGGCGGCCATATCCAGCCCCTGTTCGGCGTCGGCTATGAACCGCAACTGACCGAGCGCCTTGCGCCTGAACTGCCCGGATACCGGGGCATGGGTCCGGTTCGGATCGGCAACCAGGCCTTCGAGCACCAGCAGCACGACGTCTATGGCCAGATCGTGCTGTCGACCACCCAGGCCTTCTTCGACGAACGCCTGCTAAGGCTGGCCACGGTCGCCGATTTCGAAGCCCTCGAGCCGGTGGGCGAACGCGCCTTTCAACTGCACGACAAGCCGGATGCCAGCCTGTGGGAGTTTCGGGGACGGGCCAACGTCCATACCTACTCGGCCGTCATGTGCTGGGCGGCCTGCGACCGGCTCGGCAATGCCGCCCTGAAGCTGGGCCTGTCCGAAAGGGCCGGCTTCTGGAACAGCCGCGCGGCCGGTATGCGGGCGACGATCGACGCCGAAGCCTGGAACAGCAGGCTGGGCCGCTTCGCCGCAACCTTCGGCGGCGACGAGCTGGATGCCAGCCTCCTGCAACTGGTTGATCTCCGCTACCTGCAGGCCGACGACCCGCGCAACGTCGCCACCGTTGCGGCGGTCGAGAAGGGCCTGCGCAAGGGCTCCTACCTGCTACGCTACGCCATTCCCGATGACTTCGGCGAGCCCAAGACCGCCTTCAACATCTGCACCTTCTGGCTGATCGAGGCCATGTACCTTGAAGGACGGGTCGATGAGGCCCGAGCGCTGTTCGAGGACATGCTGGCCCGGCGGACGGCTGCCGGCCTGCTCTCCGAAGACATCAGCTTCGCCGACGGCGAGCTCTGGGGGAACTACCCCCAGACCTATTCGCTGGTCGGCCTGATCAATTGCGCCGTGCTGCTCAGCCGCCCATGGACCTCGGTCCGGTAAGCCCGCCGGGATCGTTCCGGCGATCCCGGCGTTGCCGCTTGATGGTCGAGTTGAATGAGGGGCGAAAAGACATGAACGCCTTGAGAGCCGCCGTTGCCTCCGGACCGGAGACCCTGCCGCCGCCGCCACCGACCCTCCCGCATCCCTGCGCCCTCTTCCTGGATCTCGATGGGACGCTTGCCCCATTCCAGGCGACGCCCTGCGCGGTGGGGCCAGAAGCGCGCCGTCAGGCCCTGCTGTCGAGGCTGGCCGCTGACCTTGACGGTCGGGTCGCGGTGGTCAGTGGACGGGACCTGCAGGACATCGACCGGATCCTGGCCGGCGGGGTCACCCCGGTGGCTGCGGTACACGGTCTGGTGCGCCGCGATGCCTCGGGCCGGGTCTCGGCCCTTCCCGCCCATGACGGGCTGGGTCAGGCGCGCGAGACCCTGAAGGCGCTTTCCCGCTGTGAACGCGGCCTGCTGTTCGAGGACAAGACGCTGAGCGTCGCCCTGCACTACCGCAACGTGCCCGAGGCCGCCGAGGCTGTCGTCGAGGCCTCGGAACGCCTGGCCCGCGTGACCGGGCTGGTCCTGCAACTGGGCGACATGGTCGCCGAGCTTCGCACGCCTGGCCGCGACAAGGGCCAGGCCGTCGCCGCCTTCCTGCAGGAGCATCCCTTCGCCGGGACCACGCCGGTCTTTGTGGGGGATGACCTCACCGACGAAGACGGTTTTGCAACCGCCACCCGGCTGGGCGGGTTTGGCGTCCTGGTCGGTCCGCCGCGCCCGACCCTGGCCCGCTACCGGCTTGAGGATGTCGAGTCCGTCCTGGCCTGGCTGGAGGGCGCGGCCCCGCGCACAGCCGGATGAGCCGGCTGATCGTCGTTTCAAACCGGGTCAATCCACCTCCGGCACCGGACCAGACCGACGGCGAAGGCAGTGTGGGTGGACTGGCCATGGCCCTCGCCGCAGCGCTGCGCGAGTATTCCGGAGTCTGGTTCGGCTGGAGCGGCAAGACCACGCCGACCTTCACGGGCCAGCTGTCGATGCAGCGCGTCAATGGCGTCACGACGGCGACGGTCGATCTCGAGGACGGCGATTATCAGGAGTACTACAACGGCTATGCCAACAAGACGCTCTGGCCCCTCTTTCACTACCGCGTCGACCTGACCGCCTATGACCGCTCGTTCGGCGAAGGCTATGACCGGGTCAACAAGCGGTTTGCCGAGACCCTGCTCCCCCTGATCGAACCCGACGACGTGATCTGGGTGCACGACTACCACCTGATCCCGATGGCCCGGGAGCTGCGGCGGATGGGCGTGACCAACCGCATCGGCTTTTTCCTGCACATTCCCTGGCCCGCGCACCAGCTGGTGGTCACCCTGCCGCGCCATCGCCCCCTGGTGGAGGCGATGTTCGACTATGATCTGATCGGCTTCCAGACCGAAGAAAACCGTCATGCCTTCGAGGGCTATGTGACCACGGAGGTCGGTGGATCGGCCGGTCCCGGCCAGATCCTGTCGGCCTTCGGCAAGACCACCCGGGCCGCCGTTTTTCCGATCGGGATCGACGCCGCAGACTTTGCCCGGATTACCGACAGCCCCCGGGCCCGCAAGGTCTATGACCGGATGCTGGCCCACAGCGTGTTTCGCAAGATGGTCGTGGGCGTCGACCGTCTCGACTATTCCAAGGGCCTGGAAGAACGCCTGGTCGGCTTCGAGCGCTTCCTGCACGACAATCCCGACCAGCGCAGCCAGGTGATGCTGCTACAGATCGCGCCGATCTCGCGCGACGAGGTCGAGGCCTACCAGGATCTGCGGTCCCGTCTGGACGGACTGATCGGCCGCATCAACGGCGCTTATGCCGAGATGGACTTCACGCCCATTCGCTACGTCAATCGCTCCTATCGCCGCGACGAACTGGCCGGGGTCTATCGCGCGGCCCGGGTGGGGCTCGTGACCCCCCTGCGCGACGGCATGAACCTCGTGGCCAAGGAATATGTCGCGGCCCAAGATCCGAATGATCCCGGAGTGCTGATCCTGTCGCGCTTCGCCGGTGCCGCCCGCCAGCTGACCGAGGCCCTGATCATCAACCCCAACAGCCCCGAGGAGATCTCGGACGCCCTGAGCCGGGCCCTGTCCATGGGCCCGGGCGAGCGGAGGCAGCGCTGGGATTCGCTCAATCACACAGTCCAGAAGCAGGACGTGACCTCCTGGCGCGACGAGTTCGTCCAGGCCCTGACCCACCCCGCCGCCGCCGCCCCAGTCGCGGCCAGCAAGGGCGTGCGGATTGCGTCCGTCCGCTAGAGCCGGCCGCTGCGCTCCGGACTGAAGAACACCAGGCTAAGCCGTCCGTTTAACACTCGAATCGAACCCGATCCGGGCCCGGCTTGCGCCACCTCAAGCCGGATCGACAAAGCCTGGTGTAGAACCGGACGACAGCGCTTCGC
>NZ_QAII01000087.1:40216-57058 GCF_003060965.1 Caulobacter sp. HMWF025 | reverse complement strand
GCCGGCAACATGGCCATAGGCCGAACCGGCATAGAGCACCGGGGCGGTGGCATAGGCCGCCAGACTGCCGGGGCGCTGATAGGCCACCGACAGGCTGTCCAGCGTCTCGGTGCGGACGCGGTCCAGTTCGTCGGCCTTGAAGGCCGGGTTGCGGGCCACATCGGCCATGATGGCGAGGGCCGGGGCGGCCTTGTCGGCAATGACGTTCAGGGTCAGGGACGAGGCTTCCCAGCCCGAACCTGCGGCCAGATTGGCTCCCAGGGCTTCGGTCTGGCGGGCGATGTCGACGGCGCTGCGGGTGGTGGTGCCCTCGGTCAGCAGGTCGGCGGTCAGGCTGGAGGTCCCGGCCAGGCCGGCCGGATCCGAGCTGGCCCCGCCCCGCACGGTCAGGTCGGCCGTGATCAGCGGCAGGTCGCTGGAGCGGGCGACGATCACCCGCAGGCCGTTGGCCAGGGTCTTTTCCACCGGGGTGGGCATGACCGCGGCCACCGGGGCGGCGACGGCCGGGATCTTCTGGCGCTCGGCTTCAGGGGCCAGGGTGACCACGGTGCCGTCGAACTTCACCGACGCCACCTTCGGCGGCACGGGGGTGTTGTCCTTCTCGCCGGCCGGGCGGGCCGACTCGGGCAGGTAGCGGATCGCGGTACGGCGATCATCGGCCAGCCACTTTTTCGCGACCCGCTGCACGTCGGCGGCGGTCACCGCCTGCAGCTCCGCCAGACTGGTGTTGGCGCGGGCGGCGTCGCCGTCGGTCAGCAGGGCATAGCCGAGGGCGAAGGCGCGACCGTCGATCTCCTCGCGGCGGCGCACGGCATCGGCAAGCAGGCCGGTCTTGGCCTCGGCCAGCTCGGCCTCGGTCGGCGGGGTATCGCGCAGGCGGGCCACCTGGGCCAGCAACGCCGTCTCGCCCTGCTCCACGGTCTTGCCGCCGGCCATGATGGCCCCGACATAGAACAGGCCCGGCTGGGCATTGGTCGGGCCGGACGAGAAGGCCGACTGGGCGATCTTCTGCTCATAGACCAAGCTGTCATACAGGCGCGACGACTTGCCGGCCGACAGGATGGCGTCCAGCACGGTCAGGGCCGGGGCATCCTTGTCGGCTGAGGCCGGGGCCAGCCAGGTGATGGCCACCGCCGGCAGCGGCACATTGGGGCCGTAGGTGTTGACCGTCCTGGCGGCCGTGCGCGGCGGTTCAACCACCGTGACCTTGGGCAGGGGCGTGGCCGGAGCCTTCAGCGGACCGAAATACTTGTCGGTCAGGGCGGTCAGCTGGGCCTCGTCGAAGTTGCCGGCCACGATCAGCGCGGCATTGTCCGGGCGATAATAGGTGGCGTGGAAGGCGCGCACGTCGTCGACGGTGGCGGCGTCCAGCTCCTCGATCGAACCGATGCCGGGCCGCTTGTAGGGGTGGGCGGTGAACGACTGCTGCGGCATGTAGAGGGCAAACAGACGGCCATAGGGATCGGCCAGAACCCGCTGGCGCAGCTCTTCCTTGACTACGTCGCGCTCGGAGGCAAAGGCGGCCTCGTCGATGACCAGCGAGCCCATGCGATCGGCCTCGGCCCAGATCAGCCGCTCCAGGTGGTTGGCGGGCACCACCTCGTAATAGTTGGTGAAGTCGTCATAGGTGGAGGCGTTGTTGAAGCCGCCGACGTCCTCGGTCAGCCGGTCCAGCGTCTCGTTGGGCATGTTGCGCGTAGCCTTGAACATCATGTGCTCAAACAGGTGCGCAAAGCCCGAGCGGCCTTCGGGATCGTCCTTGGAGCCGACGCCGTACCAGACCTGGACCGAGACATTCGGCGTGGTGGTGTCGCGGACCGTGAACACCTTCAGGCCATTGGCCAGGACCCGCTCCTTGTAGACGATCGGCGGCACGCTGATCGAGGCGGCGGCCGGGGCGGCGAAGGCCATGGGCGACAGGGCGGTGGTCGAAAGGGCCAGCGCCACGAGGGCGGCCTTGGCGGCGGGTCGGATCATGCGAAAAGCTCCAGGCAACGCGATGGCCGCGACCCTAGCACCGCCTTGCAGAAGCGAAACCTTACCGTCCTGTCATGAAGTCTGCGTCTGGCAACGGGGCCAGGATCGATGCATCCTCCGGTGGCCATCAGGGGAGGCCCGCATGAAAATCGCCATCGTGGCCGCAGTGCTGGCGCTCGGGGTCGGCGCGCCGCAGGCCTGGAGCCAGAATGACGGCCTGGAAGAGATTGTCGTTACGGGCACGCGACTGACCGAGTTTGATCCGGTCAAGACGCCCCATGTCACGCTTCGAAAGCGGGCCGACAACATCGTCACCCTCGTTCGGGTGGTCTGCGACACGCGCGATCTGAGTCAGCGTCGCGACGAGCTGAAGGCGACCCTTCGCAACATGATCAAGGCCGCGCCGGGCGCCGGGGTGGAGTTGGGCCTGGGCGATGAGATCATCGGCCGATTTGACGACACCATGCTGGATGCGGTGATCCTGCCCGACGGCCGGCCCGACACCAGCGTCGCCATCCTGGTGGTCAAGACCCGGGTGTCGCCGACCGACAGCTTCGACGCCGCCACGGGCCGCATCAAGGCCTTTGCCGCCAGAACCCCCAAGGTCGGCCGCACGGAGATTCTTCCGTACGACGAATGGAACCTGACCCTGATCGGACCCCAGAAGCATCGCCCCGAGGTGATCAATCTGGTTGCCGAAGACGCGCGCCGGGCGGCGGCCAGCTTCGGCACCGACTACGCCGTCCAGGTGGAGGGCCTGCAGCTGCCCGTGTCCTGGTATCAGTCTGGACCACTCGAACTGGCGCTCTACATCCCATACCGGCTCACCGTGACTCCGCGTCCGAAGAGTTGAGCCGGAGTCGCACTATTCGGAAGCGACCCTAAGGTCGCCCGGCGGGTCCAGGATGAACCGCGCCCGGACCTCGGGGGTGGGAACCATGCACACCGCCTTCTGGCCCAGCAGCCGGTAGCGGTTGGCCGCAAGCCAGTCATAGGCCCTGTCCATGGCTCGGCGGGGCAGGCGGTCGATGCCGGCCAGCCAGCGCCAGGGCGGACGCAGGCGGCGCAGCAGGGCCCCGATGGCGGCGGTCTTCTCCAGTGGCCGGCCGCGGTCGAAGAACACGAAGCTGGCTGGATGCTCGGGATCGATCCCGTTCGCCGCAGCCAGCTGCCGGCCAAAGGATGACTGGATCGGGGTAAAACGCACCACCCCGCCGCGATCCAGTTTCAGCACCAGAGCCACCGAACCGCTGCAGAGATTGCACACCCCGTCGAACAGCCAGAGGGCGTCCAGCGGATCGGGGGGCGTGTGGGTCATGGGGGCGTCATGCACTCGCGGCGCAGGGCTCGCAAGGCCTCGGGCACATCCCGCCGCATCAGGCCGCTGAGCATGGCGCTGGGCACGGCGAAGGGGGCGGCGGCCCACATCTCATAGGTCACCCGGGTGGCGGCGCCGCCCTTTAGCGGCTCGAGGGTCCAGGTGCCTTCGCAGGCCTGGATGTCGCCGCCGACACAGGTGAAGCGGATGGAGCGGTCCGGCTCGTACTCGACCCGCGAGGTCGAGTGCAGGCTGGGCAGGAAAAAGCTCCACTTGACCAGATGCTCGCGCAATTCCGAGCGCCCATCCGGGGCTCGCGAGATCACCCGGCAGCGCTTGACGCCGGGGGTCATCCGCGCGGCGCGGTCGCAGTCGAGGATGGTGCGCCAGACCACGGCGGCCGGGGCCGGGATGTCGATGGCGGCCCTGACCCGGCCCCGGCCCTGCGGGTCGGCATGGGCCTCGACCGGGATCTCGCCGGCGCTCAGGCGCTCGGCCCAGCCGGACTCGGCCAGGGCCGGGCCGGTCAGGCCCAGGGCGACAATCAGAAGGAAAAGCCGGCGCATCATCCGCAGGCTAACGCGCCGGGAGCCAGAGAGTCAGGCCCCCGCCGCATTTTTCGCGATCAGGCCCCGGCGCGGTTTTTCACCAGATCGTCCACCACCGACGGATCGGCCAGGGTCGAGGTGTCACCCAGGCTGCCCAGCTCGTTCTCGGCGATCTTGCGCAGAATGCGGCGCATGATCTTGCCTGAGCGGGTCTTGGGCAGGCCGGGGGCGAACTGGATGACGTCCGGCGCGGCGAAGGGGCCGATCTCGTGGCGGACCCACAGGACCAGGGCCTTGCGCAGGTCGTCGCTGGGGGCCTCGTCGGCATTGAGGGTCACATAGGCATAGACGCCCTGGCCCTTGATATCGTGGGGATAGCCGACCACAGCGGCCTCGGCGACGGTGGCGTGGGCCACCAGGGCGCTCTCGATCTCGGCCGTGCCCAGGCGGTGGCCCGAGACATTGATCACGTCATCGACCCGGCCGGTGATCCAGTAGTAGCCGTCGGCGTCGCGGCGGCAGCCGTCACCGGTGAAGTACTTGCCGGGATAGGTCGAGAAATAGGTCTCGAAGAAGCGCTGGTGGTCGCCATAGACCGTTCGCATCTGGCCGGGCCAACTGTCGGTGATCACCAGATTGCCCTCGGTGGCCCCGTCGAGGACCTGGCCCTCGGCGTCGACCAGCTGCGGCTTGACGCCCGGCAGGGGCTTGGACGCCGAACCCGGCTTCAGGGCCGTCGCGCCGGGCAGGGGCGTGATCAGCATGCCGCCCGTTTCGGTCTGCCACCAGGTGTCGACGATCGGCAGTTTCCCCTTGCCGACCACGCGGTGGTACCAGAGCCAGGCTTCGGGATTGATCGGCTCGCCGACACTGCCCAGTAGCCGCAGCGACGACAGGTCGTTCCTGGTGACGTGCTCGTCGCCCTCGCGCATCAGGGCCCGCAGGGCCGTCGGCGCGGTGTAGAAGATGTCGACCTTGTGCTTGTCGATCACCTCCCAGAAGCGGCTGGGCGTCGGATAGTTGGGCACGCCCTCGAAGATCAGGCTGGTGCCGCCATTGGCCAGCGGGCCGTAGACCACATAGGAGTGGCCGGTGACCCAGCCGACATCGGCCGTGCACCAGAACACCTCGCCGGGTTTGTAGTCGAACACCGCCCAGAAGGTCCACGAAGCCCAGGCCAGATAGCCGCCGGTGGTGTGAAGCACGCCCTTGGGCTTGCCGGTCGAGCCCGAGGTATAGAGGATGAACAGCGGATCTTCGGCGTTCATCGGCTCGGGCGGACAGTCGGGGGCCACGGCGTCGCGGACGTCCTGCCAGACGATGTCGCGGTTCTTGACGATGGGCACATCGGCCCCGGTCCAGCGGATCATCAGCACCTTGCCGACCCACGGGCAGTGCTTCAGGGCCTCGTCGATATTGGCCTTCAGCGGCACGCGCTTCCCGCCGCGCTTGCCCTCGTCGGCGGTGATCACGAAGTGCGAGGCACAGTCCTGGATCCGGCCGGCGATGCTGTCGGGCGAGAAGCCGCCGAACACCACAGAGTGCACGGCCCCGATGCGGGCGCAGGCCAGCATGGCGACGGCGGCCAGCGGGATCATCGGCAGATAGATGGTGACCCGGTCACCCTTGCGGACGCCCTGCACCTTCAGGACGTTGGCCATGCGGCAAACCTCCTCGTAGAGCTGGCCGTAGGTCAGGGTTTCCGAGGTGCCCGGCTCGTCGCCTTCGAACACCAGGGCCACCTCGTCCTGCTTGTGCGGCAGGTGGCGGTCGATGCAGTTGGCGCTGACGTTCAACACCCCGTCGGCGAACCAGCGGATGCGGAAGTCGTCCTTGTTGAACGAGACGTCCTTGATCTCGGTCGGGGCCTTGATCCAGTCCAGCCGGGCGGCGACGTCGCGCCAGTAGCCTTCGGGATCGGCCTCGATACGGGCGACGGCGGCCTCATAGGCGGCGGCGTCGATGTGCGCCTCGCGCGCCAGGGCTTCTGGGACCGGAAAAACCTGACCGTCGCTCACGCCGTCTACTCCCTTTGGTTCTTGTCGTTGAGATAGGCGAAGCTCAACGCGCGGCGCAAGAAGACCACTGATCTTTCTCGCAAGCGTCTGGGACTGAGCTTCGAAAAAGGGTCGCCCGGCACCGGAGCGGGGCGACCCTTTCGGTCGTCAGAAGAAGCCGACAGCCTTGGGGCTGTAGCTGACCAGCATGTTCTTGGTCTGCTGGTAATGGTCGAGCATCATCTTGTGGGTCTCGCGACCCACGCCCGACTGCTTGTAGCCGCCGAAGGCCGCGTGGGCGGGATAGGCGTGGTAGCAGTTGGTCCAGACCCGGCCGGCCTGGATACCGCGGCCGAAGCGGTAGCAGCGGTTGGCGTCACGGCTCCACACCCCGGCCCCGAGGCCAAAGGCGGTGTCATTGGCGATCTCCATCGCCTCGGCCTCGTCCTTGAAGGTGGTCACGGCCAGGACCGGCCCGAAGATCTCCTCCTGGAAGATCCGCATCTTGTTGTGCCCTTCGAACACGGTCGGCTCGACATAGTAGCCGTCGGCCAGCAGGCCCGGCAGGATCTTGCGCTTGCCGCCGGCCAGCAGCCTGGCCCCCTCGTCGCGGCCGATGTCCATATAGCCGAGGATCTTGTTCATCTGCTCTTCGGAGGCCTGGGCCCCGATCATGGTGGCCGGATCCAGCGGGCTGCCCTGGACGACGGCGTTCACGCGCTTGAGGGCCCGCTCCATGAACCGCTCATAGATCGACTCCTGCACGAGCGCCCGGCTGGGGCAGGTGCAGACCTCGCCCTGGTTGAGGGCGAACATGGTGAAGCCCTCCAGGGCCTTGTCGAAATAGTCGTCGTCCTCGCGGGCCACGTCGTCGAAGAAGATGTTGGGCGACTTGCCGCCCAGTTCCAGGGTCACCGGGATCAGGTTCTGGCTGGCATACTGCATGATCAGCCGGCCGGTGCTGGTCTCGCCGGTGAAGGCCATCTTGGCGATGCGCGGGCTGGAGGCCAGCGGCTTGCCGGCCTCGACGCCGAAGCCGTTGACGATGTTCAGAACGCCGGGCGGCAGCAGGTCGCCGATCAGTTCGGCCAGGACCATGATGCTGGCCGGGGTCTGTTCGGCGGGCTTGAGGACCACGCAGTTGCCGGCCGCGATCGCCGGGGCCAGCTTCCAGCAGGCCATCAGCAGCGGGAAGTTCCAGGGGATGATCTGGCCGACCACGCCGAGCGGCTCGTGGAAGTGATAGGCGATGGTGTCGTGGTCGATTTCGCTGATCGAGCCTTCCTGGCTGCGGATGCAGCCGGCGAAGTAGCGGAAGTGGTCGATGGCCAGGGGCAGGTCGGCGGCCATGGTCTCACGGATTGGCTTGCCGTTGTCCCAGGTCTCGGCCGTGGCCAGGGTTTCGAGATTGGCCTCCATGCGGTCGGCGATGCGCAGCAGGATCAGCGAGCGCTCGGCGGCGCTGGCCTTGCCCCAGGCGTCCTTGGCGGCATGGGCCGCGTCGAGGGCGCGTTCGATGTCCTCGGCCTGGGAGCGGGCGATCTCGCAGATTTTCCGGCCGTGGATCGGCGAGGCGTTGTCGAAATAGCGGCCGTCGGCCGGGGCCACCCACTGGCCGCCGATGAAGTTGTCATAGCGGGCCTTGAAGGGCGGACGGGCGAGCGAGTCGATGAACTCGGGCTTGGTCATGGTTTCCTCCGATGCGCCTTGAGCGGCGTTCTGAAGGAAAGGCTAGGCGCGGATTGCGGGCCTGTGAGCCGGTGCGGCGCGCAGGGGCGGGCTCACCTGTCGCAGGAATGCGACAGATTCAGGCGTCTCTCGACGGCCGGTGCAGGTCCAGGCGGTTCATCTTGCGGTGCAGGGTGGCGCGGCTGATGCCCAGGGCCCGGGCGGCGCCGGAGACGCTGCCGCCGGCCTGGCTGAGCGCCCGGCGCAGGGCGGCACGCTCGGCCTCGACCACTTGCGGCCCCTCCGGACCGGCCAGCAGGTCGGCGGCGGGCGCGCCCCACTGGATCATCTGGTCGGTCAGGCGGGCCACCTTGCGGGCCGCGTGGGTGGCCCCGATCACCATGTCGTCGCGGTCGACAGCGACCAGCGGCGTGCTCGAGCGGGCTCCGGCCTCGCCCAGCACCATGACCCGGGCCTTGGCGAAGGTCTGGCGAAAGGCCTCGGCCTCGATGCGACGGGCGGCGTCCAGCACGGCGCTGCGCAGCAAGTCGACCATGTCGCCCAGGCCTGGGCGGCAGGACGAGACGTCCAGGGCCCCGGCCAGCCGTCCCCAGGGGTCGTAGATCGGGGCCACGGTGCAGGACAGGCCGATGTTCTTGGTGTGAAAATGCTCGTCGCGATGGATGGTCAGGGGGCGCTGTTCGGCCAGGCAGGTTCCGACCCCGTTGGTGCCTTCCGAGGCCTCGCTCCAGACCACCCCGGTCCACAGGCCCCAGCGTTTGAAGGTGTCGTCATCGGCCGCCCCGCCGCGGCGATCGACCGGCGCGCCGCTGGCATCGGTCAGCAGGACACAGCAGCCGGCATGGCCCACGGCCCGGAACAGGCTGTCCAGGCTGGACTGGGCGGCGGGCAGGATGACCCCGAGGCCGTCGCGCGCCTCGCGCAGTTCAGTATCGGACAGGACATGTGGCGAGACCCGGCGTTCGGGGTCGAGGCCGTGCACGGTGACACAGCGTCGCCATGAGGCGGCGACAGTCGACAGCGCGGCCTGCGAACTGTCGAGACTGGCCAGCACGCGGTGGGCGTGGCCCTGGGGTGCCATGGGGTTCCTCCCGGCCTTTTGGCGCATCCTGCGACCCGGAATGGGCCAAAAGCAAGACACGTACTGCCCCTTACTCCCGGGGCGGGTTCACGTTATGCCGTGAGCCCTGCTTGTCCGGAGGCCCTCCATGCTGCTCGCCCTTTCCACCTGGTCCGAGATCGAGACCTTCCTGCAGACCAGCAAGACCGTGGTCGTGCCGATCGGCTCGAACGAGCAGCACGGCCCGACCGGCCTGCTCGGCACCGACTGGCTGTGCCCGGAAATCATCGCCCACCAGGCCCAGAAGCAGTCGGACAACGTGCTGGTGGCCCCGACCTTCAATATCGGCATGGCCCAGCATCACCTGGCCTTTCCGGGCACCATCTTCCTGCGGCCCTCGACCTTCATCGCCGCCATCGGTGACTGGGTGCGGTCGCTGGGGGCCCACGGCTTTGAGCGGATCTATTTCCTCAACGGCCACGGCGGCAATGTCGCCTCGATCGAGGCTGCGTTCTCGGAGATCTATGCTGACTACAGCTTCCGCGGCATGCGAGCGCCGTTTGCGCTGAAGCTGAAGAACTGGTGGGACCTGGCCGGGGTCAACGCCCTGGCCAACCGGCAGTTTCCCGTGGGCCACGGCAGTCATGCCACCCCGTCCGAGATCGCGGTGACCCAGTGGGCCTATCCGGAGACGATCAAGACGGCGGCCTATGAACCGCAGATCGCGCCGACGGGACCGATCCGCGAGGCCCTGGACTTCCGGGCCCGCTATGCCGACGGGCGGATGGGCTCCGACCCGGCCCAGGCCACGCCGGAAAAGGGTGGCGAGCTGGTGGCCATGGCCGCCAAGGCCCTGATCGAGGACCTGGCGGCCTTCTCGGCGGAGCAGGCGCCGGCCTAAGCCGCCTGACGTCGGGCGGGGCTGCCCCGGTCGATCCGCAGCTCGCCCATGCGCTCGGCCAGACGCGTGGCTTCCTGGGCCAGGGTGTGGCTGGCGGCGGTGGTTTCCTCGACCATGGCCGCGTTCTGCTGGGTCACCTGGTCCATCTGGTTCATGGTGGTGTTGACCTCGGCGAGGCCACGGGCCTGTTCCTGGGCCGAGGCCGCCATGGCGCTGACCAGGGTGTCGATCTCGTCGACCTCGTCGGCGATGGCGCGCAGGGCTTCGCCGGCCCGGCCGACATATTCGACCCCCTGGCCGACCTCGGCCGCACTGGTGGCGATCAGGGTCTTGATCTCTTTGGCGGCGTCGGCCGAGCGCTGGGCCAGGGCCCGCACTTCCTGGGCCACGACCGCGAAGCCACGACCGGCTTCACCGGCCCTGGCCGCTTCAACCCCGGCGTTAAGGGCCAGCAGGTTGGTCTGGAAGGCAATTTCGTCGATCACGCCGATGATCTGGCCGATCTGGCTGGAGGACTTCTCGATCGCCCCCATGGCGCTGACGGCCTGGTCGACGATGGTGCCGCTGGCTCCGGCGGCGCTGCGGGCGCGCTCGACGACCTTGCGGGTCTTGGTGGCTCCTTCGGCGGTCAGGCGGACCGTGCTGGTGATCTGGTCGAGGGCGGCGGCGGCCTCCTCCAGGCTGGCGGCCTGGTGCTCGGTACGGCGCGACAGGTCGTCGGCGGCCTCGGTGATCTCGGCGGTGCCGCCATGGATCATCGAGACGGCCTCCAGCGAGGCGGCGATGACCCGCGACAGCTTGTCCACAGCGGCATTGTAGTCGTCGCGCAGACGCTCAAAACCTTCGGGGAAGCGCTGCTCGATCCGGTGCGACAGGTCACCGTCCGACAGGCAGCCCAGGGCCTCGCCGAGGCTGCCGACGATGATCCTCTGGGCCGCGTCCTGCGTATCCCGGTGCCGTTCCGCGGCGGCCCGTTCGGCCTCCAGGGCGTCGCGGACGTCAGAGGCCTCCAGCTCCTTCTGACGCGCCTCGACGGCGTCACGGAAGGCATGCAGGGCAGCGGTCATCTCGCCCAGTTCGTCATCATGCCGGCTCTTGGGGATCTGGGTCGTCAGGTCGCCCTTCGACAGGCGGCGCAGGCAGGCGGTGATCAGGTTCAGCGGCGAGATCAGGGCCTTCTGGGCCGCGACCATCAGGCTGATCGCCAGCAGGGCGGCGCTGAGCAGCAGAGCACCCATTGTGTACTGGCCGGTCCGGCTCAGCGCCTCGGCGGCATTGGCGTCGTGGGTCGAGGCCTGCTCGATCTTCTCCGACGCGGCCTCCATGGCCCCTTCGAGGGCGGTGAACTGGGTGTTGAAGCCCGGAAGCTTGGCCCGGGTCGCGGCCGGATCGGCGTCGGCCACGGCCACAAGATCCTGGGCGGAGGCGATATAGGCCTTCAAGGGCGCATCGACTTCTGCGAGGGCGGCCTTGACGGCCGGGTCGCGGGCGACCGCCTGGCCTTCCTGAATGTCCTTGTTGAAGGCGGCGACATGCTCGGCCATCGAGGTCCGCACGTCAGCGATGCTGATGCCGAGGGTCGGATCGCTGGACATGATCGCCTGGCTGACATCGGTCCGCAGGGTGTCGTGCATCATGTCGGCATGCATGTGCAGGCGCATGTTGCGGGCGGAGGTCTCTGCGCGATCGAGGGCCGCGCCGAGGCTGAGGGCGACCCACAGGCCGGTGCCGGCGGTCGCGGCGCACAGCAGGGCCGCGCCGGCACTGGCGCCCATGATCTTCTGACCGAGTGACGCCACAACAACCCTCCCTGGTCGACGTGCGACAGTGGAGTTGGCATCGTTAATGCCTGTTTACCTGCAGCTACCCACGGGGGAGCGACCGATTGTCGCAGACCGTCATGGTTGTGCCGGGCTGGGCCTCAGGCGGTCAGGATCGTGTCGCCCCGTACAAGGACGGGCCACGGCGTCAGGCTCTGGCCCGGGCAGGGGCCGGCCACGCAGACCCCGTCGGCGATCCGGAACAGGGCGGCATGTCCGCCACACAGGATCAGGTCGTTGTCGCGGGTCAGGAACCGCCCGGCAAAGCCGGCCAGCGGCCAGCCGGCATGCGGACAGCTGTCGACATAACCGTGTATCGCCCCGCCCTGCCGGACGACGAAGCCGGCAAACATCGCCTCGCCCTCGCGGAACCGGAAGCCCTTGGCGCCGGGCGAGGGGATCTCGTCCAGCGGGCACAGGAAGGTGCCCGGCGCTGGGCGGGCGGGATTGTGCGGATCGGTGCGCAAGGCAGTCCTAGAGGTCGCCGATCGCCAGGCGCCAGGGGCGGACCTCGACGCTCTCGAACACACCGGCGGCGGTGAAGGGGTCATTGTCGGCCTGGGCCTGGGCGGCCGCCAGGTCGTCAGCCTCGACGATCAGCAGCGAGCCGATCGGATTGCCGTCATCGCCCAGCAGGGCGCCGGCCAGCTTCAGGCCCTGCGAGCCCTTCAGATAGTCCAGATGAACCGGCCGGGTGGCGAGACGGGTCTCCAGCGCGCCGGGCTTGTCCTTGCAGGCAATGGCGAAGAGGGGCATCGGCGGATCCTTTCAGGAGATTTCGGGTCAGGCTTCGGATTTCAGCGGGCGCGACAGCAGGCCCAGGATGGCGGCATCGACTTCGACCTCCCCGTCCAGCAGGGCGGCGACGGTCTGACAGATCGGCATCTCGACCCCGAGCCGGGCGGCAAGGTCGCGTACGGCCGGGGCGGAGGCCACCCCTTCAGCGACTGACAGCTTGCCGGCCAGGGCCTCGGCCAGGGTCATTCCGCCGCCGAGCGCCAGGCCGACACTCATATTGCGCGACTGCGGGCTCGAGCAGGTCAGCACCAGATCGCCCAGGCCGCAGAGGCCGGCCACTGTCTCGGCGCGAGCCCCCAGGGCCACGGCCAGGCGGGTCAGTTCGGCAAAGCCGCGGGTGATCACGGCCGCGTGGGCGCTGCGGCCCAGGCCCTTGCCCTCGACAATGCCGCAGGCGATGGCCAGCACGTTCTTGACCGCGCCACCGGCCTCGGCCCCGATCATGTCGGCCGCCAGATAGGGGCGGAAGGTCGGGGTGGCGATGGCTCCGGCGATGGCCCGGCCCAGGGCCTCGTCCTCGCAGGCCAGGGTCACGGCCGTGGGAAGGCTGCGGGCCACCTCGCCGGCGAAGCTGGGCCCCGACAGCACCGCCAGCGGCGCGCCCGGCAGGGTTTCCTGCGCCACCTCGGTCATCAGTTTCAGGCTGCCCTGCTCGACCCCCTTGGAACACAGCACCACCGGCACGCCGGCGCGCAGGTGGGGCGCCAAAACCCTGAGGGCCGAGCGCAGGTGCTGGGCCGGGGCGACGGCCAGGATCAGGTCACAGCCCCCCAGGCCTGCCATCTCGGCCGTGGCCATGATCTGCGGCTCCAGGATGATGCCGGGCAGGAAGAGGCTGTTTTCACGACCGCCGGCGATGCTGGCGACGACCTCGGTCTCGCGGGCCTGCAGCGTCACTGCCAGTCCGGCCCGGGCGCAGACCTGGGCCAGGGCCGTGCCCCATGCTCCTGCGCCGATCACGCCCGCATGGTGAAACGTCATGCCTTGGCTCCCTTGCGTCCGAAACTGTTGCTCGGCCTGGATAGGGCCGCCGCTTCGTCCAGCGGCCAGCGCGGACGGGCGACGGCGTCGAGATCGTCGCTGAGGCCGAGGGCCAGGCGCTCGGCCCCGGCCAGGGCGATCATCGCCGCATTGTCGGTGCAATAGACCAGCGGCGGGGCGTCAAAGCTGAAGCCGTTGTCGTCGCAGGTCTTGCGCAGCGCGGCCTTGACCGCACCATTGGCGGCCACACCGCCGGCCACGACAAAGCGCAGGGCCTGGCCCGGATGGCTGTCGCGATAGAGCTTCATGGCCCGGTCGGTGCGTTCCGACAGCTGGCGGGCGATGGCGGCCTGGACGGCGGCGGCGAGGTCGGCGCGCGACCCCTCATCCGTGATCTTCTCGGCCTGGCGGGCGGCCGCAGTCTTCAGGCCCGAGAACGAGAAGTCACAGTCCTTGCGGCCCAGCAGGGCGCGGGGCAGCTCGAACTTCGACGGATCGCCCGTGGCCGCCAGTTTCTCCAGGGCCGGGCCGCCGGGATAGGGCAGGCCCAGGCTCTTGGCGATCTTGTCAAAGGCCTCGCCGGCCGCATCGTCAATGGTGGTGCCCAGGCGCGTGCAGGCCCCGACGCCGGCCACCTCCAGCAGCTGGCAGTGCCCGCCGGAGACCAGCAGCAACAGGAAGGGATAGGCGATGTCGGCGCCTAGCCGGGCCGAGACCGCATGGCCTTCCAGGTGATTGACTGCCACCAGCGGCAGGTCGTGGGCCAGGGCGACGGCCTTGCCGAACGCCAGACCGACCATCACCCCGCCGACCAGACCCGGTCCTGCGGTGGCGGCCACCCCGTCCAGCTGGCCAAAGCCCAGACCCGCAGCCCGCATGGCCTCGATCGCGATCGCATCGATGGCCTCGACATGGGCCCGCGCCGCGATTTCCGGCACCACGCCACCGAAGGGCGCATGCTGTTCGAACTGGGTCCCGATGACCGAGGACAGCACCGTGACCGTCCCGTCCGCCGCGCGGCGCACGACCGAAGCCGCCGTCTCGTCGCAGCTGGTCTCCAGGCCAAGGATCGTCAGTTGGGTCATTCGGTTGCGGGGTTCCCGCCGCTCCTGTAGCAGCGATGGCTTCACTCTTGTCCCCGCAGGTAACGTTCAGACCGTGTCCCGGCAACCTCCCATCCGTATTGGCGCCCGTGGCTCCAAGCTCTCGCTGGCCCAGTCGGGTCTCATGCAGGCCCGGATCGCGGCCGCGCTCGGGGCGTCGCCCGGCGAGGAAGAGGCCTTCGCGCCCCTGATTCCCATCGTCACCACCGGCGACCGCGTCCAGGACCGCCGTCTGATGGAGATCGGCGGCAAGGGCCTGTTCACCAAGGAAATCGAGGAAGCCCTGCTGGACGGGCGAATCGACTGCGCCATCCACTCGCTGAAGGACATGCCCGCCGAGCTGCCGCCCGGCCTGGTGCTGGCCGCAACGCCCGAGCGCGAGGATCCGCGCGACGCCTTCATCAGCCCGGTCTGCCAGAGGCTGGAAGACCTGCCGCACGGCGCGCGGCTGGGCACGGCCTCGCTGCGGCGCCAGGCCCAGGCCCTGCGCCTGCGCCCTGATCTGCAGATCGTCATGCTGCGCGGCAATGTGGATACCCGCCTGGCCAAGCTCGAGCGGGGCGAGGCCGATGCCATCCTGCTGGCCCAGTCGGGGCTCAACCGCCTGGGTCTGGGCCATCTGCCGCAGAGCTGGCTGGATCCGGTGGAATGCCCGCCGGCTCCCGGCCAGGGCGCGCTGGTCATCGAAACCCGTGCCGCCGACGTCGACGCCGCCTGGCTGGACGCTGTGCGCTGCCGCCCGACCACGATCTGTGTCGCCGCCGAGCGGGGCGCGCTCTTTGCGCTCGAGGGCTCATGCCGCACCGCGATCGGGGCCCATGCCGTGCTCGACGGCCAGACCTTGTCGATGATCGTCGAGGCCCTGACGCCCGACGGCAGCCGCCGCTTCCGCCGCGAGGCCGGGATCACCCTCGACGGGCGCGACGATGTAACCGCCGCCCGGGCCCTCGGCCTTGAGCTCGGGGCCCAGGTCCGCGCCGAGGGCGGTGACGCCCTCGTCCTGCCGGACTAGGCGCTTGGCCGGGCCGGTCTGGATCACCCGCGCAAGGCCCGGGGCCCTCGCTACCGCCCGCCGGGTCGAGGCGCTGGGTCATGCGGTGGTGATCGATCCCCTGCTGCAGATCGCGTCGCTGGATCCGCCGGTCGATCTGACCGGAATCGCGGCCCTGGCCTTCACCAGCGCCAACGGGGTCGAGGCCTTTGCCGCCCTGTCGCCGGTTCGTGACCGGCCGGTTTTTGCGGTCGGAGACAGCACCGCCCGCGCCGCCCGCGCCGCCGGCTTTGGCGAGGCGGTCAGCGCCGACGGCGATGTCGAGGCCCTGGCGGCCCTGATCGCCGGTCAGCGGCCCGGCCCGGTCCTCTGTCCCGGCGCGCAGGCCCCGGTGGCCGACCTGCCGGCCCTGCTGGCACAGCAGGGTCTCAGCGCCCGGGCCCTGGCCGTCTATGAGGCGCTCGACCGGGACCCGGCTCCCGAAACCCTGGCGAGCCTGGCCGCCCTGTCCGCCGTCCTGCTGCATTCGCCGCGCGCTGCCGGCAACCTTGCCCGTCTTCTCCAGCGCCATCCCGCGCCGCACCTGCGGGCCCTGTGCCTGTCCCCGGCCGTCGCCGCCCCGCTGGCCCGGCTCGCGGCGTCCGGGCAGCTGGGCTCTGTGGCCTTTGCGCCGCGGCCCCGTGAATCCGATCTGCTCGATCTGCTCGCGCCCTAGCTTCAAGATTGCGCAGCGATGCGGCGTGGGGCACGAATGGTCACATGACCATCGCGCCTGATCCTGCTGAAATCGTCGCGCCGAGCGATCCTGCCCTGTATGGCCGCCGCCGGTCCCTTCTGGGGCCGGGCTTCTGGGCCATGGTCGGCCTGTGCGCCGCCTGCATCCTGCTGGGCGCACTGGTCGCGCGCTTCGGGCCCGACTGGTTCCCGCTGAGCCGCAAGCCCGGATCGGGCGAGATCCAGGCTGTGGCCAGTCCCGAGTCTGCCGCGGCCCGTCTGCCGGTCGGCTCGCCCGTGCCGGTCGAGGCCCCGGCCGCCGAACCCGCGGCCCCTTCGGCCGAGCTGGGTCGCCTGGATGCCCGGGTCGCCACCCTCGAGGCCGACCAGAAGGGCGTCCTGGACGCCGCCGCCGCCGCCATTGCCGCCTCGGCCCTCGCCGACGTCGCCCAGACCTCGGCCCCGTTCGGGGACGAACTCGCCGGCCTCGAGCGGGTGCTGCCGATGTCGCCGGACCTGCGCGCCCTGACCCGCCTGGCCCAGACGGGTGCCCCGACTCGCACGGGCCTCGCCGCCGACTTCGAGGCCCTGGCCGGCAAGGCGGCCACGGCCGCCCGTGACCCCGGCGAAGATGCTGACCTGCTGGCCCGCGTCCAGTACGCCCTGTCGACCATCGTCTCGATCCGCCGGGTCAGTTCCACACGGGGCTCCAGCCCCGACGCCAAGCTGGCCCTGGCCCAGCGTCTGCTCGACGAGGGCGATGTCGAGGGTGCCGTCCGGACCCTGGACGTCCTGCCCGACTCCGCTCGGGCGGTTCTCAATCCCTGGGTGATCGCCGCCGAGCGCCGGATCGAGGTGGACCGTCACGTCGCCGCCCTGCGGGCCGAAGCCCTGGCCGGCCTGGCCCGCGCCTCGCGAGCGCCCTCATGATCCGCGCCGCCTTCA
>NZ_QAII01000087.1:7416-40170 GCF_003060965.1 Caulobacter sp. HMWF025 | reverse complement strand
CCCCCCGCCGTGCCGCTGCCGCCCGCGCCGAGAGCCGCCGCCAGCAGGGGGTCGAGGCCCTGTCGCGCGGCTTCCTCGCCGTCGCCGCCGGTGACGGATCGGAAGCCCGCCGTCTGGCGCTCAAGGCCGGCGACCTGGCCCAGGACACCCCGGCCCTGGTTCGGGTGCTGGCCGCCCAGGCCGCCGAAACCGCTGGTGACCATGCCGCCGCCAAGGCCGCCTATACGGCCATGCTCGGCTTCCCCGAAATGCGCCTGGCGGGCCTGAGGGGGCTGATGCAGACGGCCCTGGCCGAGGGCGACCGGCTGGCTGCCGTGCGGCATGCCGAAACTGCTTATGGGCTGGCCAAGACGGCCCGCTGGGCCTGGCGCGCCCTGCTGGACTCGCGGCTCGAGGCCGGAGACTGGGCCGTGGCGCTTGAGCTGGCCCAGGGCGCCCTGGAGCGCAAGATCGTGCCGCCGGTGGTCGCCGAACGCACCCGGGCGGCCTTGCTGGCCGCCTCTGCCGCCAGTTTCGATATCCCCGAGGATCCCCGCCGGCGGAGCCAGGCCCTGGACCTGGCCACGCAGGCCGTGCGCCTTAAGCCCGACTTTGCCCCCGGCGTCGTGATGGCTGCCCGCCTGCTGGCCGCCGACGGCAAGGTGGCCAAGGCCGGCCAGTTGATCGAGGCCGCCTGGAAGACCACGCCGCATCCGGCCCTGTGGCTGGCCTATCGCGACCTGAAGACCAACGAGACCCCCAAGGCCCGGGCCGCGCGCCTGACCGCCCTGGCCGCCCTCAAGCCCGAGGCGCGCGAAAGCCGCATCCTGCGCGTCGAGAGCGGGCTGATCGGCGGCGACCCGGTCGCCGCCCGCGCTGCGGCCCGCCTGCTGGGCGACGAGGCCCCCACGGCGCGCTTTGCCGGCCTGATGTCCCGCGTGGCCCTGGCCAATGGCGAGCCCGACGAGGCCCGCGCCTGGGTGGCGCGCGGCACCGCAGCCCCGCAGGAACCCGACTGGTCCGATCTCGATCCCGAAGGCCGGGCCTTTGCCTATGCCCGCGAGGACTGGGCCCGGCTGGTGGTCAGCTACGCCGAGACCGGCGAGCTGATCCATCCGCGCCATGAGCGGCGCGAGCGCACCATGAACGACCTGCCCGAACTGCCGTCGGCCTATGCCGAATCGACGCCGTTCGTCCGCGCCGCCGAGGTGGGCGGGCCCCTGATGCCGATCCCGGACGACCCCGGCGTCTACGACCCCGCGCCCGTCAACGAGCCGCCAGGCGAGGGTCCGGCCCCCCGCCGCAATTCAGGTGCACGCAGACGCTTGGCAAGCGGCCCGCGCGCCGCTAAATAGGCCCCTCTTCGCGTTCGGGCCCCGCCCGACACGACGTGGGCCGCTTTAGCTCAGCTGGTAGAGCACATCATTCGTAATGATGGGGTCAGGTGTTCGAGTCACCTAAGCGGCACCATTTTCCTTTAAAATCATAGTGTTAAGCCTCGGATCGGGCGGGCACCCGCCATCTTGGGTGATGTAGGATCCACAACGCAGCCCTCAAACCCGCCGGCTACATGGCGCGCGATTCGGTGATCCGCGAGGACGCTGAAGGCCAGCTACTTCAATGATGAGCGGTCTGAGCGGGCTACGGGCGGATCAAAGAAAGCCGAAGCTTCACTTCAAGAGGCTATGAAAGCAGACAAGTCCATCGCTCGGCTGACGCCACCGTCTGCGACTCGATGGCGGCGACCAGCAGGTCGCTAGGCTGAGGTGTGGGCGTGGTCTGCGAAGGCGTCATGGGAAGGCCCTTTCGATCCAAGGCCAGGCTACACCCAATGCGATTATCGACAAAACCACGGCGCTAGCGGAGCCGATCGCGGAGCGCGCCACCACAAGGCGCCGTAGCGGGCGATTGGCGTAGCGGATCACAGGCACATCCTCACCGCAGATGCGTACGACGCCTTAAGCAAGCAAATGCAACTTCAAACGAAGCCATCACTTACGTTTCGATTTCAGATAGTTGAGTAATAACTGTCCAGCGACCAGAGCAGCTGTCGCAATCCACCCGCATATGATTATGTTGTGCTCGCCCTGGCTTATGTAAACAACTCCGCCGTGCGTGTCGTGCGGAAGTGGATACATCGATGTCGGATTATGAATAGCCCTAATCGTAAGATTTTTTTCAAATGAGACGAGAAGCCAAGCCATAGTCAACCCGACGATAGCCAGAACAACATTAATCGCTTTCAGCATTTTACATCACCCATAACAAAATCGCACCTTATCGAACAATCCAACAGTCATAAGTACGTTAATATGCCGCCTACACAGCCTACTTGTTCGTAATGATGGGGTCAGGTGTTCGAGTCACCTAAGCGGCACCACCACTTCCACTAGGACATCGACGAGCGCTGGGCTGAAAGGCCTGAAAGCTTGGGCGTGCGTGGGGCCCAGCTGGGTGTGCCGTTCAGAAGGCAGCGGCATCTGGCGCACAGGATCACCGGGGGGCTAGGCAAGGCCAACGCCTCGACTGAACATGACTCTTAGGCGACCTTGGGAACGGCCGCTTTCAGGCCGCCTGCGCTGCATCTTGCGCGTCATCGCTCGCCACCGTGGCATCGATCAACTGGCGGACAAGGCGGGGAAGGCGGAAAGGATCGAAGGGTTTGGTAATGACGCCGATGGCGCCGGTTTCCATTAGGCTTGCTTGTTGGCGCTCGAGCGCCAAGCCAGTAATGTAAATGATCGGCGGCGGATTATTGCTGGTCGCCTTTAGCTGGGCAATGAGATCTGCCGCACAGATGCCTGGCATTACCGCGTCGAGCAAAATGACATCATATTTTTCGTCGCGAATGAGGCGAATGGCTTCATTCGTATCGGATGTCACTCGAACAATAGACTCAAAATCTATCTCGAAACTGATGGAAACCAACTCAAGCAGTATTTTATCGTCATCGATATATAAAGCTCGCATAGGTCTAAGGCCTTGGCTTCAGATAACATTATTCCATAACAAGCGATTTCCCTTCAAGGCTATAGGTAATTTAACCTAATTCATTAGCCATAATGGGCGGCAAATTGTCGCAAAGCCGGCCCGCAGTGATCACCTCTTCAGGTGGCGCTCCGCCATTGTGATTAGCCGCATTCAGAGGCCGGGGCCTTTCTCGCGCAGGCCCAGGTGGCCTGCAGCCCGGTTCGATCCTGACGCCATAGGCGCAATGACGCAGTGACCGATGATGGCCTTGGCGTTAAGCATAAACACAGAGGACCTTACCAATGCTCAAACGCCTAGCGCGAGGCTGAAGTTGCCCAAGACGATCTTCGCCATCGACGATGATCCGCTGATGCTCGAGATCCTGACGCAGGTTCTTTCGCCCCCAGCCTATGAGCTGATTGGGGCCATGAGCGGCCAGGGCGGATTGGACAAGGTCTTTCGGACGCCGCCAGATCTCGTACTGCTCGATCTGGGGCTTCCGGACCTGCCCGGCATGACGGTTCTCGAGGCCCTTAAGCACCGGTCTGATTGGTCAAGGGTTCCGATCGTGATGCTAACAGCCGATAATGCAATCGAACCCATCGTCAGGGCCCGAGACCTGGGCGCCCGTGGCTATCTCTGCAAGCCCATCTCAGCTGTTGGATTTGCCGGCGTTGTCGCCGATTTGATGACAAGCTCGGATGTTGTCTGGCTTGATGACATCACGCGACTGAGGCGGGCGAGGGTATCTGATCGCGTCGGATTGTCCCATCCTCATCGCGGCTAATTGTCGTAGGCCAGTATTAACCTTAAGGCGCGACCTTGTGCGGAGGATTGGGCCGAAAAGGGAAGGTTGTGGCTTTGGACGAGACAGCGCGCCTGGAAGCCCTGCGGGCATTAGGCGTGATGGACACGGCGCCAGAAGCGCGGTTCGACCGGCTCACCGCGCTCGCGAGCGATCTATTCGATGCGCCGATCGCCCTGGTTTCCCTCGTCGACGATCACCGGCAATGGTTCAAGTCGCGCGTCGGCCTTGAGGCCTGCTCAACCGACCGCTCGTTGGCCTTCTGCGCCCATGCGCTTGAGATGGGGCCTAGTGCGGTCATGGTGGTTGAGGACGCTACCTTGGACCCGCGTTTCGCGGCCAATGCACTGGTGACCCAAGCGCCTGATATCCGGTTCTATATGGGCGCCACGCTCACGACCGCTGACGGCTTCAACCTCGGGACGCTCTGCGTTATCGACACCAAACCCCGTCCGACGCCGTCTGAACGCGATCAGCGACGTCTGCGCCAACTCGCACAGGTCGTCGTCGACGAACTCATGTTGGGACAAGTGGTGCGGCAAGTGGAGGAAAAACAAACGCTTCTGCGCATGGCCGAGACCATGTCCGGGGTGGGTCACTGGCACCTCGACATAACCAGCGGCAAGGTCGACTGGTCTGATGCGGTTTACGCTATCCACGGCGTTAGCCGTGACGCGTTTGATCCCAATCTGGGCGACGCCCTGCAATTCTATCATCCCGAAGATCGCGAAACCGTCGAGCATCACATCGCGGAGGCCATAGCGAGTAGAACCGGCTTTCGGTTTCAGCTGCGCCTTCAGCGTCCCGACGGTGAAATCCGTCATGTCATGTCAAAAGCCGTCTGCGAGCTTGGAGTGCTCGGCGAGCCTGTCGCCCTGTTTGGGCTCTTTCAGGACGTCAGCGAGCATCAAACTCGCCTCGATCGCGCGCGCATAAGCGAGGCCCGCTATCGCCTGCTCGCCGACAACGCCGGCGATGTGATCGTCCTCTATGACCGGCAAGGCGGGGGGCTTTATTCCTCGCCGGCCCTCGAAAGGCTACTTGGATACGCCTCAGGCGAAGCGAAAGGGATGAGCGCGGCCGAATTCCTTCACCCCGACGATCAGCAAACCGTCAGGGCAGCCTTTTCAGCCCTGGCTCAGGGTCAGGCCGAGGCGACGGTCCAGCATCGCTCACGACACAAGCTGGGTCACTATGTCTGGGTTGAGACAAACCTGCGCTCCATTCGAAATGGGACCGAAGAGCAGGCGTCAGTTCTGGGTGTGTCTCGTGACATCAGAGAGCGAAAGGCGCTCGAAGCCGAGACCCTTGTCGCCCGCGATCAGGCGCGCGAGCAGGCCCAAAGAGCGCTTCTGGCCGAGGACATCGCCGGGGTTGGCTACTGGCGGGTCGATTTGGCGACAAACCATCTTTTCCTGTCGCCTAAGATGTACGAGATTTACGGGACAGGGGTCGACCAAGCGCTGGTGGCGGATGATCTCCTCGCCCAACTCCATCCAGACGAAAAGGCCGGGGAACTGGCGCGGTTCGCTCGCCGGCTCAAGACCGGCGAGCCGGAACTCGACACCGTTTTCAGGATCATCCGTCGGGACGGGGTTGTTCGCCACCTGCGCGGCAGCTCGATCATTGAAATGGGCCCGGATGGGGCTCGCAGGGCGGTTCTGGGAACCGTTATCGACATCACTGACATCATCGAGGCCCGTGCCGCCGCTGAGGCGTCGGCGGCCGCCAAGACCGACTTCCTCGCCAATATGAGCCATGAGTTACGAACGCCTCTGACCTCGGTCCTGGGCTTTAGCCGCCTGATCAAGGAACAGCCCGAACTGTCGACCAACACGCGCCGCTTCGTGGATCGTGTGATGAATGCAGGCGCGGCGCTGCTCGCAACGGTCAACGATATCCTCGATTTTTCAAAGCTCGAGGCCGGGCAAATCGAGGTCAAGCGCCAGCCAGCCAGCCCTTTGGCGGTCCTGAGCCAAACCGTAGAACTCTTCGGCGTTCAGGCTGAAGAGAAGGGCCTGGCTATGCGGTTGGACGTTGCCGAGGGCTTACCCGACACCGTGATTCTGGATGCGGATCGCCTACGCCAGGTGCTGCTCAATCTGGTCGGAAATGCCGTGAAGTTCACTGAGGCCGGCGAAGTGCGGATTGAGGCAAACTATCACGACGAAGCCCTCTACGTCGCCGTCATCGATACGGGGGCAGGGATTGCGCCAGAGTTGCAGGCCAAGCTTTTCCAGCGCTTTTCGCAGGTCGACGCGTCGGCAACACGTTCGCATGGCGGCACGGGTTTGGGCCTGGCGATCTGCAAGGGCCTTGTTGCGGCTATGGGCGGTGAGATCGGCCTGACAAGCGAAGTCGGCCACGGCGCGCATTTTCACTTCTCGATTCCGGCGCCAAGAGCCGCAATGATCGTCCTGCCTGAAGATGCCGAAGCCGCCAGGGCGCTTCCGGTCGGCTGCAGAGTGCTGGTCGCCGACGACAACACCGCCAACCTTGATCTGGTCGGGGCAGTACTCCGAGAGCTGGGCGTCGAAGTCACGACGGCATGTGATGGACAATCCGCCCTGGATATAGCCTCAGGCGCACCCTTTGATGCGATCCTGTTGGATCTGCGAATGCCCGGGCTAGACGGTCCTGCGACGGCGAGCGAGATCCGCCATGGCGGCGGCGCCAATGCGGAAGTTCCCATTCTGGCCTTCTCCGCCGACGTTACCAGCCCCTTGGACACGGCTCTATTCGATGGCTTGATCTCCAAGCCTATCGACCCAGCCGCGCTCTTGCTTGCACTATCGGCTGTTTTTGAGCAGGAGGCTGAACTTGCGCCAGCCTGATCGCAGCCCGTCCAGGATCTTCGTGGCTGATGATGATCGCGCGATCCTCGACCTGATTACCACCCGGCTTGATCTTGCAGGTTATCATACGGTGCAGGCCCGGGACGGATGGGCGGCGCTCGAAGGCATCTACGCGTCGCGGCCGGCTGCCGTCGTATTGGATATCGGCATGCCGCGACTTGATGGCCTTGGCGTGCTGCGCCACCTGCGCAAAACGCCGAGCTTCGCCAGTTTGCCCGTTATGATGGTCACAGCGCGCAATACGCCGATGGAGGTGCGCAGAGCGATGGAGCTCGGCGCCAGAGATTTCCTGGCAAAGCCCTTCGAGGACGCTCAGCTCCTGTCGCGCGTTGCGCGCATGCTCAGGCGCCGTCCGCCGCCGGGGCAAAAGGATCCGGTCATCCTGTCGTGCTAGCCCTCGGCACCGAACGGTCGCGAGTCCAAACCGCACAGGGTCGCCATCCGCACCAGATGACCCAGCCTTGCCGCACCCATCTTCAACATGAGTGCCCTGCGGTGGGCTTCCACAGTCCGTGCGCTGATGCCCAGCCCGTCAGAAATCTGGCGTCCGGTGCGCCCCTGACCGATTTCCACAAGGATTTCCAACTCTCTTGCGGTCAGGGACTGCAGCCGCTGCCTGACCCTGTCTCTCTCGGCGGCCGTCGCGGGATCCTCCGGCGGGGGATCGTTGAGCGAGCGGACGGCATCGACCAAGCGAGCAAGGTCTTCGGTTTTTTCAAAGAAGTCGCGCGCGCCGGCCTTCATGGCGCTAACGGCCAGCGCCACGTTGGCATGCGCTGTGACAACCACTACCGTGATCTTCGGAGCCTGCGCACGAAGGGCCTCTGTCAAAGCCACGCCGTCCATGGGCGACATGCGTACGTCGGTTACGACGCAACCGACCGCATCGGCCGGCAGGCGCCTCAAAAGGTCACGCGCCGCGCCAAAGGTTTCCACGGAAAACTCCGCTGGCGGAAAATGGGCAGCGATCACGTCGCGCATCAGCGCGTCGTCATCGACAATATAGACCTGCCGCTGGCCTCCCGGGTTCGTCATCCGCTTACTCTATCAGGGTTTCGGGGCGCCGCACTGCGCCACGCCACATCTCTCCGTTTGGGGCTGCGGCCAGCAGGACGCGCCCATACAACCAGCTATTTGATGAGCCTATCGGTACAATTACCTAGCAACAACCGGCAATTGTGCGAGGCCATATATCGTCGTTCAAGTGAGGGCGGGTGGTGCCGTCCACGAGAACAATCTATGTCCACGATCCTCACCTTAGACGATGACATACTGTTCTGTGAATTTATTCACGATGTGTTGGTACAGGACGGTCACTCAGTAGTTATCGCCTATAACGGCGAAGAGGGTCTGGGTAGGCTCGCGCGCCAAACCTTTGACCTCGTGCTAACCGACATCGATATGCCGGTCATGGATGGCCTTGAATTTTTGCGGCGAGCCAGAGCCCTGCCTTGCGGGCTTGAGCTTCCCTTCATCTTGCTGACAGGCCGACGCCGCGAGCAGGTCATGTTTGCGGGAAGCGTCATAGAAGGGGTGCCGTTCCTGCAAAAGCCAGTAACACCCGGAACAATCTCTAGAGCGGTTCGCGCAACGCTCGATGATTTTGCCCGAGCGCGCGAAGGCCTCGGCGGCCAAAGAGGTGGAATCCTTCAGTGAACGTTCTCTATGTCGATGATGAAGGAGACCTGCGCGAGCTCGCACAGTTTTCGCTGGAATTGGACCCCGGGATGCGGGTGACGACTGCGGCTTCCGGTGCCGCAGCCCTGGAGCACCTGCGCGAAGCCGCCGTTGATGTCGTGCTGCTGGACGTGATGATGCCGAAGATGGATGGACCCGCCGTGCTTGCGACACTGCGCGCGGAAATCGGGGCCAGTCCGCCAGTCATCTTCGTGACAGCCCGGGCATTACCCAATGAGCGTCGACGATTGCTCGACCTGGGGGCGCTTGACGTCATTGCCAAGCCGTTCGATCCGACACTGCTGGCTCAGGACGTTCGCGCCGCGCTTGCGGGCCGCCATGGTCAATGATCCGCTTGCGCCCCTGCGGGCTCGTTTTACGCAAAGGTGCGTGGACGATATTGCTACGCTCCGCTCGCTTTTGAACCAGGACGAAGTCGTTCGCCGTGAGCCGCTGCGCCTGCTGGTCCACGGCCTCTCCGGCATAGCCGGCAGCTTCGGACACGCCTCGCTGAGCGCCCTGGCCGGCGATATGGACTATGCCCTCACCCAGGATCAGCTGGTGTCCGACGAGAAGCTCTCCGAACTTGTGACGGCACTGGAGCGGATCATCAGCGAGGCTTTGGGCTCAGAGGAACCATGATTGTTCGCCAAGCACTCTCGCGGTGTGTGCTCATAGCCACCGTTCCGCAGTCTTCAGTGTGAAGTTCTGAGGGATTTGCGTTGTTCGCCTGACCCTGCAGGGCCTGGCCAGGGTATCGCTGCGCCCGCCTGGACCGTGAGCTTCAGGAGCAGTGGAGGGCAAGGCAACAGGCCGACCGGCTGGCCCTGGAGCGACGCTTCCTGGCTGGCGTGGATTGCAAGTGGACGCCGCTGGAAGGGTCGAAGGCAATCTTCATGCGCAAGAACGGCCGGGCGTTTCGGCTGTCTCCGACGAAGGAAAAGCGCTGGGAGCTGCACCGAATTGAAGTGCCGACAGACGCGGGCGACCTCCTGGTCGTCTATGCGACACGGGGCGCGGCGAGCAAGGTCATCGACAAGATCGCCTATGAGCCGGACCTGCGCTGATCGCGTTTCATGGCGGCCCTATATGGGTATAGTGCAGGTCGCATTCTTTGTGTTTCCCACGTCAAAGCGCATAACTTAGGAACGGCCGATTCAGTCATTTTGGCCGGTCTGGGAAGTGGGTGGGTTCAATTACCTGACAGCTCCGAAAAGCACGATAAATCGATATGAATATTGAGCTTTTCGACTTTGCTTGACTAGATTTCGTAATGACGGGGTCAGGTGTTCGAGTCACCTAAGCGGCACCACCACCTTGTTCGCCACGCTTCGCCGATGTGTGTCTCCTAAGCTCCAGCTAGGCTTCGGGCCGCGCTTGACCGTTTGCGGCTGTGGGGCGTGGCAAGGGCGTGGGGTTGGCGAGGCTGGCTGAGCCGGTTTCTCTCTTCTCGCGATAGTAGCCTTCACCCCTGGCACAGGCCTTGATAGAGCTGGCCGTGGACGGGTGTCGTGGCGAGTCTGCCCCGACCGGGCGGGCGGCGACGGGGGCTTCCGATGGCGACGATCGATGGCGGTGAGGGCGACGATACCCTGACCGGTTCCGGCGCAGATGACTGGTTTCGCGGCGCCGGCGGCAAGGATGTCCTGTCGGGCGGGGCCGGGGCCGATACACTTGAGGGCGGCGACGGCGACGACAGCCTCGACGGCGGCCTTGGCTTTGACGTCCTGATCGGCGGGGCGGGCCGCGACACCCTGTCCGGTGGCGGCGGCGACGACTGGTACTGGGCCGACAGCCTGGATGTCATTGTCGAGGTCGCGGCGGGGAGCTTCGACGACACGATTTTCGTGAAAAGCAGCTATGTGCTGGCGGCCGGGGTCGCGGTTGAACGGGTCCAGGCCATGACCGGCGACCCGGGCGTGAACCTGACCGGCAACGAGTTCAGCCAGGTCCTCCAGGGCAATCAGCACGCCAACGTTCTGGACGGCAAGGGCGGCTCCGACACGATGATCGGTCTGGGCGGCAATGACTTCTATACCGTCGACAATTTCGGCGACTATGTCGTTGAGGGGCTCGACGAGGGCTATGACACCGTCAGGGTCAGCCTGCCGACCTATGTGATGCCGGTCAATGTCGAGGTCCTGACCTATACGGGTCTGTCGGCCTTCAAGGGCACGGGCAATGCCCTGTCCAATGTGATCACCGGCGGCGCGGGTGTTGACCTGCTGGACGGCGGAGCCGGGGCTGACCGGCTGATCGGGCTCGGTGGCAATGACACCTACATCGTCGACAATCTGGGCGACGTGATCATCGAGGGGCTCGACCAGGGTCTGGATACGGTCAAGACCGCGTTCTCGGCCTATCAGATCGGAGCCAATGTCGAGAACCTGACCTATACGGGATCGGGCCGTTTCCAGGGCTTCGGCAATGCCCTCGCCAATGTGATCACCGGCGGCACGGGCAATGACACCCTCGACGGCCGGGGCGGTGCCGACCGGATGGTCGGCGGGCTGGGCGATGACGTCTACTTTGTCGACAACGTCAACGACATCGTGGCTGAGGTCCCGGGCGAGGGGGCGGACCGCATGCTGACCACCCTGAACAGTGCCAAGGCGGCGTCCGCCGTGGAGACCCTGATCTTTATCGGCACCGGCAACTTCCAGGGCTTCGCCCATGCCCAGGGCTCGAAGGTGTTCGGGGCTGCCGGCAATGACACCCTGATCGGGTCTTCCGGCGCCGACCTGCTGGCCGGCATGGCCGGCAACGACACCCTGACCGGCAACGGTGGCAGTGACATCTTCTATTTCGACAGCGCGCTGGCCGGCCAGGGCGTGGACCGGATCACCGATTTCGTCTCGGGGGTCGACCAGATCCAGCTACGTGGCACCGGGTTCGGTGTCACCAGCCTCGCCGACCTCGGCTTTGTCGCGGGAGCGGCTCCGGTAGCGACCGATAGCCGGCCCAGCCTGCTCTACGATACCGCGACGGGAGGGCTGTGGTTCGACGCCACGGGCGGCGACAATGCCGACCAGGTGCAGATCGCCGTCCTGACCGGCCGTCCGGCCCTGACGCTCTCCGACCTGCTGGTAGCCTGACGCCTCAGGCCGCGCCGCTTTTCAGCAGGCCGTCGAAATAGGCGATGGTTCGGGCAAGGCCCTGCTCAAGGTCGATCGTCGGCTGCCAGCCGTCGAGGGTCTCGCGGGCGAGGCTGATGTCAGGCCGGCGCTGGCGCGGGTCGTCGGACGGCAGGGGCAGGTAGGTGATGGTCGAGCGCGAGCCGGTCTGGGCCACGACCATCTCGGCCAGGGCCCGGATGGTGAACTCGCCGGGATTGCCCAGATTGACCGGGCCGGTGACGTTGTCGCCGGTGTTCATCAGCCGGATGAAGCCCTCGACCATGTCGTCGACATAGCAGAACGAGCGGGTCTGCAGCCCCTCGCCATAAAGGGTGATCGGCTCGCCCTTCAGGGCCTGGACGACGAAGTTGGAGACCACCCGCCCGTCATTGGGGTGCATGCGCGGGCCATAGGTGTTGAAGATGCGCGCGACCTTGATGCGCAGGCCGTTCTGGCGGTGATAGTCGAAGAACAGGGTCTCGGCGCAGCGCTTGCCCTCGTCATAGCAGGAGCGGATCCCGATCGGATTCACATTGCCCCAGTAGGACTCGATCTGGGGGTGAATGGCCGGGTCGCCATAGACCTCGCTGGTCGAGGCCTGGAAGATCTTGGCACGCCGGCGCTTGGCCAGGCCCAGCATGTTGATCGCCCCGTGGACCGAGGTCTTGGTCGTCTGGACCGGGTCATGCTGGTAGTGGATCGGCGAAGCCGGGCAGGCGAGATTGTAGATCTCGTCGACCTCGACGAAGAGCGGGAACGTCACGTCGTGCCGCATCAGTTCGAAATTCGGGTTGCCCAGCAGATGGGCCACGTTGCGTCGGGCACCGGTATAGAAATTGTCGACGCACAGCACCTCGTGGCCGGCCTCCAGGAGGCGCTCGCACAGGTGCGAGCCGAGAAACCCGGCGCCGCCGGTGACCAGGATACGCGTCATGACCGTCCACTCCCGAAGGTTCGCTTCACCCTAGCGTGAGTCTGGCGCACGTCGACCCGAGCGGTCGGCCGGGCCCGGATCAACGACACCTGGCCGCTGGTTTGGGGGCCGCTCCGGCACCTGTCCCTGGTGCCGACCGGGGTGCCGTCAGTCCCGCCCAGGCTTCGAAACCCGGCCTTTGAGAGGGCGAAAGCCGAAATCTCGACCCTGCGACAAAATGCCCGGCGCCGGGTTTGTCGTGATCCTGAGCGCGTCTAGAGCGCCGGTAGGGCCGGGCGATGTCTGGCCATACCACAGTGATGCACTGGCGCTGATCTTTCCGGCTCTGTAATCCGGCCTCGCTAACTCTAAGCACAATTTTCCATATAGATCGATCTAGAGACGCAAAGCGCATCTGTCCGCGTGAAAATCTGAAGGTATGTCGAGGTATTACCAGTGCTTAATCTTGTATTTACTTGGGCAAAAACATGGAAAACGCGGTTTTGCCGAATACGGTTACTCTATGTTTACCGCCGAAACGCGAAGTTGATGTCAGAAAGCCCGAAACGACCACGGGCTGGGGATCAACAGAATGTCGAACAAGTTCAAGCCTGGCGTGCTTGTCCTGAGCGCCCTGACGCTCGCAGCCACGCCTCTCGCCGCCCACGCCGATGCCGCCAAGGACCTCCAGGTCGCCGGCCGTGCGCTCACCTTCCTCGAAAATGGCCCGACCGGAAAAGCCACGCTGGGCGTGGTTTTCGATCCGTCCAAGCCCGCCTCGGTCGCCGAGAAGAACGCCTTGATGGCCGCCATCGGCGGCGGCATGAGCGCCGGGGCGCTGACGGTGGTCGGCAAGCCGGTTGAAGCCGGTGACGTCGCCAGCGTCTCGGGCGTGACCGCCCTCTACATCACCACCGGCGTCAATGCCGGTCCGGTCGGCGCTGCGGCTAAGGCCAAGAAGCTGATAACCATCGGCTCCGATGTCGGCTGTGCCACGAGCGGGGCCTGCGTCATGAGCGTCTCGGCCGATCCGAAGGTGGAGATCGTCGTCAGCCGCTCGGCTGCCGCAGCCGTCGGCGCGGTCTTCAAGGCCGCCTTCCGCATGATGATCCGCGAAGTCTGATCACAGCCATCGAAAGAGACACACCCATGAAAACGACTCTCTTCGCCGGCGCTTCGGTCGGCCTCTGCATCCTGGCCTCGGCCACCGCCGCCTCCGCCCAGTCGATCGACTACGGCGCGATGGAACAGCTGTTCAACGAACCGGTCACCACCTCGGCCACGGGCTCTCCGCAGCGCTCGACCGAAGTCCCGGTCGACATGCAGATCATCTCGGCCGCCGAGATCAAGCGCTCGGGGGCCAGCGACCTGCCGGCCATTCTGAGCCGCGTCGCCGGCCTCGACGTGCTGAACTGGGGTGCTGCCGGCGCCGACGTCAGCGTCCGCGGCTACAACCAGGCGATGTCGCCGCGCCTGCTGGTGCTGATCAACGGCCGCCAGGTCTATCTGGACCACTATGGCTACACCGCCTGGGCGACCCTGCCGGTGCAGCTGGACGAGATCCGCCAGATCGAGGTGGTCAAGGGCCCCAACAGCGCCCTGTTCGGCTTCAACGCCGTCGGCGGCGTGGTCAACATCATCACCTTCAACCCGAAATATGACTCCACCAACGTCGTCACCGCCCGGGTCGGCACCGAAGGCCAGCGCGAAGTCTCTCTGGTCCATACCGCCAAGCTCGGCGACAACCTCGCTGCCCGCCTGTCGTTCGGGGCCCGCGAGGAGAACGAGTGGGAAAACACCGTCAAGGCTCCGGCCTTCGGCGTCCAGGATCCGTCGCGCATCAATCTGAGTGTTGACGCCATTGCCAGCCTGACGCCCAAGACCGAGCTGCGCTTTGAGGCCACCACCTCAAATGTCGGCCTTTCCAGCATGACCTCGGTCTATAACTATTCGGCCACCAAGTACCTGACCTCCTCGACCAAGGTCTCGCTGGCCTCCGAGAGCAAGATCGGTTCGCTGGAGTTCTCGGCCTATCAGAACAGCCTGACCGGCAAGTACCGCCTGACAGGTGGCCTCCCGGCCGTGTTCGACAACAAGATCACGGTGCTCAGCGCCCAGGACCTGTTCAAGATCGGGGCCCGCCACACCTTCCGGGTGGGCTTCGAGCACCGCCACAACACCATCGACACGGCGCCCCTGCGCGGCGGCACGGTCAGCTATGACGTCAATGCCTTCTCGGGCATGTGGAACTGGGCGGTCACCGACCAGTTCAGCGTCACGGCGGCGGCGCGCGCGGACAAGATGTCAATGGAGCGGACGGGCAGCTTCCCGGTCGGCTTCCCCATGGCCAACAACGCCCTGTGGGATCGCGAGATCAGCGAGACCAGCTACAATCTTGGCGCGGTCTGGCGGGCCACCCCGGCCGATACCGTTCGGGCCACCGCTGCCCGCGGTGTTCAGGTCCCGACCCTGATCGACCTGGGCGGTCTGCAGCTCTATTTCCCGGTCGGCCCCTTCACGGTCGCCGTCATGGGCTATCCGAAGCTGCAGCCGACCGTCGTTACCAACTATGAACTGACCTATGACCGCAGCCTGCCGGCCATCAATGGCCGGGCCGGCGTCAAGCTCTTCACCCAGAAGACCGAGGACGTGAAGGGCCAGCTCAGCTCCTCGCAGCTGGATGTTGCCCCCACCGCCACCACCTATCCGGCGCTCAGCTACCGCAATGTCGGGGACTCCAAGATGTCCGGCGTCGAGGTTTCGGCCACCGGCAAATATGCCACCGGCCTGCACTGGAGCGGTGACTACACCTGGACCGACGTCTCTGACGATCCGGCTCCCGGCTACAACCCGGCGATCCGCCTGACCGACTTTGCCCACAGCACCCCCAAGGGCCGTGGCAACCTGATCGTCGGCTGGGAAAAGGGTCCGTGGACCGTTGACGGCCATCTTCGCTATGTCAGCGACTTCACCAGCTGGACCAGCACCACCCAGTCGAAGGTCAAGGGCTTTGCCACCCTGTCGGGTCGTGTGGCTCACAACTTCGACGGTGGCTTCACCGTCGCCCTGAGCGGCCAGAACCTGCTGAAGGACGCCCAGCGTCAGACCACCGGCCTCTATGCCGAGCGCCGCGTGCAACTGACCCTCTCCAAGAGCTGGTAAGTCCAGTCCTTCGGGAAACGACCTGGGCCCCGCCGCAAGGCGGGGCCCTTTTCGTTTGGGGCTGCGGACCTCGGGACCTTAGTCCCAATCCTTGATCTTCTTCTTTCGGCCCAGCGCGATCAGACCGGGATAGGGGCCCTTGCCGGTGCGGTAGAGGCACCAGTCGTCGTCCTTTTTGCAGGCCCCGTCGAAGGCGGCCTTCTTGTCGGGATCGATCACCGCATAGAGGGCCGGGCCGTTCTTGTGCCTGTCGCCCAGGGTCTCGTCGCAGCCGGCGCGCTCGGCCCGGGTCAGGGCCAGAAGGTCGGCATTGCGGCAGCCGATGCCGCTGCGGGCCGCCTCTCTCAGGGCTTCGCCACCCCCGGTTAGGCTGCGGGCCCTGAAGCCGGGCGGCGCCACGGCCTCGGCCGGGGTCGCCGGAACGGTCGGCAGGACGGGCGTGGCCGGAGGAAGGGTCTCGGTTCTCGCCGTCGGTGTCGCGGCGGCGGGCCGGGGCAGGTCTGGCGAGGGCCGGGGCCGGACCGGCTGGGCCCGCAACGGTACAGGGGCTGCCGGATCAATCAGCTCGACACTGAAGGCCGGGGGCTCGACCCTCTGGGGCATGATGTCGGCTCCGGCGACCAGGGCCGCCAGGGCCAGCAGGTGCGCGCCCAGCGAGGCCAGCAGGATCCACGGGCTCCGGGTCGGACGCCGCCGCCGTACGGGGGCCGGCCCTTCAGCTGTCAGGGCGAGCGCCGCCGTCATCCGTTTGCCGTCTCACCCGTTGTGTCCGGCCTCCGCCTTAGGGACGCGGTGGGGCCGAAGCATGACGGGAACATGGCTGCGCTGAAATGAACGGGCCGGGCCCTGCGGTTCGGCCATGAAAAAGGGCCCGACGTTGCCGCCGGGCCCTCTCTTCGTTCAGCGATGGAGGAGGCTTATGCCGCCGCCTTCGTCTTGACGCCGAAGCGGCTGTAGAAGGTTTCACCCTTCTCGGCCATTTCACGCAGCAGCTTGGGCGGCGTGAAGCGGGCACCGAACTTCTGGGCCAGGGCGTCGCAGGTCTCGACGAAGGCCTTGAGGCCGACGCCGTCGATCAGGCTGACCGGGCCGCCGGTCCAGGGCGCGAAGCCCCAGCCCAGGATGGCCCCGACATCGGCTTCACGCGGATCGGTGATGACGCCTTCCTCGAAGCAGCGGGCGGCTTCCACGGCCTGGCGATAGAGCAGCCGCGTGCGGATCTCCTCGATCAGGGCCTTGTCAGCGTCCGGGGTGGTCACCGGCATCAGTTCGGCCAGGCCCGGCCAGATGCGCTTGGCGCCGCTTTCCGGATAGTCATAGAAGCCCTTGCCGTTCTTGCGGCCCAGGCGACCCATCTCGACGACCATCTTTTCGAGGACCGGCGCAAACGGACGCTCCTCGTACTTGTCGCCGAGGTCCTTCTTGGTCTGCTCGCCGATCTTGTAGGAGAGGTCGAGGGCGACGTCGTCGTTCATCTCCAGCGGACCGCGCGGCATGCCGGTGGCGCGCCCGACATTGTCGATGATCGCCGGGGCAATGCCCTCGGCCATCATTTCCAGGCCTTCCTGCACGAAGGTGCCGAAGCAACGCGAGGTGTAGAAGCCGCGGCTGTCATTGACGACGATCGGGGTCTTCTTGATCTTCAGGACGTAGTCGATCGACTTGGCCAGAGCCTCCTGCGAGGTCTGTTCGCCCATGATGATCTCGACCAGGCCCATCTTGTCGACCGGCGAGAAGAAGTGGATGCCGATGAACGAGGCCGGACGCACCGAAGCCTTGGCCAGGCCGGTGATCGGCAGGGTCGAGGTGTTGGAGCCGAAGATCGCGGTCTCGGCCAGCTGGGCCTCGGCCTTCTTGGTGACGTCGGCCTTCACTTCGCGGTTTTCGAACACCGCTTCGACGACCAGGTCCGAGCCCGCAACCAGCGCATAGTCCGTGGTCGGGGTGATCAGAGCGAGGATCTTTTCGCCCTTCTCGGCGGTCATCTTGCCGCGCGAAACGGCCTTCTTGACCAGGGCTTCGGCATAGCCCTTGCCCTTCTCGGCGGCTTCCTGGGTCTGGTCGATCAGCACGCTCTCGATGCCGGCCATGGCCTGAACATAGGCGATGCCCGCACCCATCATGCCGGCGCCGAGGACGGCGACCTTCTTGACGTCATAGTGCGGCACGCCGGCCGGACGGCCCGAACCCTTGCCCAGCTCCTGCAGGGAGAGGAACAGGGTGCGGATCATGCCCTTGGCCTGGGGCGTCATCATGGTCTTCAGGAAGTAGCGGGTCTCGATCCGCAGGGCGGCGTCGAACGGCACCTGGGTGCCTTCATAGACGGCCTTGAGGATGTTCAGCTGGGCCGGGTAGTTGCCATAGGTCTGCTTGCGCAGCATGGCATTGCCCATCACGAACACCTGGCTGCCGGTGGGGGAATAGGGACCGCCGCCGGGCAGCTTGAAGTCCTTCTTGTCCCACGGGGCGACCGGGTCGCCCTTGGTCTTGACCCAGGTCTTGGCGGCCTCGACCACCTGGTCGGCGGCGACGACTTCGTGCACGACCTTGGCTCCGAGGGCTTCGGCCGGCTTCATCGACTTGCCTTCCAGCAGGTACGGCGCGGCGTTCATCACGCCCATCAGGCGCGGCAGGCGCTGGGTGCCGCCGGCGCCCGGCAGCAGGCCCACCTTGGCTTCCGGCAGGGCCAGCTGGATCTTGGGATTGTCGGCTACGACGCGATAGTGGCAGGCGAGCGCGATCTCGAGACCGCCGCCCATCGCCAGGCCGTTGATGGCCGCAGCCACCGGCTTGCCGCAGGTTTCCAGGGCACGGAACGCCTTGTTGAGCGCAAAGCCGGCCTCGAAGGCGGCCTTCAGGCCTTCTTCGCCCGAGCCGCCGCCGCCGATCCCGCCGCTGCCGCCCAGTTCGCCCAGGTCAGCGCCGGCGCAGAAGCCGGTGGTCTTGCCCGAGGTGATGACGGCGCCCTTGATTGCGGCGTCGCTCTTGATGCGTTCGACGACGTCGCCGATTTCCTTGATCACCGAAGCGGTCAGGGTGTTCATCGTCCGGCCGGGCACGTCGAAGGTGACCAGGGCCACGCCGTCGGAATCGACCTCGATCTTGAAGTTTTCCATGGTGTTAGCTCCTTAGACGCGTTCGATGACGGTGGCGGTGCCCATGCCGGCGCCGACGCACAGGGTGATCAGGGCGGTTTCCTTGTCGGAGCGCTCCAGCTCGTCGAGCATGGTGCCCAGGATCATCGCGCCGGTGGCCCCGAGGGGGTGACCCATGGCGATCGCGCCGCCGTTCACGTTCATCTTGTCGTGCGAGATGTTCAGCGCCTGCATCATGCGCAGGACGACGGCGGCGAAGGCTTCGTTCAGCTCATAGAGGTCGATGTCATTAACCTCCATCTTCAGCTTCTTCAGCAGCTTCTCGGTGACCAGCGAGGGGCCGGTCAGCATGATCGAGGGTTCGCTGCCGATCGAGGCGGCGCCCTTGATGCGGCCACGGGCCTTCAGGCCGAGGGCCTCGCCCATTTCCTTGGTGCCGATCAGCACGCCGGCGGCGCCGTCGACGATGCCCGAACTGTTGCCGGCATGGTGGACGTGGTTGATCTTCTCGACCTGCGGATAGCGCTGGGTGACCACGGCGTCGAAGGCCATTTCGCCCATGCCCGTGAACGAGGGGTTCAGCGAGGCCAGGGTCTGCATGGTGGTCGAGCCGCGTACGGTCTCGTCATGATCCAGGATGGTGATGCCCAGCTGGTCCTTGACGCCGATGACCGACTTCTTGAAGCGGCCATCAGCCCACGAGGCGGCGGCGCGGCGCTGGCTTTCGACGGCATAGGCGTCGACGTCATCGCGGCTGAAGCCGTACAGCGAGGCGATCAGGTCGGCCGAAACGCCCTGCGGCGCGAAATAGGTCTTGAAGGCCGAGGACGGGTCGGTCGGCCAGGCGCCGCCGTCGCTGCCCATGGGCACGCGGCTCATGCTCTCGACGCCGCCGCCGATGGCCAGCTGGGCCTCGCCGGACGCGACCTTGGCGGCGGCCATGTTCACGGCTTCCAGGCCCGAGGCGCAGAAGCGGTTGATCTGCACGCCGGCCACGCTCTCGGCATAGTCAGCGGTCAGCACGGCGGTGCGGGCGATGTCGGAGCCCTGCTCGCCGACGGGGGCGACGCAGCCCAGCACGACGTCGTCGACATAGGACGTGTCGAGGTTGTTGCGGTCCCGGAGGGCCTCCAGAACCTGGGTGGCCAGGGACAGCGAGGTGATCTCGTGCAGAGATCCGTCCTTCTTGCCCTTGCCGCGCGGGGTCCGCACGGCATCGAAGATATAAGCGTCGGCCATTGGATGGCTCCTTCCTGCGTATCTTTTTTAAACGGGTTGTCCCTGGCGGGATGGGAGGATCGCCGGCTCGACCCGCACAGTCGTGCGGACCGAATTGGCGATGAAACAGGCGTGGTGGGCGGCCTCGTGCAGGGCCGTCTCGGCGGCCGCGTCGGGCGAGGGGCCCTCATAGGTGATCGCGGGGCGCAGGGTCACGGCACTGACCCAGTGGGCCCCATGATCGTTTTTGGTCATCACCCCCTGCGCCGTGTCGGCATAGGCGGTGATCCGGAAACCGGCCCGGCGGGCCAGGTCCAGGAAGGTCAGCATGTGGCACGACGACAGGGCCGCCACGAACAGCTCTTCAGGATCGACGCCGGCCGGATCCGACCAGGGCAGGGGCACCACCGACGGCGAGGCCGAGCCCGGTGCCGTCGCGCCGCCGTCGAACGCCAGGGTATGGGCGCGGCTGTAGCGGCCCCGGGCGAAGTCCTCGTCCGGTTTCAGGGCCCAGCTGACGGTGGCGGTGTGGACCGACATTACTTCCAGGTCCCGATCGGGCTCTTGCCCAGCGGCTTGCAGACCAGGCCCCGGGCGCCGGCCTTGGCGCTGTAGGTGACGCGCTGGCCGAACTCCGGGGCCGGCAGGGTGCAGGCCGTGAAGCCCGAGGTGGTGACCTCGAGGCTCCAGGTTGCGATCTTCGAGCGCAGCAGGGTGTAGCAGACATCGGCCCCCGGCGTCAGCGGCAGCTTGAACGCGCCGGGCTGGGCGCGCTTGCCGACCAGCTGGCCGCTGAAGGTCAGGGGGCGCCGCCCGCCCTTTTCGGCGCGCACGCAGACCACCGCAGACCGGGCGTCGGGTGCCGGCTTGACCACCGCCGGGGCGGCGGCCTGGGCCAGAAGGGCGAGCGAGATGATCACAGGGTCCTCGCAATCAGGATCTTCATGATCTCGTTGGTGCCGCCATAGATGCGCTGGATGCGGCTGTCCTTGTACATCCGGGCGATCGGGTACTCGTTCATGAAGCCATAGCCGCCGAACAGCTGCAGGCATCGGTCGACGATCTTGTTCTCCAGGTCGCTGACCCAGTACTTGGCCATCGAGGCGGTGGCGGCGTCCAGCTTGCCGGCCAGGTGCTGCGCGATGCAGTGGTTGATGAACACCCGGGCCACGGTCGCTTCAGTCTTGCACTCGGCCAGCACGAACTGGGTGTTCTGGAAGTCGAGGATCGCCTTGCCGAACGCCTTGCGCTCCTTGACGTAGGCGATGGTCAGCTCAAGCGCCCGCTCGATGGTTGCCAGACCCTGGACGCCGATGTTCAGGCGCTCCTGGGGCAACTGGCCCATCAGCTGGAAGAAGCCCTGGCCCTCGTCGACACCCAGCAGGTTCTCGGTCGGAACCTTTACGTCATTGAAGAACAGTTCCGAGGTGTCCTGGGCTTCCTGGCCCAGCTTGTCGAGGTTTCGGCCGCGCTCGAAACCTTCCGCCCCGTCGGTCTCGACCAGGATCAGCGAGGTACCGCGCGCCCCGGCCGCCGGGTCGGTCTTGCAGACCACGATGATCAGGTTGGCGGTCTGGCCGTTGGTGATGAAGGTCTTGGAGCCGTTGATGACGTACTGGTTGCCGACCTTCTTGGCGCTGGTCTTGATGCCCTGCAGGTCCGAGCCCGCGCCCGGCTCGGTCATGGCGATGGCGCCGACCAGTTCCCCGGTCGCCATTTTCGGCAGCCAGCGGCGCTTCTGCTCCTCGGTCCCGTAGTGGACGAGATAGGGCATGATGATCGCATTGTGGAGGCTGATGCCGAAGCCGTCGACGCCCTTCAGGCCCAGCTGTTCCATCAGCACGACCTCGTGGCGATAGTCGCCGCCGGCCCCGCCGTATTCTTCCGGCGTGGAGAGGCCGAGCAGCCCGGCCTCTCCTGCCTTGGTCCACATCGCACGATCGACGCAGTGGTTCTTGCGCCAGGTCGCCACGACGTTTTCAGGCGCGTGCTCATCGAAGAACTTGCCGACCGCGTCCTCAAAGATCGCGATGTCTTCTTCGGCCATGAAAGCCGGTTTTTCGACGTTGAGCACGCTCATGATCAGAAAGCCTCCGCAGGCAGCGCCATCAGGGTCGCTGAACCGGTTTTCAGCTTGGTCAGATGCGCCCCTGCGTCAGGCAAGATGCGTTCGACGAAATATTGCGCCGTGACGACCTTGGTCGAATAGAACGGATCGGACGAGCCGGCCGCGATCTTGGCCTGGGCAGCCTTGACCTGCAGGGCCCACATGTAGGCCAGCCCCGTCAGGCCGAAGAGGTGCATGTAGTCGGTCGAGGCCGCGCCGGCATTGTCCGGGTTCTGCAGGCCGTTCTGCATGAGCCACATCGTGCCCTCCTGCATCTGGGCCTTCACCTCGGCCAGGGCCGTGATGAAGGGCTTCAGCCCTTCGTCGGTGTCGTTCTCGCCGATGAACTGGTCGATTTCCTGGAAGAAGGTCATGACCGCGCGGCCGCCCTTGGAGGCCAGCTTGCGGCCAACCAGATCGAGGGCCTGGACGCCGTTGGTGCCTTCATAGATCAGGGCAATCCGGCAATCGCGCATGAACTGGCTGACCGGGAAGTGTTCGGTAAAGCCGCTGCCGCCGTGGACCTGGACGGCGTCCGAGCAGATCTTGAAGCCCTTGTCGGTCAGGTAGCCTTTCAGCACCGGCGTCATCAGGCCCATATAGTCGGCGGCCTTTTCGCGGACCTTCTCATCCGGATGGGCGTGGGCCAGGTCGCCGTGCAGGGCGGTCCAGTACAGGAAGGCGCGACCGCCTTCGATCAGGGCCTTGCTCTCCAGCAGCATGCGACGCACGTCGGGGTGGACGATGATCGGGTCCGCCGGGCCTTCGGCATTCTTGGCCCCGGTCAGCGAGCGGCCCTGCAGGCGGTCCTTGGCGAAGGCGACGGCGGCCTGGTAGGCGGCCTCGCCCTGGGCCACGCCCTGCATGCCGACGCCCAGACGGGCCTCGTTCATCATCACGAACATGATCTTCAGGCCGGCATTTTCCTCGCCGATCAGGAAGCCCTTGGCCTCGTCATACTGCATGACGCAGGTGGCGTTGCCGTGGATGCCCATCTTCTCTTCGAGGCCCACGCACTTGGCACCCTCGTTGCGCTCGCCGACGCTGCCGTCGTCCTTGGGCAGGAACTTGGGCACGATGAACAGGCTGATGCCCTTCACCCCGGCCGGCGCGCCTTCGATGCGGGCCAGAACCAGGTGGATGATGTTGTCGGCCATGTCGTGCTCGCCGGCCGAGATCCAGATCTTCTGGCCGGTGATCCTGTAGCTGCCGTCGGCCTGGGGAACGGCCTTGGTGCGCAGCAGGCCCAGATCCGTGCCGCAGTGCGGCTCGGTCAGGTTCATGGTGCCGGTCCATTCGCCGGTCACCATCTTGGGCAGGTAGAGATCCTTCTGGGCGTCGGTGCCGCCCTCATGGATGGCCGAATAGGCCCCGTGGGCCAGGCCCGGATACATCGAGAAGGCCATGTTGGCCGAGCTCGACATCTCGCTGAAGGCCAGGTTGACGACATGGGGTAGCCCCTGGCCGCCATAGGCCGGGTCAGAACCCAGACCGGTCCAGCCGCCTTCGCACAACTGCTTGTAGGCTTCCTTGAAGCCGGGCGGGGTGGTGACGGTGTTGGTCGCCGGATCCAGAACGCAGCCGACCTTGTCACCCACCGTGTTCAGCGGGGCCAGGACCTCGCCGGTGAACTTGGCAGCCCCCTCCAGGATCTGCTCGACGACGTCGAAGGAAGCGTCCGCGAAGGCCGGCAGGGCGCTGTGCTGATCGATGTTCAGCATGTCGCGCAGGATGAAGACGTGATCGCGGACGGGCGGCTGGTAGGTCATGGAAGGTCCTGGAAGTGGAGGGCGGTGGTGGTTGAGGTGGCGGCGAGGTCTCGGCCCCGGGCGGGGCAGAGGCCGCCGCTGAACCCTATTTGCCGAGCACGGCGTCCGCGTGACCGTCCAGCCGGGCGCGCAGCACCTGGTCATAGTCGGCGGCGCGCGGCAGCAGGTCGGGGCGGATCTCGGCCAGGCGCTGTTCGAGGCGGGCGCAGGCCTGGTGCAGTTCGATCAGGGCCCCGTCGATGTCCTCGCGCTGCTGCTCGAGGGCCGCGGTGCGTTCGCGGAACTTCTTCAGCGACCGGGCCATCTGGGCCGCGCCGTCGTCGTTCTCGTCATAGAGGTCGAGGATCTCGCGGATTTCCGACAGCGACAGGCCGACGCGCTTGCCGCGCAGGATCAGCTGCAGGCGGACACGGTCCTTGTGGGAATAGACGCGATTGAGGCCCTCGCGGGCGGGGCACAGCAGGCCCTTGTCTTCATAGAAGCGCAGCGCGCGCGGCGTGGCTTTGAATTCGTTGCACAATTGCCGAATGGTGAAGGTGCGCTCGGGGCGCCGCAGATCAGCCAACATGAAACCTCCCAGGAGGAAAGGCCCAGCTACGCGGCTGGGCCGCTTTATTATCGTTGATCACCCTAACCCCGCCTTCCGTTGACGTCAACGTTTACGTAAACGTCAACCTGCGGAATCTGGATAGGTTTACTTTCCTAGGCCCAAGGCATATTTTCCTCACGCTCCCCCGCCGCTGGAAGACAGGCATGACGGCCCTTTCGCATACCGAAATCTGGACCGCGATCGACGCCCTGGCCAAGCGTTTCGACATGAGCCCGTCGGCCATGGCGAAGATGGCGGGCCTGGACCCGACCAGCTTCAACCGCTCCAAGCGCATGTCCGCTGATGCAGACGCCCGCCCGCGCTGGCCGTCGACCGAAAGCCTGGCCAAGGTGCTGGAGGCGACCGGGGTCGGGTTTTCAGAATTCGCCGCCCTGACCGAGAGCGCCCGTCCCGCTTTTCAGGGCGGGGCCGCACGCGGGGTTCCGCTACTGGGCCTGGCCCAGGCGGGATCTGACGGTTTCTTCGACGATGCCGGGTTTCCGGTCGGCGAGGGCTGGGACGAGATCGCCTTTCCGGGCCTGCAGGAAGAGGGGGTCTACGCCCTGGAGATCGCCGGCGACTCGATGTCGCCGGTGTTTCGCGACGGCGACCGGATCCTGGTTTCGCCGTCGATCGAGCCGCGCCGCGGCGACCGGGTGGTGGTCAAGACGACAAAGGGCGAGGTGATGGCCAAGGAACTGGCACGGGTCACCGCCCGCACGATCGAGCTGTCCTCGCTCAATCGCGACTATGAGGACCGGATCCTCGACCGGGGCGAGGTGGCCTGGATCGCGCGGATCCTCTGGGCCAGTCAGTAAGGGTCGCCGCCGCGGCCGCTGTCAGGTGCGCGGGCAGGTCGAGTGCTTGTCGACCCAGGCGACCAGCGCGCCTTCCAGCGGCGCATCGCAGGACACGTCCAGGCGGTACGAGCCCCAGATGTCGTTATGGGCCGCTTCCACATGGGCGGCCGGAAACTGGGTGTTCAGTTCGCCGAGCAGCGAGTCGAATTGCAAACGATCTGAAGGGCGAAGCGTGAAGGAAGCCATGGAACTGACCTTGATGTCGATCCGTACACTGTAGGCACAGAAATGCGGACAGACCCTTAACGGGCCCTTCAGGTTCCGTTCATCCTGCACGACACGGTGTCGCAGGCGAAGCCGGCATCGCTCAGCGCTTCAGGGTCAGGGCCCCGTTGGCGTGCCAGGCCCAGGCGTGGTCGATGATGTCCTGCAGGGTGTAGCGCGGCGACCAGCCCAGCTTCGTGCGGGCCTTGTCATTGTTGGCCACCAGGCTGGGCGCATCCCCGGCCCGGCGATCGGCCGGGATCAGGGGGAAGGGGGTGTTGGAGCGCCGCTCGATCGCCCCGACCAGTTCGCGCACCGTGGTGCCTTCGCCGGTGCCGAGATTGAAGGCCGTGCTCTCGCCGCCGTCCAGCAGCCATTTGAGGGCCAGCACATGGGCGTCGGCCAGGTCCAGCACGTGGATGTAGTCGCGCACGCAGGTGCCGTCGCGGGTGTCGTAGTCGCTGCCGAACAGGGTGAAGGCATCGCGCTCGCCCCGCGCGGCGGCAATGGCCAGCGGGATGGCATGGGTTTCGGGCTCGTGCTTCTCGCCGATCCGCCCCTCGGGATCGGCCCCGGCGGCGTTGAAATAGCGCAGCACCACCGAGCGGAAGGCCTTGTACTGATCAAGGTCCGCCAGGATCTGCTCGACCATCAGCTTGCTGCGGCCATAGGGGTTGAGCGGGGCCTGGGGGTGCTTCTCGTCCATCGGCACATAGACCGGCGCGCCATAGGTGGCGCAGGTCGAGGAGAAGACCAGCCTGTCGATCCCGGCCCGGCGGGCCGCCTCGACCAGGGTGATCGTGCCGCCGACATTGTTGGCATAGAAGGCGCCGGGTTCGGCCACCGAGAAGCCGACTTCGATAAAGGCGGCGAAATGGATGATGGCGGCGGGCTTGTGCTTGGCCAGCACGGCATCCAGCCGGGCGGCGTCATTGATGTCGCCCACCTCCAGCGGACCCCACTGGACGAACGACTCCCAGCCGTTGCTGAGATTGTCATAGACGATCGGCAGAAAGCCGGCCTCGTGCAGCCTCAGGCAGGTGTGGGATCCGATATAGCCTGCGCCTCCGGCGACAAGGATCGGTGTGCGGTCGGTCATGGTCATCCCGTCATCGGCAAGATCAGGTCCCGGACTCCCGCCGGGGCCCCGGTCCGGCAGGGCCGGGACCGGAACCGCCGGCGAAGCCGCGGGGCGTCCGTACGTCTAGGGCCTGGTTCACCGCGCGCCATGCCCCGAACAGGGGGGAAGGGCGCGGCGGAGTCACTGCCCGTGATAGCTCGGCCACCATTCGGCGAACCGCGCGAGGCCTTCGGCAAGCTCGACCTTGGGCTGGTAGCCGGTCAGGGCCCTGAGCTTGGAGATATCGGCATAGGTGGCGGTCACGTCACCGGGCTGCATCGGGCGCAGGACCTTGACGGCCTCGCGGCCCAGGGTGCGTTCCAGCGTGGTGATCATGTCCATCAGGCCCACGGGGTGGCTGTCACCGATATTGTAGACCTCGTGGCCGCCGGAGGGCGGGGGATGGTCCAGCACACCGATGATGCCGTCGACAATGTCGTCCACATAGGTGAAGTCGCGGGCCATCTTGCCCTCGCCATAGACCTCGATGGACTCGCCGGCGAGGATCTTCTGGGTGAAGCCGTAATAGGCCATGTCGGGCCGGCCCCACGGGCCATAGACGGTGAAGAACCGCAGGCCCGACTGGGGGAAGCCGTACAGGCGGGCATAGCTGGCGCTGATCAGCTCGCACGAGCGCTTGGTGGCCGCATACAGCGACACCGGCGCGTCGACCGGATCGGTCTCGCGGAAGCCACCGCCGTCGATCGGCCGGTCGCCATAGACGCTGCTCGACGAGGCGTAGACCAGGTTCTCGACGCCCGCATGGCGGCAGGCCTCGAGCACCGCCAGATGCCCGGCGAGGTTCGAGCGCTCATAGGCGAACGGATTGTCGATCGAGTAACGGACCCCGGCCTGGGCGGCCAGGTGGACGATCCGCCGGGCCCCGCTGTCGCGCACCAGGGCCAGCAGGGCCTCGTGCTCGGCGATGTCCATGCGGACCATCGAAAAGCCCGGGCGTCCTTCCAGCCGCGCGGCGCGCGCGGCCTTCAGGCGTGGGTCATAATAGTCGTTGAAGACGTCGATGCCGATAACGGCCTCGCCGCGATCCAGCAGCCGTTCGGCCACATGCATCCCGATGAAGCCGGCCGCACCGGTGACGATGACGGGCCCTGAGCCCATCATGACCGCCCGATGCTGACATAGGTGAAGCCGGCGCGGACCATGTCGGCGGGCTTGTAGACATTGCGCAGGTCGACGACGACGGGAGCCTTGAGGGCGCTCTTGAGACGCGAGAGGTCGAGGGCCCGGAACTGGTCCCATTCGGTGAGGATCAGCAGGACGTCGGCCCCTTCGGCGGCCTCGTAGGGACCGGTGGTGAAGGTCACGCCGGGCAGCATCCTGACCGCCTCGTGGCCGCCTTCCGGATCGAAGGCCTGGACGGTCGCGCCCTTGGCCTGCAGGGCCGGGAGGATGTCGAGGCTGGGGGCGTCGCGCATGTCGTCGGTATTGGGTTTGAAGGTCACGCCCAGCACGCCGACGGTCTTGCCGGCCAGGTCCTCGGAGCCGAGGGCGGCGGCGACCTTGGCGGCCATGGCCTTCTTGCGGGCGTCATTGACCTCGACGGTGGTCTCGATCAGCCGGGTGGGCGCGCCATAGTCCTGGGCGGTCTTGACCAGGGCGATGGTGTCCTTCGGGAAGCAGGAGCCGCCATAGCCGGGCCCGGCATTGAGGAACTTGGAGCCGATGCGCTTGTCCAGGCCGATGCCCTTGGCGACCTGCTGGACGTCGGCCCCGACCTTTTCGCAGAGGTCGGCCATCTCGTTGATGAAGGTGATCTTCATGGCGAGGAAGGCGTTGGCGGCGTACTTGATCAGCTCGCTGGTGCGGCGGCCGGTGAAGACGATCGGGGTCTCGTTGAGCGACAGCGGGCGGTAGAGCTCGCGCATCACCGCCTGGGCGCGCTCGTCCTCGGTGCCGACGACGACGCGGTCGGGCCGCTTGAAGTCCTCGATGGCGGCGCCTTCCCGCAGGAACTCGGGGTTGGAGACCACGGCAAACTGGGCGTCCGGCCGCACGCGGCGGGTGATGGCCTCGACCTCGTCGCCGGTGCCGACCGGGACGGTGGACTTGGTGACGATGACGGTGAAGCCGTCGATAAGGCCGGCGATCTCCTCGGCGGCGGCATAGACATAGGACAGGTCGGCATGGCCGTCGCCGCGGCGGGTGGGGGTGCCGACGGCGATGAACACCGCATCGGCCTCCTTGATGGCGGCGGCACCGTCGAGGGTGAAGGACAGGCGGCCCTCGCGCACATTGCGCGCCACCAGATCATCCAGGCCCGGCTCGAAGATCGGGATCTCGCCGCGCTCAAGGCGCTCGATCTTGCCCGGATCCTTGTCCACGCACGTCACCACGTGCCCGAAGTCTGCAAAGCACGCCCCGGACACCAGTCCAACATAGCCCGTGCCGATCATCACTACGCGCAAGTCGATCTCCTTGTGAAAGGTCGAGACCCTACTAGGAGGCCTCCGGTGCGGATGCACGAAGAGATTGCGTAATGGATGTTAAAATTGAACTTCCGAGACCATTCGTTAACGAATAGCGGCGTCTTTGCGACAGAAATGCTGCACGAAGACCTTTCCGTGCTTCCAAAAGGACACGGCTGGTCGCGTGAGGATTGAAGTCCGTCCTTGATAGGGTATCAAGGACCGGGGCTGCGCCGGTCGGTGCGCGACGAACGATAGGGTCTGTTGATGCGTTCAGGATTGATGGTTTGCGTGTCCGCGCTCGCCCTGGTGGCGACCGCAACCGGAGCCCAGGCCCAGGCCTATCGCATTCCGGGCGACCAGACGGCGGATTTCGGCAGCGCCATGGGCGAGCGGACCGGCCTGTTTGCGCGCGGACGCAGTACGGGCGTTCTCCAGCGGGCCCGGCCCGAATGGGATCCCCGCGGTGTCCGCTGGCAGAGCCTGATGCTGCATCCGACCGTTTCGGCCAGCCTTACCAGCGACGACAACATCTATGCCAAGGCTGCCGGCCAGGCCGACGCCGTCGTCAGCTTCCGGCCGGCGGTCCTCGCCGAGACCCAGTGGGCCCGTCATTATGTGTCGGCCTTCGCCCGCCTCGACAGCCGCAGCTACCTGGACCACCCGCGCGAAGATGCGGTTGACTGGGCGTTCGGCGGCAACGGCCGCTTCGACGCCGGTCGCGGAACCTCATTCCAGGGCGGCACGTCCTACGAGCAGACGACCGAATCCCGCACCTCGATCTCGGCTCCGCCCAGCGCGGCCGAGCCGGTGCGATTCAAGGTCGCCAAGGCCTATGTCGGCGGGGTCAAGGATCTCAGCCGCGTCCGCCTCGTGACCTCGGCGGACGTTCGTGACCTGAAGTATTCCGACGTCGATGCCATCGGTGGCGGCAAGATCGCCGGTCGTGACCGCGACCGCGTCGCCAGCTCCCTGAACGGCCGGGCCGAATATGCGGTCAGCGGCGCGACCTCGGTCTTTGTCAGTCTGTCGGCCAATGCCCGTAAGTACAAGAACGGCAGCGGCCTCGACTCGCGCGATTCCAAGGGCGTCGATGCGGCGCTCGGGGCCAGCTTCGACGTCACCAGCCTGATCCGGGGCGACGTGGCGGTCGGCTATTCCCGTCAGGCCTATGACTCTGCCGCCTTCAGGGACGTCAACGGAACCTCGGTGCGGGGCCGGCTGGAATACTTTCCGCTGCCGCAGCTGACGGTGTCGGCTGTCGCCGCCCAGAGCATTGAAGACACCGATTTCGCCGGCGCTGCCGGTTTCCTGCTCACGTCCGGCCAATTGCGCGCCGACTATGAGTTCCGGCGCAACATCCTGCTCAGCGGGCGCGTTGGTTACCAGAAGAACGACTTCAAGGGTGCTATCAAGCGCACCGACAAACGGCCCTCGGCCGGTGTAGGCGTAACTTACCTTCTTAATCGTACGGTAGGACTGGAAGGCGGCTACGAGTGGCTCAAGCAGGACTCTTCGGGGTCTGAGAAGGGGACCAACTTCTCTACGAACCGCTTCTATCTGACGACGACCTACAAATTCTAACGTCTCTAACGTCTCGCTAACCAGAGCCGGTCTAAGGTTAAGTCAACGCGCTCTGATTGAGAACTCGTATGAAGGGCTGTTCGACGCGAACCAGCACTCACTAGCGGCGCTTGAACTGAGGATCTGAGTATGGACGCTCGCACGCCCAAGGCCGTTATCTCCGACTCCAATAACGAGATCGGATTGCCCAAGATCGATCTGCGTCGGTATCTGGCGATGTTCCGTCGCCGGGCCCGCGCTTTCTGGGCGGCCGCCCTCGTTGTCTTTGGTCTGGCGATCCTTCTGACCCTTCAGGCGACGCCACACTATACCTCGACGGCGCAGGTCATGCTGGACTCGCGCAAACAGAACGTTCTGGACCTGCAGCAGGTCATGTCCAGCCTGACGGCGGACACCAGCGTGGTTGACACCGAGGTCGAGGTGCTGCGGTCCCGCGCCCTCGCCGAAAAGGTCGTCCGCCAGCAGCAGCTCGACCAGGATCCCGAGTTCAACCCGCGCCTTCGCAAGCCCGGCATGATGGCCTCGCTGGATGGTCTGCTCGGCAAGACCTCCAAGGCGCCGGTCACGGCCGCCGACAAGCAGCGCGACCATGAGGTGGTGGTCGACACCGTCCTGCGCGGCCTCAAGGTCAGCCGTTCGGGCCTGACCTATGTGATCAATATCGAGTTCGAATCCGAGCGCCCGCAGATGGCCGCCAAGATCGCCAATGCGTTTGCGGACCGCTATGTGTTCGAGCAGCTCGACAGCAAGTTCGAGGCGACCCGCGGGGCCAGCGACTGGCTGGACAAGCGCCTCAACGGTCTCCGGGCCCAGGTCGAGCAGGCCGAAGCCCAGGTGCAGCAATACAAGGCCGCCAACGGCCTGATGAGCGCCGAAGGCAATACGCTCACCGAGCAGGAAATTTCCAACCTCAATACCCGCCTGGCGGAATCGCGCGCCGAGGCTGCGGCCCAGGCTTCGCAGTACAACACGGCCCGTGCCCAGCTGGCCCGTGGCTCGTCGGGTGACGACGTGGGCGGCGCGCTGGACTCACCGGTCGTGCAGCAGCTGCGCAGCCAGCGTGCCGAGATCAGCCGTCAGGTCGCCGAGATGGAAGGCCGCTATGGCCCGCAATATCCGGCCCTGCAAAAGGCGCGGGCCCAGCTGAACGACATCGACATCCAGATCCAGGCCGAAATCCGCCGGATCATCTCGAACCTGCAGGCCAAGGCCCAGGCGGCCCAGGGCCAGGTTGCCTCGCTCGAAAGCAGCCTCGGCCGCTCGCGCGGGACCCTGGCGTCGAACAACGCCGCTTCGGTCCGCCTGAACGAACTTGAGCGCAACGCCGAGTCGGTCCGCACCCTCTACCAATCCTTCCTCGACCGCTTCAAGCAGACCACGGCCCAGCAGGGTATCGAACAGTCTGACGCCCGCGTCCTGTCGCGTGCCAAGGCCCCCTCGGTTCCGAGCTCGCCCAATGTGCCCGTGATCCTGCTGCTGGGCTTCGTCGCCGCCATCGTCGCCGGCCTGGCACTGCTGATCATCCTGGAACTGCTGGACACCGGCTTCTCCACCTCGTCGGACATCGAGCAGCGCCTCGACCTGCCGAACCTGGGCTCCCTGCTGCTGCTGTCCTCGACCATCGGCGGTGAAGCGGCCCGCAAGGCCTCGCCCACCCGCTACATCGTCGAGAAGCCGCTGTCGGCCTTCGCCGAAGGCTTCCGCAATCTGCGGACCTCGCTGCTGGCCTCGGTGCCGGGTGAAGGGTCGCGGGTGATCACCATCACCTCGTCGCTGCCCCGTGAAGGCAAGACCACCACCAGCGTCTGCCTGGCGCGGACCATGGCCCTGGCCGGGGACTCGGTGGTCGTGGTTGACTGCGACCTGCGCCGCCGCAACCTGCACCGCGTGTCGCAGCACGAGCCGACCGTCGGTCTGCTCGAGGCCCTCTCGGGCAAGGTTCCGCTGGACCGCTGCCTGATGCGCGACGACCTGACCAGCGCCGTGTTCCTGCCGATCGCCAAGGGTGACCCGGTTGTCCAGGATGTGTTCGGCTCGGCCGCCATGGACGAGCTGATCGTGGCCCTGCGCCAGCGCTTCCGCTACGTCCTGCTCGACACGGCCCCCGTGCTCGCGATTGCCGATACCCGGATCCTGGCTCCCAAGAGCGACGGCGTGCTGTACCTGACCCGCTGGCGCCACACGCACCGGAATGCGGTTCTGGCCGGTCTGCGCCTTCTGCAGTCGGTCGGTGCCCGCCTGACGGGCGTGGCCCTGACCCAGGTCAATATCCGCGAACAGGCCCGCTCGGGTTATGGCGATGCCG